>NZ_JBVFVW010000007.1:0-107100 GCF_055522415.1 Christensenella sp. KGMB01412 | reverse complement strand
GAGCCCCGCAGGATCAAACGTGTCGCCTACCGTGTACGTTGTTTGTGTCGGCTGCTCTGTCACCTCGATACTGTCAAGTACTGGTACAGGTGCGTTTACTGTGATGTCAAACGTTGTTGTCTTCTCTATGCCGCTTTCTTCATAGGTTACAGTAATCGTCTTCGTGCCGGAAGTGCTCATATCGGGCGTGGAAAGCGTATATTCCCCGCTTGTCAACACCTTATCCGCGCCGCCATTCGTGTAATGCGCCGTTACTTCCAGCCCCGCAGCATCAAACGTATCGCCTACCGTGTACGTCGTCTTCGTCGGCTCTGTCGTTACCTCGATGCTGTCGAGTACCGGTGCAGGTGCGTTTACTGTGATGTCAAACGTCGCTGTCTTCTCTATGCCGCTTTCTTCGTACGTCACGGTCACTGTCTTTGTTCCCGCCGTACCCATGTCAGGAGCAGATAACGTATATTCCCCGCTTGTCAGCACTTTATCCGCGCCGCCATTGGTGTAGTGTGCCGTTATTTCCAATCCCGCAGCATCAAACGTATCACCCACCGTATACGTCGTCTTCGTCGGCTCTGCCGTCACTTCGATGCTGTCCAGAACAGGCACAGGTGCATTCACTGTGATGTCAAACGCTGCCGTTTTCTCTACGCTGTCCTCTTCATACGTCACTGTAACCGTCTTCGTTCCTGCCGTACCCATATCAGGCGTGGAAAGCGTATACTCTCCGCTTGTCAGCACCTTGTCCGCGCCGCCGTTGGTATAATGCGCGGTTACTTCCAGTCCCGCAGCATCAAACGTATCACCCACTGTGTACGTTGTCTTTGTTGGCTGCGCCGTCACTTCGATGCTGTCCAGAACAGGAACCGGCGCATTTACCGTGATGTTAAACGATGTGCTTGCCTCAACCTCATTCTCTTCGTACGTCACAATAATCGTTTTTATTCCAGGCGTTCCCATATCAGGCGTCGAAAGCGTGTACTCACCGCTTGTCAGTATTTTGTCCGCTCCGTCGTTGGTATAGTATGCCGTTACTTCCAGCCCCGCCGGATCAAAGGTATCGCCTACCGTGTACGTTGTCTTTGTCGGGTTTTTTGTGACAACTATACTGGAAAGCTCAGGCGCCGCCATTTCTACCGTAATATCGAATGATGCTGTTTTTCCCTGATACGTTACCACAATCGATTTTGTGCCCGGCGTATTCATATCGGGCGCAGAAAGCGTGTACTCACCACTTGTCAGCACCTTATCCGCGCCGCCGTTCGTGTAGTGCGCCGTTACTTCCAGCCCCGCCGGATCAAAGGTATCGCCTACCGTGTACGCTGTTTTTGTCGGTTGCGCTGTCACCTCGATGCTGTCTAAAACAGGCACAGGCGCTGCGTTTACCGTGATTGGCGTTGTTGTCGTCTTCTGTACGCCGCCTTCTTCGTATGATATTGTAATTTGGCTGACTCCCGCCGCAAGCGCCCCCGTAGGGCTGTATGTATAGCTTGTTACTACCTTGCTGGAGCCATCCGAATAGGTTGCTTTTACAACCATTCCCGCTTTGCTAAAGCTTTCGCCTGCCGTATATACTGTTTTTGATGGCGCAGTCGTTACTTCTATCTTAGATAGCGTTACCGGCGCCGAGTCGCTTTTCGTCAGATTAATGTAAAAATATTCCGGATCGTAACCAGCGGGATATTCGTTTGAGGTACTGTTATCATCATATGTCACGGTGTATCCACTCGGAACCCCGCTTACCACAAGCTTTTTCGACCTCATTTTGATTATATTGTCAAACCACCCGTCGAAGCCATTTGCCGCATTTAAAACTT
Organism: Christensenella sp. KGMB01412; assembly: GCF_055522415.1. Lineage (NCBI taxonomy): Bacteria > Bacillati > Bacillota > Clostridia > Christensenellales > Christensenellaceae > Christensenella > Christensenella sp. KGMB01412. Next base: position 105,289 of record NZ_JBVFVW010000007.1, on the reverse strand, counting down.
CCGTATTTTTCGACGTTCCCAATCTGTTTTGTGAAGGTACCCAGTCAGGGTAAGAATCCTGCGGTCCTTTATCCATCAAAACAGCTGTAATGGAAGCGCCTGCCGGCGCGCTGGTTTCAGTTCCATTTTTGTTATACCAGATGACCTTAACTCCCGGATAAATCAGCGTTTCATCGGGATCTATCAAGTCAAACGGTGCAAAAACATCCGTAGAAGGCAAAACCGGCGCCAGAAGCTTCGTTTCATCCAATGAAAACAGGGGATTGACCTCCTGCTTCTGCTCCGTGGCTGCGTCCCCGGCATCTTTCTTAACGCTTTCATCCTGTATCGGAGGAATGTTTTCCTGCTCAGGCGCTGTTTCTTCCATCGCCTGGCTTTCCGTTTTGTCTGTTTCTTCCTGGCTTGTATCGCCTTGCTGTCCACTCTCTTTTGAAGGTTTTTCCCCTTCGTCTTCTTCTGCCGGTTGCCCGGATTCTTCGAGTAAAATTTCTTCCGCCGTTAAGACGTCCGCAGCTGTTTCACCATCTTCCATTGCTACTGTTGGGACAACCATTCCAATCATAACTGCAATCGCAACTACAACCGTTATGATACGTTTCACTTTTTTGTTGTCCATCCAACCGTTTTTCATCGCCTCTTCCTCCTGAGCCTGCATGGGTGCTATCTCTTTTTACTATAAAAAAACGTTTTTGTGTAAATCACATCGTAAACGACGTCTTATTTACGTGAATCATATCTTTTTGCAGCAATAACCACAGAGAGAGAAGCGAGAGCTTCTCTCTTTTATCTGTGTTATTACTCTTTTTTACCGTTTGCTGCGCAAGTTGGAGTAAGCCTCATAAGCAGCCTGCGAATCCCTCCTGCGTTTGCGGATGACGAGCAGGATGATGAATCCTGCCAGTACCGCTCCCGCAAGGATGAACAGCATTACCATGCCCATCGGCATTCCACCCTCGTCGCCGGTCTTCGGGAACGCGCCCGCATAAGTCTGCGTCTGTGTCTGCGTTACCTTATTGGTGTTCTTGAATCCGTCGTCCGTCGGGTTTTTGGGATCCTCGCCCGGCGCAGGTTCTTTCACCTGTGCGACGTTTTCAATATTCCTCGTGCCTGCCTGCTGCATCTCGTTTACCGTTACGGCAAAGCTTACCGTCACGGTCTCGCCCGGATTTAACTGCGGTATGATCCATGCAAGGCCGTCTTTCCCGCCAATCTGGACCTTATCCGCCGCTACGCCCGCAATGCTGCACTTCTCGGAGCCCGCCACAAGTGTCGTCCCTTCCGGGATCGCGTCGCGGATGATCACGTTCTTCGCCGCGTCTTCGCCCTTGTTGGCAGCGCTTATGGTGTAGGTAATCGTATCTCCCGCATTCACCTGTGCGCCGTCGCCCGGATTCGAGGTTTTCATAATGTCGAGCGCCGGTTCCTTGACAACATGGTATGTGGTTTCGGTTACCTTAGTGGTATCCTCATCCGCAAACACCTTGTCGCCTTTCTTATGGCTGCCCGTGTCCTCTTCGTAAACGAGGTCCGCATTCCCCTTGTCCTCGAGTTTGCCGGTGTTCTCAAACACCTTGCTGTACTCGTACTCAGGCGTATCCGGATTATCCGTCGTGCGCGGCGCGTATACCCTGAAGGTCAGGTACGCTGTCTCGCCTTCGGCAAGTCCGTTCACAGTCCACTCTACGCCGTTCTTCGCGTATCCGTCAGGCGTCTGTACCTGCTTTGTGCCCATCGAGGTCACCTTAGCGGTTGATCCCGGCACAGCATTCTGGATGCTGCCGCCGATCGAGCCTTCCACAAGCGTCGTTCCTTCCGGTATTGCGTCGGAGATCACAAGGTCTCCGCTTGCAGCGCCTGTCCTTGTAACCCTCAGGCGGTATTCCACCGTCTGTCCGCGGTCTGTCTGCACCGGCGAATCTTTTGTTCCGTTTGCTTCGCTTGCCGCTGTATCGCCCGCAACGAGCGCCGCAGCCTTGTGGATTTCAGACATTCCCGTTTTCGTCTCATGCGTCACCACATTCGATTCCTCGGTTACCGGCGTACCAGTGCCCGGATCGTATGTAATGGATGCGGAGTTAACGAACAGCTTCGCCGTCTCTCCGTCCGCAAGCTTTTCAACGACCGCTTTGAAGCGGAAGCCTGTTACGCCCTGCTGTACGCTGTCAGCGTTCCATGTAATAATTCTCCACGCGCTGTCGTATGCGCTGTCAGCAAGCCTGGTCACTGTTCCGTCCGGGGCAATGATCTCAATACTGCCCGGTACCACCGTGAGTCCCTGCGGCACGGTGTCTCTGACTGTTACGTCGTTCACTGTCTCGCCCGCATTGAACTGCATCGTGTAGGTGATCGCCTGGCCCTGTTTCACTTCCACGGCACTCTGCTCGTCTGTTCCGCCCACTGGGTCTGACGTCTTCACAAACGTGTGCGTCTGGTGCTGCACTTCATCTGTCGGCTCAAACGGATCAACCGGCGGCGTCGGGTCCTCAGGATCAACCGGCGGGTTCGGATCGGTCGGGTCAGGTACATAGGAGTATCCTACGTTTGTAATCAGTCCTACGGAACTGTCGTCCACCTTATCAACCGTAACCTTGAAGGTCAGCTCCACCTTGTTTTCATTTCCGACAAGGATTTCCGGAACTACCCAGTCTACACGGTTTTGTGCGCTTGTGTACACGCCGTCCTGATCCGCGGAATTCTGTACGTACGTCGTCCCCTCCGGAATGAAGTCTGTTACATGTACATTCTTCGCAGAAGCCTGGCCGCTGTTTGTGAGCGTCAGCTTGTAGGTGATGGTATCGCCTTCCTTCACCACCGGGATCAGTCCGTTTTCTGCCGGGCTTACCGGGTCGGAAGACTTCACCATTGTTACCAGAGGTTCTTTGACCTCATGGAACGTCTGCTCCGAATCCAGCGCGTACTCTTCTTCCGCGTAGATGTTCTCTCCCTTCGTGTGCTCTGTTTTGTTGCCGTCCTTATCAACCGTCGTGACCGTTTCGGTGTGCCTTGTTTCGCTCATCGCCTTATCGGTCATATTCGCCTGGTTTACAAAGACCTTGTTTGTCTCATACTCATCCGTCGTGGGATCGTCGCTCGTCACCGGCGCGTACACCCTGAATGTCAGGTATCCCTGTTCGCCGTTATCAAGACCGTTCAGTACCCACTGCACGCCGTTTGTCGTCATTTCTGCCGACTTAACTGTTGCAGTCGATCCGCTCACCGCGTTTTTGATCTCGCCCGCAATCGAACCTTCCACAAGTACGCAGTCCTTCGGGATTGGATCTGTGACCACAATGTCCCCGCTCTTCATGCCCTGCGCGCCTGTATTTGTAACGGTCAGGCGGTATTCCACCGTCTGGCGGCGTTCTACCTGAACCGGACTGTCGCTGCTGCCGCGGTTTTCATCAAGCGCGTTTTCATTTTCAATCGCTGCCGCTGTCTTGGTGATATCCGCCCTGCGCGTCGCTACAGTATGCGTCACGTCTTTGGTCGGTTCGTATTCCTTGTCCTCCTCGCCCGGATTATCCTGCGTGAGAACCGCGTGGTTCGCAAGCTGTTTTTCCGTCTCGCCGTCCGGCAGTTTATCCACCATTACTTTGACACGGAAGTTGGACGTTCCCTCGGGAAGGTCTACCTTCGGCCATGTCACAACGCCGTTTTCGTATGCGTCGGCTTCATCAACCGCTACCCTTGCGCTGCCCGCCAGCTTATAGCTGATCGAGCCTGCCACAAGGCTTACTCCGTCCGGAAGCGCGTCTTTCATCACGATGTTTTTCGCTCCGCCTTCGGAAGCCGTCGCCGTGATATTGTAGGTGATGATATCACCCTCGCGCACAACTCCCGGATTCACAGCATTGCCGTTTTCATCCATCGTGCCGCCTGCCGGCGTACTTGTCTTTTCATAGTACACCGTCGGATTTTCCACTTCGTTGGTGGGCGTATCCGGATCCTGCGGATCACCCGGATCCTTCGGCTCCTCGTTGCCGTTGTCGTGCGTCGCCGCGTTGCGGATCGTTACCGGCTGGTCTTCCGGCTCGAAGTCCTTCACAGTTACCGTAAAGGTTACGTCGATCGCATTTTCGTCGCCAACAGCCACCTCATCAAGGTTCCAGTTGAGGCTTGGCCTGCCATTTACCGTTTTCAGCTCGCCGTTATGCGATGCGCTGCCCGCCTTATATTCCGTACCCTCCGGGATGTAGTCGCGCAGGGTTACGTTTTTCGCGGTTGCCGTGCCGGTGTTTGCCACACGAAGCGTATAAGTGATCTCATCGCCCGGTGCTACCAGCTGTCCTGTCACATCCGGATCGCCGCCGACCATCCTGTCGCTTGTCTTCTTAACGCCGATCTTCGGCTCGGTCACCTTGTGGTACGTCGTCTCAGAATCCTTGTCGTATTCTTCTTCTTCGTACACAGGCTTACCGTCATTATCAACGGTATTCTTCTTCTCATCGTCTACGAGGTTCGCGGTGTTGGTAAACAGCTTCTCTCCCGTTTCGCCTACCGTAGCCGGTGCGTAAACACGGAACGTGAGCAGCGCTTCTTCTCCGGCCTTCATGCCATCGATCTCCCAGCGCATGCCGTTTGCCGTCAGCGTTCCCGCGCCGACCGTTGCTGTCGAGCCTGCAACTGATGTTGTCATCGTGCCTGTCGCGCTGCCGTCCACATAGGTCGTATCTGCCGGAAGCGGATCCGTAACGATCAGCTTGCCGCTTGTCGCGCCCTGCTCGCCCGTGTAGCTGACGCGCAGGTGGTATTCCACGATCTGCCGCCTGGCTACCTCTACCGGTGCTTCCGCGCTGCCGCGGTCTTCGTCCTGCACGGTATCGCCAACTACAACCGACGCATTTTTGTGGATATCCGCAAAGCCTTCGCGCACCTCGTGCGTGATGGTATTCGTATCCTCTTCGACCTTGTTGCCGTTTCCGTCGTTCATGGAAGCATGGGCCGTATTTTCGTACAGCTTGTACGTTTGCGCCCCTTCCAGCCTGTCCGCCGTTGCGCTGAACATAAACGCTGTCTGTCCGCTCGCCACGTCCATCTTCGGCCATGTGATCGTCCTGCTCGCGCTGTTGTACGCGCTGTCGTCAACGTTTACTTTGGTACCGTCCGCTTTCACGTAATAGATGCTATCCGGCACAAGCGTCATGCCTTCGGGCACCTGATCCGTTACCACAAGCTCTGTCACCGGCTGCTCCGCGTTGAACTGGATGGTGTATTTCACCTTCTGCCCCTGCGCGATTTCCACTGCATTATCCGCATTGCTGCCGCCCATCGGATCGGAGAGCTTCACGAGAGACGTGAGCTGATGGTTCACCTCGTTGGTCTGCTCGTACTTGTCGTCCGGCTGGTCGGGATCTTCCGGATTTTCTTCGCCTGGGCCCGGCACACGGTAGTATGCCCCGTTTGTCACGATGTCTGAAACCTCGCCTTCCGCGAGCCCGTCTACCGTTACTTCAAAGGTCACCGTTTTTTCCGTGCCTGCCGCAATCTCCGGGATCACCCAGTCGATGCGCGTGCGTTCCGTCCCGTCCACCGTCACATTACTTGGCGTGCCGCTGTCCGATATGCTCGTATCTACCAGCGTCGAACCTGCCGGCACATAATCGCGAACCTGTACGTTCTTTGCCGCCGCGTCGCCGCTGTTTGAAAGCGTGATCGTGTAGGCAATGGTATCGCCCGGCTTCACAACCGGTACAAGGTCGCCCGGTGCGGGGCTCTTCACTACGCTTGACTTCACCGCAGTGATGTTCGGCTCCTGTACCTGGTGCCATGTATGCTCGGATTCGAGTGCATACTCTTCTTCCGTATAGATTTTATCTGTCTTTGTATGCGAGCTTTCGTTACCGTCCCTGTCAATGGTCGTTACCGTCTCGCTATACGTTTTTTCGCTCAGCTCCTTATCCTGAAGGTTTGCCACGTTCTCGAACGTACGGGTATATTCGGTTTCATCCGTTGCCGGATCGTCCGCCGTTACCGGCGCATACACCCTGAATACGAGTGTCGCGGTTTCTCCTGCCGACATGCCGTTAAGCGTCCATTTCACGCCTGTCGCCGTCACTTCCTTCGCAGAAGTCGCCGTACTCGTGCCGGTTCCTCCCGAGAACACTGCGTCAAGCTGGGACGCGTCTACGTACTGCGTTCCCCTGGGGAAGCTGTCCGTCACTACGATATCCCCGCTTTTAAGAGCATCCGAGCCATTGTTCGTTACCGTCAGGCGGTACTCCACCATCTGGCTAAGCTCTGTCTGAACCGGGCTTTCCGCGCTGCCGCGGTCTTCATCCTTCGCAGTATCGTTTTCGATCACAGCCGCCGTCTTGTGCAGCTCCGCCTTACGCGTATGCACCGTGCTGCTGGTCTCTACCGTCTGCGTCGGCTCTGTTCCCGGCGTCGTTACAACTGCCGTGTTCTTGATTTCGAGCCTTTCCGTGCCGTCCGCAAGCTTATCCACCATTGCCTTGAAGGTGAATGTGGATTCCCCTGCCGGAACATCCGTCTTCGGCCAGTAAACGGTGCCGTCCAGATACTCCGTTCCCGTTGCAACAGGCCTTCCGCCCGCGAGCTGGTAACGGATGCTGCCCTTTACAAGACTCATTCCTTCCGGAAGCGTATCCGATACTTCCACGTCCTTTACGCCGCCTTCGGAAGCTGTCACGCGGATGGTATACGTCAGGATGTCTCCCTCGCGTACATCGCCCTGCGGGCTTACTTCCTTCACCATCACAAGCGTCGGGTTTTTCACCTCGTTCGTGGGCGTCTGCGGATCGGGATCCTCCGGATCCTTGGGCTCTTTATTGCCGTTGTCGTGCATCGCCGCATTGCGGATCGTTACCGGCGCAGTGTTTTCAGGCACTTCGTCCACCGTCACTGTAAACCGGACTTCAACTGTCTGGCCTATGGCAACCGTCGGCAGATTCCAGTTTACATACTGTTTTCCGCCTGCGTTTGTTTTCAGCTCACCGCTGTCAGAAGCGCTGCCGTCCTTGTACGTCGTTCCCTGCGGGATATAGTCGCGTACCGTGACGTTCTTCGCGTCCGTGTCGCCGTTGTTGGACACATGGATCGTATAGGTGATCTCATCGCCCGGCGCGACGCGTTTTCCTGTCACTTCACTCCTGTCGTTTGCGTCAAACATCTTGTCGCTTGTTTTATATGCTTCGACCTCAGGCGTCAGGTAACCGTTCGTAAACGATGCGCTGCCGCCGTCCATTGTGATATTACCGACAGCTTCGCCGCCATCCGGCGCAACCTGCGTGTAGCTTTCCTTTGGCTCCTCTGTTACGGCATAAGAGCTTCCCACTGCTATGCCTTCAAAGACTGCCTTCTGCCCTCCTGCAAGCGTCAGCTTGCCGTCGAGGTCTGTACTGAACGGTCCGCCCTCTGTGATTTCAGCGCCGGTCTGCTTATCGTAGAGCTTATACGTTTTTTCCGCATATGCCGCGCCCGCCACATTGACCGTGAACTCGAACGTGTCGCCCTGCGGGGCGCCCTCGCCCGTAACCGTTTTATCGATCGTAAGGCTGCGCGCCGGTGCGTACGTATTCGTGAACGCCGCGTCGATGCCGTCAACAGTCAGGTTTCCTTCGAATTTTTCCTGCGACGCTGTGTAATCGGCTCTTGGCGATTCTACGATTTCGTATGCGCTTCCCACAGGAATGTTGCTGAACACCGCCTTCCTGTTTGCCGTCAGCTGCATCTGCCCGTCGTCGTCCGTCGAGTACGTTCCGGGGATCTGTGCCCCTGTAGCAAGATTGTACAGCTTATACTCTTTGTTTGCGTACGCTGCTCCGCCTACGTTCACCGTAAAGGTGAAGGTATCGTTTGCCGGAGCGTTCGCGCCCACAACCGTTTTGCTGACTACGATATCCCTTGACGGGGTAAAGTCGTTCGTGAACACGGCCGTCGAGCTGTTGTCATTCGCGATGTTTCCACTCGCGCCCGTCTGAGTCATCGTATAATCCGGATTCGGCGTCTCTGCCACTTCATACTTAAGGCCTGCAGCGATTCCATCGAATACCGCCTTCTGCCCTGCCGCAAGCGTCAGTTTTCCGTTTTCATCGGTCGCATAGGGTGCGCCGTCCGTCACTTCCAGGCCGTCCGCTCCATAAAGCGTGTACGGCTTATCCGCATGCGCCTGTCCGCCCACCGTCACGGTAAACTCAAACACTGCATCCTCAGGTGCGCCGCCTGTTACCAGCTTCTGCACGGTCAGGTTGCGCTGCGGCTGGTAGCTGTTGACAAATCCTGCGACGCTGCCGTCGGCAGAAATATTTCCGCCTGCCGTACCGTCGTTTTCAGGCTGCGTCTGCGTGTAATCCGTCTTGGGCGTTTCCGTCACCACATACGGTGTTCCTTCCAGAATACCGTCAAAGACTGCCTTCTGGCCCGCCGTAAGCTCAAGCTTGCCCTCGCCGTCCGTGCTGAACGGAGCGCCGTCCGTTACTTCCGCGCCGTCCGCTCCATAAAGCGTGTACGGCTGGTTTGCATAAGCTGCACCGTTTACAGTCACCGTAAACTCGAACGCATCGCCGTCCGGCGCATTCATGCCCATCACCGTCTTGCTGATGGTGAGGCCCTGTTTCGGCTCATAATTGTTCGTAAACGTCACGTTGTTGCTGCCGCCGGCAATATCGCCGCCCTGCGACGTATGATCCGCCACATAGCCGTCCTTGCCGCTTTCCACAACCTCGTAACCGGCATTTTCCGCAAGGCCTTCGAATACTGCCTTCCAGCCCGCTTCAAGCTTGAACTGGCCCTTGCCGTCCGTCGTATGGTCGCCCGGAATCTGTACCGGGTTCGCCGGATCGGTGACATCAAACAGCTTGTATGCCTTATAGCGGTATGCCGCTCCGTCCACATTCACCGTAAAGGTAAACTGATCGCCCTCGGGCGCGGTAAAGCCTTCTGTCGCCGTCACTTTCTTCTCGACCTCAAGGTCTCCCGTAACAGGCGGTACTTCATGCACCTCGTGATACGTGATTTGCGTATCCTTCTGGTATTTTTTCTCTTCATACACTTTGTCCGTGCTGGAATGCTTCGTCTCGTTGCCATTCTTATCCACAGTCGTCACGGTCTCTGTATATGTCTTTTCGCTCATCTCCTTATCGGTCATCCGGCCCTGGTTGGTAAACACCTTTGACCATTCGTATTCCGGAGTAGCCGCATCGTCGCTCGTTACCGGCGCATTCACACGGAATGTCAGCATAGCCTTCTCTCCCGCGTCAAGGCCGTTTACTGTCCACGTTACAACTCCGCCTTCTTCCGTCGCAGATACTACCGCAGCCGTCGAGCCGGAAACCGCATCCCTGATTTCTCCCGCAGCGCTGCCCGCTACATACGTGCAATCCCTGGGCAATGCGTCGGTTACCACGATGTCCCCGCTCTTCATTCCGGCCGTGCCTTTGCCCGTTACCATAAGGCGGTATTCCACGATCTGTGAAAGCTCCGTCTGTACCGGCGCCGCTTCGCTGCCGCGGTCTTCGCCCTGGGGCGTTCCATCTACTACGAGCGCCGCCGTCTTAGTAATATCAGCCTCACGCGTACGCACCGTGCTGTCCGTTTCCACCGTTTCCTTCGGCTCGCCGCCGCCCGGCTTCACAACAGCCACATTTTTGATTTCCAGGCTGTCCGTTCCATCCGCAAGCTGATCCACTACCGCCCTGAATGTGAAGATGGATTCTCCCTCAGGGATATCTGTCTTCGGCCAGTAGATCACTCCGCCGGTGTATTCGCACCCGGTTGTCGTTGGGCGCGTACTGCCGGCAAGCGTGTAGCTGATGCTGCCTTTTACAAGGGAGAGGCCTTCCGGAAGCGTATCCGATACTTCAACATCCTTTACGCCGCCTTCCGTCGCCTTCACGCGGATCGTGTATGTAAGGATATCCCCGGGCTCCACGTTTCCTGCCGGGCTGACTTCCTTGACCTGCTCGATGAGCGGGTTTTTCACCTCGTTCGTAGGCGTCTGCGGATCAGGATCCTCCGGATCCTTGGGTTCCTCGTTCCCATCGTCGTGCGTAGCCGCGTTGCGGATCGTCACCGCGCTGCCGCCTTCCGGTACCTCGCTTACGACCACCGTAAACGTCACTTTTACCGTCTCGCCGATTCCAACTGTTGGCAGGTTCCAGTTTACATACTGTTTCCCGCCTGCGTTTGTCTTCAGCTCTCCGCTGTGCGATGCGCTTGTATCTTTATATGTCGTTCCCTCCGGGATATAGTCGCGTACCGTTACGTTCTGCGCGGCCTTGTCTCCCGTATTGGTCACATGGATCGTATAGGTGATCTCATCACCCGGCGTTACCGCCTTACCAACCACTTCATTCCTGTCGTTCTCGTTGTACATATGGTCGCTGGTCTTGTACGCTTCAATCTTCGGCGCACTGAGATCCGGCGTATATGCGTTAACGAATCCTGCAACGCTGCCGTCCGCGGAAATATTTCCGCCTGCCGTACCGCCGTTTTCAGGCTGCGTCTGCGTGTAATCCGTCTTGGGCGTTTCCGTCACCACATACGGCGTTCCTTCCAGAATACCGTCAAAGACTGCCTTCTGGCCCGCCGTAAGCTCAAGCTTGCCCTCGCCGTCCGTGCTGAACGGAGCGCCGTCCGTTACTTCCGCGCCGTCCGCTCCATAAAGCGTGTACGGCTGGTTTGCATAAGCTGCACCGTTTACAGTCACCGTAAACCCAAACGTATCGCCGTCCGGCGCATTGGCTCCTGTTACCGTCTTGCTGATGGTGAGGCCCTGCTTCGGCTCATAATTGTTCGTAAACGTCACGTTGTTTGTGCCGTCCACTATATCGCCGCCCTGCGACGTATGATCCGCCACATAGCCGTTTTTGCCGCTCTCGACGACCTCATAGCTCTGGCCAACTGCAAAGTCTTCGAATACTGCCTTCCAGCCTGCTTCAAGCTTGAACTGGCCCTTGCCGTCGGTTGTGTAGCTGCCCGGGATCTCCACCGGGTTCGTCGGATCGGTCACATCAAACAGCTTGTATGCCTTATAGCGGTATGCCGCTCCGTCCACATTCACCGTAAAGGTAAACTGATCGCCCTCAGGTGCTGTAAAGCCTTCTGCCGCCGTCACCTTCTTTTCAATCTCGAGGTTGCGGTGGGGCGCGTAATTGTTCGTAAACGCCGCTATGGAGCCATCTGTTGAAATCTTGCCTTTGTCGCCCGTCTGTGACGTCTGGTAATCCGCATTCGGCGTCTCTGCCACTTCGTAGGATGTTCCGGCAGTGATTCCTTCGAATACTGCCTTCTGGCCTGCCGTAAGCTGGAGCTTGCCTTCGCCGTTCGTGCTGAACGGAGCGCCGTCCGTTACTTCCGTGCCGTCCGCAGCATAAAGCGTATACTCCTGGTTTGCATAGGCCGCATCCGCAACCTTCACCGTAAACTCGAATACCGCGCCGTCCGGTGCGTTTTCGCCTGTCACCGTCTTGGTGATCGTAAGCCCGCGTTTGGGCGCATAACTGTTTACAAACGATGCTGTGCTGCCAACAGAAGAAATAGTTCCTCCCTGTTCCAGGTTTTCCGTGACGTAATCCGTCTTTTGATCCTCTACGACTTTGTAGGACGTACCCTCCAGAATGCCGTCAAAACGAGCCTCCTGGTTATGCTTGAGCGTCAGCTTTCCGTCGTCGCCTGTTTCGTATACGCCAATCTGTTCTGCGCCGTTTTCATACAGCTTATACGGCTGGTTTGCGTAGGGGCTGTCCCCCACAGTTACTGTAAAGGTGAACAGATCGCCGTTTGGAGCGCCTTCGCCCACAACCGTCTTTTTGACCGTCAGGCCCTGCTTCGGTTCATAGTTGTTCGTAAACGTCACACTGTTTGCGCCGTCCGCGATATTGTCGCCCTGCGTGGTATGGTCGGCAACGTAGCCGTCCTTTCCACTCTCGATAACCTCATAGCCCTGACCGACCGCAAGGCCTTCAAACACTGCCTTCTGGTCTGCTTCAAGCTCAAACTTACCGTTCTTATCCGTCGTATAGTTGCCCGGAATTTCTATCGGCTCCGAACCCTCCGGCGCGTAATACAGCTTGTACTGTTTAAACGTATACAGCGCATTGTCTACTTTTACTGTAAACGTAAACTTGTCGCCGTCCGGCGCCGTAAAGCCTTCCGCAGCCGTTACCTTCTTGCTGATTTCCAGATTACGCTTGGGCGCGTAATTGTTCGTGAACGCAGCCGTCGCACCATCTGTGCCGATGGTGTCCTTGCCACCTGTCACCGAAGTCTCATAATCCGCGTTCGGCGTCTCTGTCACTTCATACTGAAGGTTTGCAGAAAGTCCTTCGAACACGGCTTTTTCGCCATTCCTCAGTTCCAGCCTGCCCTCGCCGTCCGTTGTGAAAGGAGCGCCTGTCGTGATCTCCAGCCCGTCCGCACCATACAGCCTGTATGGCTGGTTTGCATACGTCTCGTTTCCGGCCTTCACCGTAAACTCAAACGTCGCGCCGTCCGGTGCGCCCTCGCCCGTCACCGTTTTGGTGATCGTAAGGTCGCGCTTGGGCTCGTAGCTGTTGTTAAACTGTGCAACGTTGCCCACAGTGGAAATCGTTCCATCCTGCGTTGCTTCGTCCGTTACATAATCCGCCTTGGGCTCTTCCGTCACCACGTACGACGTTCCTTCCAGAATTCCGTTAAATACTGCCTTCTGGCCTGCCGTAAGTGTCAGCCTGCCTTCGCCGTCCGTACTGAACGGTGCACCGTCCGTTACTTCCGTACCATCCGCAGCGTAAAGCGTATACTCCTGATTTGCATAGGGCGCGCCCGCTACGGTCACCGTAAACCCGAACGTATCGCCTTCCGGCGCGTTACTTCCTGTCACCGTCTTGCTGACCGTAAGGCCCTGTCTCGGCTCGTAGTTGTTCGTAAACGTCACGTTGTTTGTGCCGTCCGCAATGTTGTCGCCCTGTACGGTCTGGTCGGCCACATAGCCGCCCTTACCGCTCTCCACGACCTCATAGCTCTGGCCGACTGCAAAGCCTTCAAATACGGCCTTCCAATTTGCTTCGAGCTCAAGCTGGCCCTTGCCGTCCGTTGTGTGGCTGCCCGGAATCTCTACCGGGTTCGCCGGATCGGTCACATCGTAGAGCTTATACTCTTTATATTTATATTCAGCTCCACCGATCTTCACCGTAAAGGTAAACCTATCGCCTTCCGGCGCTGCGAGTCCTTCTGCCGCCGTTACCTTCTTTTCAATCTCGAGGTTACGGTGCGGCGCATAATTGTTCGTAAACGCCGCCGTCGCGCCATCCGTGCCGATGGTGTCCTTGCCGCCTGTTACCGAAGTCTCATAATCTGCGTTCGGCGTCTCTGCCACTTCGTAGGATGTTCCGGCAGTGATTCCTTCGAATACCGCTTTCTGACCTGCCGTAAGTGTCAGCCTGCCGTCGCCGTCCGTACTGAACGGAGCGCCGTCCGTCACTTCCGTGCCGTCCGCAGCGTAAAGCCTGTATTCACGGTTTCCATAGACAGCATTCGCTACCTTCACCGTAAACTCGAACGCCGCGCCGTCCGGTGCGCCTTCACCCGTCACCGTCTTGGTGATCGTAAGGTCGCGCTTGGGCTCGTAGGTATTCGTAAACGTTGCCATAGAACCGTCAGCGGAAACCGCTCCTTTTCCATTCGAAACAGAAGTCGTATAATCAGCCTTCGTTTCCTCAGTTACCTCATACGGCGTACCCTGCAGGATGCCGCCAAATACGGCATACTGGCCTGCCGTAAGCTCAAGTTTGCCTTCGCCGTCCGTGCTGAACGGAGCGCCGTCCGTCACTTCCGTGCCATCCGCAGCGTAAAGCCTGTACTCCTGGTTTGCATAAGCAACGTCCGCTACCTTCACGATAAACGTAAATACGTCGCCGTTTGGAGCGCCTTCGCCCACAACCGTCTTTTTGACCGTCAGGCCCTGCTTCGGTTCATAGTTGTTCGTAAACGTCACGCTGTTTGCGCCGTCCGCGATGTTGTTACTCTGCGTAGTATGGTCGGCAACGTAGCCGTCCTTAACGCTCTCTTCGATTTCATATTTCTGCCCGACCGCAAAGCCTTCAAATACTGCTTTCTGGTCTGCTTCAAGCTCGAACTTACCGTTTTTATCCGTCGTATAGTTGCCCGGAATCTCTATCGGCTCCGAACCCTCCGGCGCATAGTACAGCTTATATTGTTTGAATACATACAGCGCGTCGTCCACTTTTACTGTAAAGGTAAACTTGTCGCCGTCCGTTGCCGTAAAGCCCGGGCTGGCCGTTACCTTTTTGCTGATTTCCAGGTTGCGCTTGGGCGCGTAATTGTTCGTAAACGCCGCCGTCGCGCCATCCGTGCCGATGGTGTCCTTGCCGCCCGTCACTGTTGTCCCATAATCCGGGTTCGCCGCTTCCGTCACTTCATATTGCAGATTTGCGGAAAGCCCTTCAAACACAGCTTTCTGGCCCGCCGTAAGCTGGAGCTTGCCGTCTGCGTTTGTTGTATACGGAGCGCCCGTTGTGATCTCATTTCCATCTGCTCCATACAGCTTGTACGGCTTTGATCCATATGCTTCGCCCGCTATCTTTACAGTAAATTCAAACGGCGTATTGTCCGGTGCGCCCTCGCCCGTCACCGTTTTGGTGATCGTAAGGTCGCGCTTGGGCTCGTAGCTGTTGTTAAACTGTGCGACGCTGCCTACAGGGGACAGATTGCCGCCCTGCGTTTTGTTTTCAGTTACATAATCGTCCTTCGCCTCTTCTGTTACATGATACGAGGTTCCTTCGAGTATGCCTTCAAACACTGCCTTCTGGCCCGCCGTAAGCTGGAGCCTGCCGTTACCGTCCGTCGAGAACGGCGCGCCGTCCGTCACTTCTGCGCCGTCCGCGCCATAAAGCGTGTACGGCTGGTTTGCGTAGACCGCTCCGCCTACATTTACCGTAAACGTGAACAGGTCGCCGTCCGGTGCGCTGCTGCCCGTTACCGTTTTGCTGATGGTAAGGCCCTGTTTCGGTTCGTAGTTGTTTGTAAACACTACGTTATTTTCACCATCCGCAATATTGTCGGACTGCGTGGTATGGTCTGCCACATAGCCGTCCTTGCCGCTCTCCACGACTACATACGCCGTACCTACGTCAAGATTTTCAAATACGGCTTTCTGGTCGGCCGTCAGCTTCAGCTGTCCCTTGTTGTCCGTCATGTGGTCGCCCGGAATCTCTACCGGATTACCCGGATCCGCCACGTCGTACAGCTTATATTCTTTATATTTATATTCAGCTCCGCCGATCTTCACTGTAAATGTGAATAAGTCGCCTTCCGGAGCTGCGAGTCCTTCTGCCGCCGTCACCTTCTTGCTGATTTCCAGGTTGCGCTTCGGCTCATAATCGTTTGTAAACGCTGCTGTGGAGCCGTTTACAGATATGGTTCCCTTGCCGCCTGTCTGCGAGGTTACATAATCTGCATTCGGCGTTTCCGTCACCTCGTACTCAAGACCTGCGAGTATGCCTTCAAACACAGCCTTCTGTCCCGCTGTAAGCGTCAGCTTGCCTTCATCGCTTGTCTCATATGATCCGGCGATTTCGTTTCCGTCCGCGCCATAAAGCGTGTACGGCTGGTTTGCATAAGCCGCATCGCCTACCTTCACGGTAAATTCGAACGCCGTGTCATCCGGTGCGCCTTCTCCTGTTACCGTTTTGGTAACCGTCAGCGAGCGCAGCGGGGCAAAGGTATTTGTAAATGCAGCCGTAGAGCCCGCAGGATCGATATTTCCGCTCTTCGTATCGCTGTCTTGCGTATAATCCTGCTTCGCGTCCTCTGTTACAACATATGGCGTATTTACGGTAATGCCGCCAAACACAGCCTCCTGGTTATGCTCGAGCTCCAGTTTGCCGTCGCCGTCCGTTTGATATACGCCGATCTGCTCCACGCCATTTTCATACAGCTTGTATGGCTGGTTTGCATAAACGGCTTCGCCCACATTTACGGTAAACGTAAACTTATCGCCATCCGGTGCGCCCTGGCCTACAACTGTCTTTTTGACCGTGAGGCCCTGCTTGGGCTCATAATTGTTCGTAAAGTTTACCTGTTCGCCGCTCTCGGAAATAGTACCGTCCAAGGTCGTTTCATCCGCCGTATAATTGTTTTTCGCGGCTTCAGTTACTTCATAAGAGCTGTTTACGTCAATCCCTTCAAAGACCGCCTTCTGGCTGCCTTCAAGCTCGAACTGGCCGTTCTTGTCCGTCATGTGGTTGCCGGGAATCACGACCGGATTGCCCGGATCGCTCACGTCATACAGCTTGTACTCTTTATATTTGTATGTAACGTCCCCTACCTTCAATGTAAACGTAAACTTGTCGCCGTCCGGAGCCGTAAAGCCTGTGCTTGCCGTTACCGTTTTGGTGACCTCGAGGTCGCGTTTGGGCGCATAGTGGTTGTTAAACGAAGCCGTAGAGCTGTTGTCAACCGCGATATGCCCGGCAGAGCCCGCCATAGTCCGCGTATAATCTGTATGCGGCGTTTCTGTCACGTCATATTTCAGGCCTGCGGAAATCCCTTCAAAAACTGCCTTCTGGCCTGCCAGCAGGGTAAATTTACCCTCGCCGTTCGTCGCAAACGGTCCGCCTGTCGTGATTTCATTTCCGTCCGCGCCATAAAGCTTATACTCCTTGTTTGCATAGGCTTCGTCAGACACCATGACTGTGAATTCAAATTCCGCATTTTCAGGCACAGTAAGCCCGGGTTCCGCCGTAACAGTCTTTTGTACGGTCAGGTTCCGTTTGGGCTCATAGCTGTTCGTAAACTGGGCCATGCTTCCAGCGGAAGAAATGTTGCCGTCCACGCTGGTTTTATCCTGTACGTAATCATCCTTCGTATCCTCGGTCACCTTGTAGCCCGAGTTCAGCAAAATCCCGTCAAAAACCGCGTACTGGCCACCTTTGAGGCTCAGCTTGCCTTCG
The DNA here is from genome assembly GCF_055522415.1 of Christensenella sp. KGMB01412. Lineage (NCBI taxonomy): Bacteria > Bacillati > Bacillota > Clostridia > Christensenellales > Christensenellaceae > Christensenella > Christensenella sp. KGMB01412. The sequence continues at coordinate 88,379 of NZ_JBVFVW010000007.1, read as the reverse complement.
CCGCTCGTTGTAAATGGCGCGCCGTCCGTTACCTCCGTGCCGTTTGCGTTATACAGTTTATATTCTTCGTTCGTGTAAGGAGCGTTATTCACCTCAACCGTGAACGTAAATTCATCCCCGTCCGGCACTCCTGTTCCCGTAACGACTTTTTTGACCGTCAGCCCCTGCCTGGGCTCGTAGGTATTATTTGCTAAAATCTCGATGTCGCTAAAACCTACCGTACCCGCAGATGAATCGCCTGAGGGCAGGAATCCGGACGTATAGCCGTCCTTGCCGCTCTCGATAAAATCATACGTACTGTTTACAGCGATATTTTCAAATACAGCGCGCTGGTTTTTCTTCAATTTAAACTCGCCGCGCTCGTTTGTCGCATGGTCGCCCGGAACCTCGATCCAGTCTGCCGCATCCCCAAGCTCTGCGTTTTCCGCATAATACAGCTTAAAGGTCTTAAACATATGCGTCTTGCCGTCTATCCTGGCTGTAAACGTAAATTCATCATCAAGCGGCGCAGGCAGGGATTCGGATGAAGTCACAAACTTCGTAATGCTGATATCCCTTTTTGGATCGTACTTATTTGTAAACGTCGCCTTTGAACTGTCGTCGGTTGCCACCGTTCCTTCGTCGCCCGTCTGCGTGGTGGTATAGTCCCCCATGGGCGCTTCCACTACTTTATAGGAAGCCTCGCGCAGCGCCATCAGCACCGCCTTCTGGCCGGCCGTAAGCTGGAGCTTGCCTTCGTCGTTCGTGGCATGGTTGCCGCTGATCATATTTCCATCAGCACCATAAAGGGTGTAGGCCGTATTTGCGAGCGGCTGCCCGTTTTGCGTTACCGTAAACTCAAAGACGTCGCCTGTGGGTGCGGTGAGGCCCTCTACAGATTCAACCTTCTTCTCTATGGTCAGCTTGTTGCGCGGTTCATAATGGTTGTTAAATACCGCCGTCGAACCGTTCGCGCCATTCGAAACACTTCCTTTGCCGTCCGTTGCTGAAGTAACGTAATCCGCCTTCGCATCCTCCGTTACCTCGTACGCATATCCGGCAAGGATTCCTTCAAACACCGCACGCTGGTTCGCTTTCAGTTTAAACTGCCCATTTTCGTCCGTTTCATAGGTTCCGATCACTTCCGCCGGATTTTCCGGATCCGTAATGTCGTAAACCTTATACGCCTGATTCACGTACAGCGAATTACGTACCTTCACTGTAAAAGTAAATTCATCGTTTTCCGGCGCGGTATAGCCCGGCGTCGTCGTTACCGTTTTTTCCACGTTAAGCGGACGGTATGCCTGATACCGGTTGGTAAACGAAACGCTCGTCGTAGGCATCAGGGACGTACTGGTCGTGATCGTGCCGCTGTATGTTCCCGAGCTTGGACTCGTAGGAATATAATCCGCCATGGGCGTTTCTGTGACTTCATACCGCCAGCCCTTTACGACGTCCGGAAATTCAGCATACTGTCCCCCCTTGAGGGTGAATATACCGTCTTCGTCCGTCGCAAACGGACCGCCTTCGGTGATCTCGGTGCCGTTCGACTGGTAGAGCTTATATTCCTGGTTTGCATACGGCACAATCGTGTCTGAGGTTTTCCCCATTTTAAGGGTAAATTCAAACTCGTCGTTTGGCGGCGCGTCAACGCTGCCCGAAAGCTTCGTAACACTCTTGGAAATCTTCAGCTTTGCAAGGTTTCCAATATAATCGTCCTCGAACTCCACGATCTGCGGGTTGTTCTTATCAAGCGTACCCGTCGCAACGCCGCCCTCCGGCGATACGATCGTATTACCGGTCATCGCAGCTTCCGTCACGCTGTACGCCGCTTTGTTGTCCATGCGGCTGAATACCGCCTGCTGGTTATGCTTGAGCGTAAATTTACCGTTTACATCCGTCGCCCATGTGCCCGGGACTACCGTTGGACTGCTCGGATCGCTGATATCATACAGCGTATATTCGGTCGGGCCGTAGGCGTCGCCGTTTTGTAACAGCGTAAACGTAAAGTCTACGCCGCCCAGGTCCTTACCTGCCGCCTGCTTGGAAACGCGCAGCTCCGCCGCCTCAAACAATTCCACGATAACGCTGTTGCCAAGCGTCGTCTCTGTTTTGGTTTCTCCCGTGGCTGCCGTAAACTCATTAAACCACGCGGGATTATTGTAGGCATGGATCGTCGGCTCGCTGAGCGTAGCCGGCGCTTTCATCTTAAGCGAGATATACGTACCTTCCAGAGGATCAAACACGTAAGGCGTGCCGTCCGTCTTCTTGGAAAGGTCTACCGCAATCGCTTTTACCGTGCTCATATCCTCCGGCTTTGTCGTCGTCCAGCCTGACGCCGCATCGGAAAGGTCGTACGCCGCAGTTGGATTGGTGGAATAATATACCACCGGCTCGATGCCCTTGCGCTTTGCCTGAATGGTATCCACGCTTTGCAGCGTGCCCTGCCAGTATGTGCTGTCAAAGGCAAAATCCTCCATACCGGCGCGGTCTATCGCCGCACGCTCCAGCCTGTCGTAGATAACGACATTTTTCATCGTACCGCCGTCCGTATTCTGCACCTGCAGGCGGTAGGTATAGGTCTCTCCCGTCGCAACGCGCGCATTCTCGTCGTACGTCGCGAATTTGTCCGCATCCTCCTTGACCGTTTTGGTGATACCGGTCGCCGTCGCCACCGTGATATCGATCGTCCGGCTGGCGGAGGAATACTGCGTATTCATCTCTTCTGTATTGCCGTTTTCATTCAGGTCGGCAAAATACGAAACTCCATTCTCATCCTTACCAACGCCGGAAGGCGCGTTCACGCCGCTGTCCGGCCGTATATATTCATTGCTGCTGTACTGGTTGCCGATTCCCAGGAATTCACCTTCCTGCGGCTGCCATGCCGAATCGTTTTCCTTGCCGTTCGCCGTCTGGTAATCCGTGTAGCGGAAATACGCCCCCATATTCACATAAATGTTGAAATACAGGCTCTCGCTCAGGTACGGCTCGCCGTTATAGGTCGGCGTCGGGTTGAACTCGGTATGTACGTTCACCTTCACCATGGTGCGCCCGCTGCCCTTGTAATCCTCGATCACGTCGTAGGATGTGATCGTTACGTCGTCGTTAGAGAGGAAATAGGTCCTGCTGCTGGTATTATTACCAAGAGCCGTCACCGTAATGGGCACGTTCGGATCGAACGCATATCCCTCGGGCAGCAGGTCGTAAAATACCCAGTCCTTCTGCGTCCAGCCAAGGTCGCTGAGCGAAGGATCTCCCGCGTCCTTTAATTGCTGGAAGGTAACGTTGCTCCGGTAGGAGTTGCTGGAGGCATAGTAATTGTACCTCAGCGCCTGGGTGCCGGTGAGCTGGATATTTGCCTTTACCTGGCTGTTTGGTTTGTCGTTTGTCAGGCTCACGGATTTGCTGTGGCTGTTCACCGTGAACATCGGAACGAAATACTTGTAATCGTAATATTCCTGCGACCACGCCTGAGAACCGTTAAGCTCGGTACGTGCCGTCATATAGTTCTGGAAATTGATCCGGTTTCCCGTCTCGATGGAATTCGGTATCAATGATTCAAAGACAGGCGAATCATGCCGCACGGTCGTATTGATATACATATAGATCTGCGACGACCAGCCATGCGAAGAATCTGATTCATGCTCCGCCTTGACCTTATAGATGCCTTCCGCTTTAAGGGATTCCGGTACATAGGCCATCGCGTCCTGTGCGCCGGTGCCCGCATACCGTTCATGCCCGTTGAGGTCCGAGGTTTTCGCTACAAAATTCTCATAGGGAATCTCGCCCGCGGCCTGCCACGTGCCCGGCGACGCCGCCGTCTGCACGTAAAGCTTTATCGGGTTGCCCGTCGGGGAATAAAAGTTATAGTAATCCGACATTTCCTGGCTTTCGTCGATGATCCAGAGAAGATCGGATACATTAACGGCCCAGCTCGAGATATAGTAATCCTCCGGCCCAAGCTCCGTGTTATTGGCAAGCATCCTGCCATCCTCTGCGATGACGTTCAGTTTACTGTTTTCGGGCGTGGGAATACTGTTCTCATTGAGATATTTTCTTCCGTATGAATATACATAGAAGTTATATTTACTGTTCCCGTTGTTGGTCGTGGAAACCGTACTATGGGACATTTCAAAGTCCTTGCCCTTTTCCATCGACGTTTTGAGCAGCGGAACAATATCGTTATTACCATACTCGTCCTTATATCCTGTATAAAGACTGCCGGTAGGACGCGGAGGCGTCCATTCCACGATTGGCGTGGTGATCGCTTTTTCCTGCGTACTGGTAATCTTGTCGTCTATACCGGTCAGCTCCACCTTGACCGTATTCTCCGCGTTTGTTCCCACCATATACTGATCCTTGGGGAAGCGTACGACGGAATAGATGTAGTAGGTGCTGCTCGGATATACGATCGCGTCATAGTAATAAGACGAATTCGACGTATAAAGCGTCTGGTTGTAATCAAAGGACAGCGTATTGTCTTCGAGGTTCCACCGCCCCGCAAGCGCGCTCGCCGAAGTGCCCGAACCAAGCCGCTGCGAATAACCGCCTACGAGCTCGCCGCCCGTGCCCGGTATTTCCGTCAGCTTGATATCATAAGGCTGCGTAAAGCTCGTATTATAGCGCACTTGGTATACCAGATACCAGTAATCGTCAAAATCCGCCGGTTTTTCCTGGTCTTTTAACTGCGGCGCGTAGTTCTGGACTGTGCTCCAGTTTGCGACCTTGCCGCCGTTTATTACTGCTTTTGTCGCAGACGTAACCGTCGCGGACGTATCGATGCTGCCCGTGATGGCGTTGCTGTCCGGCTGTGTTACGCCCTTTGTCGTGAGCTTTGCCGCAAAGCCAAAATTCGTTTCATCCTCAACCCCCATTGCGTCTACTGCCCATGCAATCTGGATCAGGTTGTTTCCGCCCGATTTAATCGGCTTACAGTTGGTGAGGATCACGTCGCCCGTTTCCGGATCGATCGTATAGTTAAAGTCCGTCGAAGTATACATCTCCGGCGCCTTCGGTGCTCCGATATCCACAAAGTTACAGTTCGCGCCGTTCATCGGCTTACCGTCGCGGTATTGGAGCAATGTCTGGGGGATGCGTATCTGCACCTCTCCCACGGCGTAATCCGTATTATTGGAGAAAGTTACCTGCGCTTTGACGGTTTTTTTGGTTTTATTGTTCCAGCCGTCGAGGGTAAGATCCGAATCAGACTTCGTACCCGGCAGGCTGTCGTACGCAATCCATTTCAGTTCGAATTTATATTCTTCCGTTTCTTCGTCCGCAAAAGGCGCAACAATCTCATCCGAGGAAGGATTCTCCGCGGGCATATCCGGCGCGGGAGTTTCCTCAGGGATTACGCCTTCCTGCGTGCCTTCGGAAGGCCCAGCGTCAGGCGTATCGGGTTCCTCCGCATCCGCCGGAACCTGTTTCAGTTCCAGCTGCGCCGTGCTGCCCGCTTCCGTTACAGTTCCGGATGCAGTTACATTGCCTTCCGTATTCAGGGCAAGCGCCGCCGTATTTTCCTGCGTTCCATTATTTTCCGGTACCACAAAGGCGAAGCCTTCTTTTGCGTTTCCTTCCACGACATATCCGGTATCCGCCGCAATATTTTCAAACAAGGCCGCACGTCCCGTTTCCATTGCAAGCTTACCTTCTTCGCTTGTTGCAAACGTTCCAAGCTCCTCGGCAGGGGATTTTGTCACGTCAAACAGGCGGTACGCCTGATTGATATACGCCTCGCCGTTCACCTTGAGGGTATATTCAGCCGTCTCGCCTTCCGCAACAGTTTCACCTGTTATGGTATTGTAAATCCACAGGCCTCCCGTAGCAGGCACAGGTTCTTCCGCCGCCTGCGTCTGCGAAGGCGGAGACTCCTCTTGTGGCACTGATTCTTCCGGCGGCTCCGCCGTTTCCTGTTCCGGCGCAGGCTCAACCGACGCCACAGGTTCAGGTGTAGCGGTTTCCGAATTTGTCTGCGCAAACACCGTAATGATGCTGCTCAGGCCAATCGCAACCGCCAATATAATCAGAAGTATCCTGTGCGTCCGTTTTCGGTTAGAAAGCTTCTGCTTTTCCTGAATATATTCCTGCTTCTTTCCCTGCCAATTGCTTTTCATATCTTTCTCCTTTAATGTCCGATCCTTATAGAAGATATTTGATCGCCAACTTTAATCCGGGGATGGTTCCCCCAGTTTTTATCGTGTAACCGATTATGCAATAAATATTGTTTTTTGTGCGTTTTACATCGTGAACAGCACTTTTTTTACGTGAACAACACCTTTTGAGGGCCTTTTTTTAATCTGTTTCGTCCCCCGTCCGGCCAGCTTATCAATGCAATCCGGGAATTTTTTTCCACGGATAAATGTCTTTGTCACTGCAAGGTTCCGATTCCCTCCAGCGGGAAAATCCTGAAATATACCTTGCCCAGCAGCGTGCATTCAGGCACCATGCCAAGTACGCTTCGCCTGCTGTCTATGGAATTATTCCGGTTGTCCCCAAGAAGGAACACGCGTCCCTGGGGTACCTGCACCGGAAACTCCACATCTCCCTCGAGATTGGTCGGTCCCAGCGTGTACGGCTCGTCGATCTGTTTGCCGTTGACGCTGACCTTCCCCGTTTCATAATTTACGTCCACCGTATCACCGGCAAGCGCAATCACGCGCTTAATGAGGTCTCCGTCTCCCAAATCCATTTCCGTCACAACGATATCGCCATAATCCGGCGTATATCCAAGCGGCGAGCAAAGAACCACATCTCCGCTATGCAGGGTTGGTTCCATAGACGCGCCGTTTACCGTCGCGATCCTTACGACATAAATATTGACCAATACAACCGCCATAGCGACAAAGAGGATGCGGCTTATAATGCCCCATACCTCTTTTTTCCGTTCCTGCCGCTGCTTTAGCCGCTCAATTTCCGCCCTTACCGCTTCAAGGCTTGGACGGCGCCTTTCCCCTTCTGCGCTTTTCTCCGGGGTGGTTTTTGTTTTGTTTCTTTTTTCCTGCATAGATTTCCCTGCTTTTCATTCCCCCGGAGTCACGTTTTATTCAGCCTGCTCCTGCGCATCCGGCTTTCCAAACCGCTTTAATACCTTCAGAAGATTTTTTGCCTGCTCTGCGCTCAGAATAACCTGCTCTTCCTGTGGCTGTACGTCTTCCGGCTGGGACGGAAATTCGCGGATTTTATTTTCGCTCCGTTCCGCTTCCTGCTGCTCTATCGTAAAGGCAGCCTCATATCCCCTGCGCGCGTTGTCGATTGCTTCCTGCATATTTGCAAGCATTTCCAGATTCGTTTTCTGCAACTGTTTTGTTATGCCCATCGCTCTCATCTGTGCTGTCTCGATGATAGACTGCGCCTCTACGCGCGCACTCTCGGTTATGCGGGCAGAATCCTTACGCCTTTCGCTTTCCATTTCCCTGAGTAAGTTCACCTGCCGCCCCGTCTGCTGCGCCATCTCGTTCATCTGACGGATCGCCGCTTCGACCGCCTGCAGGTTAACAGGCCTCTCTTCCTGCTCCAGCAGCCTTTTGTTGGCAGCCTGAATCTGGCTTACCAGCGCCTCGTTTTTCTCTGTAAGGTCGCTTTTTTCCAAACGCAGGGCTTGATTCTCCTGCATTAGCTCGCTGATTTTGGTTTCTTTTTCGCGGTTATCCTTTTCAAATCCCTCAAGCTCTTCGTCCAGTTCCCCCAGCAAAATAATGAGGTCCATTTTACTCAGCTTTTGAAGTCCTTTGATTTCCTGATTGATATCAGCCACAAATATTACCTCCTTTTATCATTCGGTTTGCCTTAATCCGTTTCGCCAATGTGCTGCGTCCGATAGGCAAGGTCGCTTATTACGCTCCTGATTTCATCGCTCAGTCCGTCGGTATAATCGTCTTCCGGCTCAGCCTCCCCGGGCTTGTCGCCGGCGGGAAAATCGGTTTGTGTTTTTTCTTCCTGCAGCGTAATCTCCGCAAAAGGCTTTTCCCCCTGAATACCGACTGGCTGCACGGCCTCTTCCTGTTGCCGGCTGTCCGCAGCCGGATACAAAATATCGTCCAGATGCGGCACTTCGCCCGTTTCAGCCTGCGTATCCTGTTCAAACGGCTTTTGCTGCAAAGCCATGTTGATATAAGCCTCAGCACCCGGAACCGGCGTATCTGCGGCAATCCGCTGCTCATATTCCCCGCGCGCGCCGGACAGCATCTTATCTATCTCAATTTGCAGGCTTTGCAGTACGTTTGTACTGGCCTCCTTCACCTGTTCCGCTCCCGCTTTGGCTTTGGAAATGATCTGCTCTGCCTGGTAACGCGCGGCGGTAATCACCGCCTCCGCTTCCTTCTGCTTGGCGATCTCCATTTCCCTCATATGCTCCAGGTATTGCTTTGCGGCATTTTGCGCGGCCTCCATTACGCCGTTTACCTGTATCATGGAATCCGCCAGCGAGCCCGGTTCCTGCTGCGTAAGCTGCGCTTTTTTCCGGTTCATCTGCATATCCGCCATTTGCCCCTGCAGTTGTGCCGCCTGTCCCTGCAACTGCGCTGTTTGCCGCTCAAGCTCCTCAATAATGCTTTGTTTTTTTTCATTTTCCTCAGCAAGCCTGCGGTTCTCGTCGTCGCAGTCCTGCACAAGGCGGACCAATTCAGTTTTCCCCATTTTTTTCAGCTGCTGTATTTCCATACGATCTTTCATATTAACTCCCTTTCCTGTACCTGATTATTGCATCCGGGGCGCCATCGCCTTTCCCCGGTCGTGTTCAAACCGCCGATTTTTCCTGGATACCTTCCAGCTTTTTCCGGAAGCGGTCCGCTTCCGCCTGCATATCCCCCAGAATCGCCTGCAAAGCCCCAAGGTCGGTAAGATACTGATTCTTCAGCTCCGCCATTCTGTCGAGCGCCTGCCTGTGGAGCAACTGCTCCTCTTTTATTTTCCTGCGGCTTTCCGCGAGGATTTCGTCCGCCTGCTTTTTGGCGTCCTCGCATACCTGCCGGGCTTGCGCCGTTGTTTTCCTGATCACAAGGGTAAGTCCCTGCTGTATCTCATGGATGACCTGCGTTATTACATCCATTTGCTTGCGGGAACCTGCCGGCTGCCCGTCAATACCGTATTGCACCACAATCTCATTCTTCCTGATTTTTTTCTCCATTTGGGAGATCGTGCATTCCTTTTGCTGTATCTGGCTCTGGCTGAATTCCTGGCTTCTCTTGTTGCGCTCTTCCAGCTCCAAAATTTTATTCCGGTATAATCCGTCCAGGCAGCGCAGCGCGTCTATCACATGCTCCCTGTTATAGCCAACGAGCGCTTTTGGCAGCGTCAGCATTTTAAAAAACTGGATAATTTCCGGATAATCGTTTTGCGGTTGGATCAAGCCCAATATATTCTCCTGATTGCCCATCTCTAAAATTTCCCCGTTATCTTTTCTTTACTTCCGGACAGGAATATTTCGCTGATTCCGTCCATATCCTTCAGCTTTCTGCGGGTAACAGATTTTATGATAATACCCGCCGCGGTAATCGCCGCAAGCAATACCATTCCAATGATTTCAAGGCTGTTCATCATGCGTTTCCTTTCTGTGCCCCATTACTTTTTTCGCTTGCTGTTATACCAGCGGATCGATCCCAGGTCTTTGATAATACTCAGTGCGAATAAAACGCCCGCAATACCGGACGCACCGAATAATCCCACCGCAAGCGGCGTTACCTCATTTTCATCTGCCTGCGGCTCTTCCTCCGGTTCCGGCGTTTCTTTTGGCTCCGGCTCCTTCACTGCATAAACAGAAGGCTCCGCACTTGCGGAAGGCGCGGGCGGGGCGGGCGTTTCCTCCGGCTCAGCTTCTATGACCACAGCTTCCGTTTGACTGGGAGTTGGATTTGGCTTTGGAGCAGGAGCCAGCTTGCCTGTTTGCGACGCGGGCGCCTCGGGTTCGTCCTGCTGCGGCGGTTCCGAAGGTTCCTGCGGTTCCATCGTAGGGATCGGCATGAGGCTTGGCGTCGGTTCAGGGCTTGGCTCCGGTGTAGGAGCTGGAGTCGGCTCCGGCATTGGCTCTGTGATTATGACGTTGATTTCTATATAGTTGGACGACGTGTCATCCGCAAATAAATACATTGTAACCGGATATTTGCCCGGCTCCTTCAGGGCCGCCAGCCCTCCGATATCTATCTTTTCATATCCGCCTTCGTACACTTCAAAGTTTTCCCAGGTTTTGACGACCGACCTTGATCTTTTCACGATCTCATTTTCAAGCTCGCCCTTTTTGTTGAACCCGCTTGCCTGCACGCCCGTCATCGTCACGTCGTATGCCTGCATACAAAAATAAGGCTCCCAATCCACATGGTGGTAGCCGTTTCCTGCGGCAAGGGCGGTAAACGGAATACTGAGCAATAGGAGGAACGTTAATAAAAACATTACTATTCTGTTATTTTTCTGTTTTTTCGTTTTAACCGCTCCTTTCCGCATAGATAGATACCGCCCAGTTTTTTTATTATCAGTTGTACCGCAAACTCCATTTTTTGTGCGCTTTACATCGTGAACAACGCTTTTTTTACGTGAACGACATCTTTTTTTGTACTTTAAATTGTTTTCCGGGATTTGAAGGCCGTCCTCACCGCCTTTAGGTAAGACCTGCCCACGGGAAGCTCCGGGCCGCCCTTTATCTGCAGCCCGTCCTTGCTTAAACGTATAATTTTACCTGCCGCGACAATGTACGAACGGTGGATTCGCACAAATCCTTTGTCCAGCAAAATGTTTTCGATTTTTCCAAAGGTAGAATAAAATTCGAAATTCTTGTTACCGTAATACACGGTGATATAATGGTCGCGCGCTTCAAAATACACGATGTCCTCCACGAACACCTTCCTGTTTTCTCCCGCACACGAAAAAACAAGCGTTTCCCGCGCCTTTTTGCGGCATTTGTCAAACGCTTTCAAAAAAATCTCTTCAAATCTCTCTATTGGAGTCTCTTCCTTAATCAGGAAATGAAACGCGTCCACGTCAAACGCACGAAGAATCACGTCTTTCATGGAGCTTGCGGTCAGGAATATGATCTCGCTCTCACAATCGCGCTCCCTCAGCCTGCGTGCGGTTTCGATGCCGTCGATTCCCGGCATATCGATATCAAGGTAGATCACGTCCGGCTGGTCCTTCATGTCATCGAGCTCAAACAGCATCTGGTTCCCGCTGGTATATGGCTCGATGTTCAATTCGATCCGGAATTTTTCACATATATTGCACAGGACGTCCGTAAACCGCAGGATATTATCCTTGCAATCATCGCAAATCGCTACAACCAATCTCTGTTCCCCCCAAGGTTACGTTTCGTTTGTATTCATCAACTGCGCTATGGTCATACTGCCAAAACGGTTTTCTATCATCTGCTGGATGTCCCGGAAAAAATTCTTTACCGGACAGTGTGCCGCATAAGGCGCGGAATCGTTCTCACCGCGCCCCCGGTACCGGTCGATCTCTATCGCGCCCTGCGTTACCGTCACGATATCCAAAACGCTTATTTCTTCCGGCTTTCGCATGAGGCTGTAGCCCCCGCGCACGCCCATATGCCCTTTAATCAGCCTTGCCGCTTTGACCTTGTGGGCTGTCGCAATCAGGTACTTTTTAGGAATCCCCATTTTTTCAGCGATTTCCGTTGCCGGAACGATCCGTCCCTTGTTCAGCGCCAAATATAAAACAAGCCGAATCGCATAATCGGTTGTGATTGTCAGCTGCATTGTTTCCTTCTCCCTGCGCCGCTTATTTTACAGCGATTTCACTTTAAGCCGGTTATGCAAAACTCGGCGTAAATCGCTTTCATTTGCAATTTATACCAAAAGCCTGTAACCAACCTTTTGACAAATTGCTATGATCCTGGCACGCCATAATTTAATTCTGCCGCACCGTAATTTAATCCATTCCCGTGGAACCGCGTGATATAATACCCATCAGGATATGTTTCCCGGCGGGTAATCCTTTACCCGTTTTGGAACCATTCCCGGACGGTAAGCAACCGGTTCGTTGAAAAACACGTGCCTGAGTGCGCTTACTGCATTCGTGTTTTTTCGCAATATTTCTACATTCGCGCCATTTCCCTGCTTTTTTGCTTTTTGATACGCTTTCCTGCGAGCCGTCTGACCAGCCTTGACGGCTTATTATTTTGGTCAGGCAATTCGTTCCATCCGGTCCATCGACTGCCGTTTGCTCGCCTGCGTACAATGCGCGTAAAACTGCAGCGTGACTTTCGGACTGCTGTGTCCAAGCAGCTCGCCCAGTATTTCATAGCCGCCCCGTTTGTTATGCTCCAGCCAGCGCGTGGCAAATGTGTGCCGGAGCGTATGGATGTGGGCTCCCCTGATACCGAGGCGTTTTGTAATTTTTGCAAAGCGCGCCTGCAGCGTACGCGGATCTGTGTGTCCGCCGGATTTTCCCCTGAAAATGTACCCGTCCGTTCCCGCGCCGGTTTCCTCCATATAATCCCTGAGCATCCTGATCACAAAATACGGAACCGGTATTACCCGCACCGAGCTAAGCGATTTTGGCAGCCCCGTAACGATCTTTGTCTTTGCCCCGCCCGCCGTTGCCTGCACGCGCTGCAGCGTTTCGTCCACTGTAAGGGTGTTGTTTACAAAATCAACGTCGTTCCAGCGCAGCGCGCATAATTCGCCCAGCCTGATGCCCGTATAAAGCATCACCATGTATTCCAGGTCTCCCTGCCGTACTGTCTCGCGCTCCAGCCTTTGTTGCTCCGCACGCGTCAGGACGCGCGCTTTGCGCTGTTTGAATTTGGGCATCCTGCACTCCTCCATTGGGTTGGCTTCGATCAGCCTCTTGATCCGCGCTTCCTTCAGGATTGCGTTTAGAAGGCGCAGTATACCGATCATCGTGTTGGGCGCAACCCTGCTTTTGAGTACGCCGGTAAATTGCCTGATTTTCTCCGCGTCGATCTCCCGCAGCGGCATCGAGCCAAACGCGGGAATCAGGTGCTTGCCGATCTGCCGGCGGTATGCCAGATAAGTGGACTCGCGTATGTTGGGCCGCGCGACCTCCTCCAGCCAAAAATCCATCCACTCTGCCGCCTGTCCTGTCCGGTAAATAAGAACCGGGGACGGATTCTGTAAAAGCTGCGATTTGATCAGCACCAGCCTCCTCTTTACTTCCTGGTATTGCCTTGCATAGACAGAGCCGAACACAGGCTTTCCATCCTGCTTTCTTCCCTTGATGTAACGGCCTTCCCAACGGCCGTCCCTGCGCAAATAAATATTTTCTCCCTTTCGTGCCATATTGTTTTTTCCTCCTGCTGTTTTTTTGACGGTTTATTTGACGGCTTATTCCATGCAACTTTCGATAACCTTTTTGTGAAAGGGTTTTCGGGCTGCGGCGGCTTTTGCCAAACGCCTGTAGAACGGATGCGCTCCCGCTTTTTTCTTGACATTGCCGCTGTTGTTGATTAAAATAAGACCAAATAACCTATATTTCCGCATCGTTTCGCAAATGTAGAAATATTGCGAATCAACGTGCAATCAGGCGTCCGGTACCGGGCGGTTTTTCATTTTTACCCGGGCATTCCATAACCAGTCCGTTTTTGGCATATGCGCTGCTTTTGCGCAACAAAAAACCACCCTTTTTTCATCATGCCAAAATAGGGCGGCTATGGTTTATCTCCGGCACGAAAGCACGTTTTTCCGGCACGAATACAGGAGGGCAGTTGTGATACAAGTTTATCTGTGCGACGATAATCCGGGCGACCTGAATCGATATGGCGCGCTCATCCGCAGTATTGCGGGCAGGCGTAATATTCCTGTCAGCGTCAGGGAATTTACAAGCGGCAACCAGCTCAGCTTTGTGCTGGAAGATAAACCGCATCAGCCGGATATTATTTTTCTGGATATTCTGATGGAGGGCATGAACGGAATACAGACGGGCGAGGCCCTGCGTAAGCTGGGCTGTAAAGCCCTGATCATCTATCTCACCGTCAGCGGCGATTTTGCCGTAGATGCGTTTGGCATGAAGGCCTATCATTACATTGTGAAAGACCTTACTTCGCCCGGAGAGTTCGAGAAAATCTTCCTCGACGCGGCAATCGAAGCGGCAAGGCGCAGGACGGATTGCTACTGCTTTCGCTCCGGCGCCGACCAGTATTCCTTCCCGCTCTCTTCCATCATGTATTTTGAAGCGCAGCGTCACCAGACAATTCTCTATCCGGATTTTTGCGCGCCTGTCGGCCATTACACTTCCATTTCAAGCGTAGAGCGCCAAATCCGCCCAATGTCGCAAACCTTTATCCGGCTGCACAGGTCTTTTCTGGTCAACGCCGCCCATATTTATTCCATGGGCAGCTCGTCGGTCCGGCTTTTCTCCGGGCAAAAACTGCCCGTCGGCCCCAATTTTGCCGCGAATGCGCGCGACGAGCTTTCCGGATTCCTCTCAGGCGGCTGGAAGGACATTGTCTAGCCGTTTGAAATGTCGTACAGGTAAAACTCCAGGCGAAACCTTCCGTTTTCCCTTGTTATTTTCATCGTCCCGTTGTATTTTTTCACAGCGTTTGCAATGCTGATCAACCCAAGCCCGCCTTCCTTTTCCCTGGGTGCGGGCTCCTTTGCAGGGTTTACGATCACGCCGCTCAGCATGCCGCCCTGCGCTTTAAGCCCCAAAAAAATCTCCGGCGCTTCCCTGCCGGATTCAATACATCCGGCGATAGCGTTATCAAGGGCGTTGCCCACGATGGCAGACCAGTCCTCCGGCGCAATTTTTACGCCGCGGGGCAGCCTGAGGTCCAGCTTCATTTTGACGCCGTTTTCATTTGCCACGTGTTTTTTCTCTGTCAGGATTGCGTCCAGTGCAGGGTTTTCTGTGATAATAAGCTCCTGCTTCGGCGTTACGATGTCCGTTAGTTCACGCAGGTACTCCTGCGTATCCCGTACCCGCCCCTGCTCCAAAAGCCCGTTTATCGCCAAAATATGGTTTTTCAGGTCGTGGCGCAGAATGCGTATCTGCTCGCTGAAGCTTCTCTTCGTTTCATAATGCTCCAGTTGTATTTTTAACTGTTGCTCCAGCATTTTCTTTTCCTCGCTTTTCCTGACCGCAAGGATGGCGTTCGAAACGATCCGTTTCATCATGATCAAAACCACAACCGTGATGCCAAGAGCTGTAAAAGGAAGCGTAGATTTTTCCTGAAATGTAAACAGCCGGACATAATCAAGCGCGACGCAGCCCACCACAAGCACAACCTGAACCACCACTCTCCTTGCGACGCTCTTATCGCGGAATAATACGGCAGCGCACATGATATACATCGTAAAATCAAAAATCATCGATACCACTATATACATGGCATAGTCAAATACCCCTGTCAGGCGCAAGACGCACAGCGCAGCGCCGCCATAGATGTAAAGATAGGAAATCCGCGCAATTACCCTGCTCCATTTGGACGAAACCACATTCTGCAAAAATTTCATCACCAGAAAAGGAATAACCAGATACAAAAAACCGCACAACAAAAATCCCGCCGTATCGTAATACACAATGCCGCTGGCGTGCATAAAATCCACCACATACCACCATCCGATACAAAATACGCTAAGTCCCATCCACAGGGTGCGCTTTCCATACTCGAATTCGATTTTTCTCATGGAAAGGGCAACAACCAGTAAAATGATGCCGATCGTCACCAGAAAAGAACCCAATAGCCCCTTCACTGAATTCGTGCCGATCTTGTGCAGGATTATTTTCGACTCCTGTCCAAAGCACATATGCGTAAGGCTGCTGCTTGTGTCCTGATATTTCCCTTCAAGCGTAATCCGTATTTCCTTTCCCATATAACGCTCCGGCAGCCTGACCAGAATTGTTTCCGGCCCGTCCATCGTAATATTCCCCAAAATGGTTTGCGGTTCGTAATGAAAGAATTCCTCGCCGCCAATACGGATATCAACGTCCAGCCTTGCCGCAATAAACGCGATGCTCGCATCCCTGATTTCCTCCTGCGGCAGCGTTTTTGTGAGAATAATCCTTTTGTTCATAGGATTTTTGATTTTGCGTACCATAAGGTCAATTTCACTGCTTTTGGCCTCCCCCTGGTATTGCAGTGTCCAGCCCTTTCCAAAATCATCATCAATGTCGTCGATTTCATCGCGAACGGAAAAAGGCAGCGATACCGCTATGATACATCCCATGGACAGTATGATTAAAAACAATAGTACCCCGTTGAGTTTTTTGATTATACTTCTTTTATCCATTTTGCCGTTCCCTTGCCGGTGCCTGTTTTTCTTTTAGCCCGGGTTTGCCTCTAATCTATCATATCCGCGCCGGACTTAGCGGTTTATATCGCAGACAACCCTTTTTTTACGCGAACAACACCCCACATATAAAAAACAGCCCCGCGCTGCCGCAGGGCTATCCGTCATTGAACTTATTTTGTCCGGATCATTTCGTTTATTTGTCCACATCCTCCATCATCGAGCAGCACGGATGAAGTCCCTCTTTTTCCAGACGTTCTATCCCCCAGTCAAACATGCTCTCCAAAATAGGCCGCAGGCTTTCCCCTTCCTTTGTAAGGGTATATTCCACCTTCGGCGGCACCACCGGGTATACCTCCCTGTGGATCAGCCCGTCTCTTTCCAGCTCCCGCAGCTGCTGTGTCAGCATTTTTGCCGTCGCCTCGGGAATCAGCCTGCGAAGCTGGGAAAAACGCACCACACGATCCGTTAAGTGCCATAAAATAAGCGCTTTGTATTTTCCGCCAATCAGGCCCAGCGTTGTAGATACGGGGCATATATTTGTTTCAGGATTCATAGTATTATCCTCCCTGCCTGTTTATAGTATACTTTTAGATACTATATTACAAAATAGTGCATTCTTGCATTAATGTCAATTAGTGTCATAATAATAACAGGAGAAATTTTTTATGTCAAACCGGCAAGGAGTGAAACAGTATGCAAAAAACAATGTTTGATATTACAGGAATGACCTGCTCTGCCTGCTCCGCCCGCGTGGAAAAAACCGTGGCGGCAATGGACGGCGTCAGCAGCGTGAGCGTAAACCTGCTCAGCAATCATATGTCCGTAACCTATGACGAAAATGTGGTAACCGCGGACGATATCATAAAGGCGGTGGAAGGCGCGGGCTATGGCGCATCGAGCCGCAGCGCAGCCAGGAAAGGGGAACAGCCCAAACCTGCGGATATCGCAAAACAGGAAATGCAGTCCATGAAAAGGAGGCTGATTGTCTCGGCGGTCTTCACCATCCCGCTTTTTTATATCGCAATGGGCGAGATGTTCGGCTGGCCGCTGCCCGGGTTCCTTTCAGGTATGGAAAACGCGATGGTATACGCGTTTACCCAGTTCCTGCTCGTTTTGCCGGTTTTATTTGTGAACCACAAATACTTTGCCGTTGGCTTTAAAAACCTGTGGAAGCGTTCGCCCAACATGGATTCCCTGATTGCGCTGGGTTCGGGCGCGGCCTTTGGCTACGGCATCTACGCGATCTACAAAATAGCCGGGGCGCTTGGCACGGGCGACATGGCTGTCGTACACCAGTTTTCCATGGACCTGTACTTTGAATCCTCTGCCATGATCTTAACGCTTATCACGCTCGGCAAATTCTTTGAGGCGCGCGCCAAAGGCCGTACCTCGGACGCGATCGCAAAGCTGATGGATCTTGCGCCCAAAAAGGCAATCGTGTTAAAAGACGGCAAAGAACAGGAAATCCCTGTGGACGACGTTGCGCCCGGCGATATTCTGATTGTAAGGGCGGGCAGCACCGTTCCCGTGGACGGCGTGATCACACAGGGATATTCCTCTGTGGACGAATCCGCCATTACGGGCGAAAGCCTGCCTGTGGATAAAAACGTGGGCGATAAGGTAACCGGCGGCACCATCAACAAGTCCGGCTACTTCCAGATGAAGGCCACCGCCGTAGGCGAAAACACCGCACTTGCAAAAATCATCCGGCTTGTAGAGGAGGCCACCTCCTCCAAAGCCCCCATCGCAAAAATGGCGGATAAAATCAGCGGCATATTCGTGCCGGTGGTTATGCTGGTGGCGCTTGGAGCCTTCATCCTGTGGCTTGCGCTTGGGCTGCATTTTGAGACGGCGCTTTCCATTGGCATATCCGTGCTCGTAATCTCCTGCCCCTGCGCGCTTGGCCTTGCAACGCCAACCGCCATTATGGTCGGCACGGGACGCGGCGCGGCAAACGGTATTTTGGTAAAATCAGCCGAATCGCTCGAGATCACGCACAGCATCGATACTGTCGTTCTCGATAAAACAGGCACCGTCACTGAAGGAAAACCGGTCGTTACCGACCTTGTAACAAACGGCGGGGAAAAAGCGCAGCTTCTTTCCGTCGCCGCGTCTCTGGAAAAAATGTCCGGCCACCCGCTTGCAGAGCCAATCGTTTCCGAAGCGGAAAACAAGGGCGCAGCGTTTGAAGCCGTGGAGGATTACCGGCTGATCCCCGGTCAGGGCATTGTGGGCAAAATCAACGGAATCCCCTGCTATGCCGGCAACCGCAAGCTGATGGAGGAATCCGGCATCGATATAAAAAGCAGCGCCGCCACAGCGGAATCGCTTGCAAACGAAGGAAAAACACCCCTCTATATCGC
Source organism: Christensenella sp. KGMB01412 (assembly GCF_055522415.1). Lineage (NCBI taxonomy): Bacteria > Bacillati > Bacillota > Clostridia > Christensenellales > Christensenellaceae > Christensenella > Christensenella sp. KGMB01412. The sequence goes on along the minus strand of NZ_JBVFVW010000007.1, from coordinate 69,838 downwards.
GCAGGGAAATCAGCTGCTTGGCCTGATCGCGGTTGCGGATACGGTAAAACCGACAAGCAGGCAGGCCATTGCGGAATTACGCCGCATGGGCATCGACGTAATCATGCTCACCGGGGACAATGCGCGTACCGCGGAAGCCATCCGCAAACAGGTCGGTCTCCAAAAGGTGATTGCGGAGGTTCTTCCTGAGGATAAGGAGCGCGAAGTCCGCAGGCTTCAGCAGGAGGGAAGAAAGGTCGCAATGGTGGGCGACGGCATCAACGACGCTCCCGCACTTGCCCGTGCAGATACGGGCATCGCCATTGGCGCGGGCACGGATATTGCCATTGAATCTGCGGATATCGTATTGATGAAGAGCGACCTGATGGATGTGCCTGCGGCAATCCAGTTAAGCAGGGCCGTGATGCGTAACATCAAACAGAACCTGTTCTGGGCGTTCATTTACAACACGATCGGCATTCCCGTGGCAGCCGGCGCGCTCTATGGGGCGTTCGGAATCCTGCTCAACCCCATGATCGCCGCTGCGGCAATGAGCTTCAGCTCGGTTTCCGTGGTGCTCAACGCCCTGCGGCTGCGCTTCTTTAAGCCAAAGCTGCACAACACGGATAAAACCGATGAAATACCGGTTATAAATAACCATAATAACAAAAAGGAGTTGGCAAAAATGGAAAAAACGATCAAAATCGAAGGAATGAGCTGCGGGCATTGCAGCGCGGCAGTAACAAAAGCGCTCGAAAGCGTTCCCGGCGTATCGGATGTGAACGTAGACCTTGAAAGCAAAAGCGCAACGCTGAAGGTTTTGGATGGAGCCGCCTCGGACGGCGCTCTGCGTAAGGCCGTTGAAGATGCGGGCTACGAAGTAACCGGAATCGCATAAGCGTAATAAAAACGCTCCTTGTTCCATGAATGGCAAGGGGCGTTTTTTATTGCAAAGTCTGTATTAAGGGGTACGCCCATTCCATCTCCATGCACACACGTTCTTTTTTTGCAGTCGTTACCGAAGCCTGTTACAGGCATTACCTTTGAGGGGACGCGGCGTACAAAGAAAGGAATATCTGCAAAGTACGCCGCTCTGCTTGCGGGCGCGCGGCAGGGAGGTACAACGAGAAGCGCCCTCCATAAGCCTCTTGCAGGCAATATCCTGCAACAGGCTCCGGCTTTTGCGCGCACCACGCGGCAACCGTGCGTTGCCCGAAGTTCTTCTGTGCTGCCGGGCGGGTGCACCGAAGGTCGCGCTGAGGGGCATGGGAAGCCGTGCATCATTGTTTGCACTGTGCCCATAAAAGGCTGACGCTGAGCGCCGTGCCAAGCAATAAATAGCGCTCCTGAGGCCGTCAGGAATTAATTCATTTTGCGAGGCGCAAGCCGATGCAAAATATCCTCTGGCAATGAGAGCCCGCGAGAGAAGCGCAGCTTCTTTCGCGAAGCACCGAAGGTGCGCTATGTGGTGTACGGCGCGTCCCCGAAGAGCGAGCCTCCGGTGTATCCGCACCTCTCTCCCCACACCGCAATATCAAAAACGCTTTTTTTGCAGTTGTTACCGAAGCCTGTTACAGGCTTTGCCTTTGAGGGGACGCGGCGTACAAAGAAAGGAATATCTGCAAAGTACGCCGCTCTGCTTACGGGCGCGCGGCAGGGAGGAACAACGAGAAGCGCCCTCCATAAGCCCCTTGCAGGCAATATCCTGCAACAGACTCCGATTCTTGCGCGCACCACGCGGCACATACTGTGGGGCGCTCTTTTTTTGACTGCTGTTACCGAAGCCTGTTACAGGCATTACCTTTGAGGGGACGCGGCGTACAAAGAAAGGAATATCTGCAAAGTACGCCGCTCTGCTTACGGGCGCGCGGCAGGGAGGAACAACGAAAAGCGCCCTCAAGAGGCCTCTTGCAGGCAATATCCTGCAACAGGCTCCGGCTTTTGCACGCACTACGCGGCAACCATGCGTTGCCCGGGCGTCCACTCTGCCAGCGCGAGTATAGCCCGTTGCGTGAAAATGCCTTTGCGCACGAAGTAAGCAGGCTTTGAACGCGACGGGCTGTTCCCGCGCGAAGTCAGCCACAACAATAAAAGTGCTCTCCCGCCCCGTCCCGAAATAAAACGAATCCCGCGCTCCCTTTTTCTTGACATTCCTTTCATTAACCCATACAATAAACATAGGGAATTTCCCTGCAATATAAAAATCGCAGCAGGCTGGAGTGTTACGAGCACTCCAAGCCCTGCTATCCGGTGCCGCGACACCCTCAAGCAATCCCATCAGGGACACTGCGATCAAGTATCATTATACATTCCCTCGGGAATGAGTGCAACGATATTTTGACGCGCGAGGGTTTTTAGAGCTACGCTCTGCGCACCCCGCGCGTTTTTGTATTTGGGAAATTCCCAACCATTTATAACAATTTGTCAAAAGCTTGGTTACAAGCTTTTGGTATAAATTGCATATGCAAGCGGTTTATCAAACGTTTTGTATTACCTGCGTTATGTGAAACCGCTGTAAAACAAGGTGGTTGGGAATTTTGATGGATACTTCGATCTTTCACCATTCAAAGACCTTGCTCGGCTCTATGCCACAGGGCGTTTTTGGAGCGGCAGACCTCTTTTGCACGGTAAGCAGCCTGTCCGCAAGGCTTGGCTACCAAAGCCCGCTCCTGGACGAGTACATAAGCGCGGTTCTCGAGTCTGCGGCCACGTTTTCCGCTTACGACGCGCAAAGCCACGGCTACGAGGCCGCAAGCCGCCTGATGGAGCTTGCCCGCGGCGTTACCCCCGATCCGGTGGTTCCGCCCCGCAAGCGCCTGTATTCAGAGCTGCTTCGTGCGGGGAATGCGCTTGGCCCGGATGGGCCGGCGTGCTTGAACGAGCTGCGCGAGCTTGAAACCAAACGCTCCATCTACTTTATAGAGCTTTCGGACGCGTATTTTTTCGACGCGTATGAAGACTACCTGCTCGATATGCAAAGCCGGTATGCAAAGTGCGCCTGTGTAAACGGTCTGGAGGACGTCACAGCGCGCCTTGCAGCCGTGCTGGGGCAGGAAACCCTGCAAAACCTCTACGACAAGCTGCATCAAATGTTCTTTCCCTGTACGGCGCTGGAGTCCTTCCGGCGCGGCTATTATTCCTTCCTGCTCAAAACCATCCTCCACGAGGACGGCTTTTGCCATCGGCAGGTGTGGCAGCTCTGGGCAGATTTCCTCTAAGCGCCGGACACAAGCCCAATCAGCCCGTTCACGCAGGACGACATGGATATCATCCTGAAAATGCAAATCAGTATCACAATAATGCTGATGATCAGCGCGGCGAACGAAACGTTCTCCCGCTTCTTTTTGAGCGCAATAATCGCAAGCGCAAGCCCTACAATACCAATCGCGATGCCCACATAAGGCCCGATCAGGAAACTGAGCGGGAACCCCAGTATAAAGCTCAGCACGATTCCAAGCAGGCTCACGATGATCGATACGACAGCCATTCTTTTATCTCCTTTTATATTGTCCTTACAAGCTACGATAACAGCAAACAGCCCGCCGCGCAAGCCTTTCTGTTCCTTTTTATTCCTCCCCCGGCAAATGCTTTGCAATTACGTGTCCGACCAGGTATGCCGATGCGGGCGTATTCCCGTTTTCGGGACAAATTACATTCATATTTCCAATGGATCATATACCACCCCGGCAAAAAAAATGACATTGTTTTGCCTCTTGTTAAAATATTACAAATAATTACATAAATATTAAGATAGTGTGAACATTTGGCTGCCGAAAGCCGGTTTCATGTTATGCTGTCAGAAAGAGATAACAAACAAAAACAAACTCAGTATAAAAACACGCACACTCGAAAAGGAGATGAACCAGATGACAGGAAACGAAATGGCAGTAAGGGAAAATATGTTTGTAAAAAAGGAAAGCTATGGCACCGTAACCTTTGCAAACGAGGTGATCGCCACCATAGCGGGGCTTGCATCCGTGGATATCCCCGGTGTTGCGGGCATGAGCGGCGGCTTTATCGACGGCTTTGTAGAGCTGCTTGGCAGGAAAAACCTCTCTAAGGGCATTAAAGTAGAGGTCGGCAAGGAAGAAGTCGCAATCGACGCTGCTATCGTCGTGGATTACGGTCAGGAAATACCCGTCGTGGCGCGCGCGCTGCGCGAAAGCGTTACTACGGCAATCGAAAGTATGACGGGGCTTCGCGTGGTTGAGGTCAATGTACGAGTGCAGGGCCTCAACCTGAATCGGCAAAAGGAAACCGAGCCGGGCGCCCCTGCATTGGTCCCCGCCTTCGCAGGCGTTTAATGATATAACCATTTTTCTCCCTGAAACCTCCCGCAGAGCCGCGGGAGGTTTTTTGGCGTTTGTACCGCCGTTTGTTTTCCCCCTGTGCTATAATAAAAAACAGCGGCAATACGCCGCGCCATCAGCCTGAAAGGATAAAAACACATGAAACGGATCAAACCCGCCCTGCCGCCGCAACCGGTCGAACCGGATAACCTGCAAAAGACCATAGGCCACGCCCGCGCGCAGGAAACCGACATCGAGGGCGTGCTCATAAAAAACCAGACGCTGGAGGAGGCCGATTTTTCAAGGCTTTGCTTCCGCGAAACCATTTTCGAGAACTGCCGCTTCACGCAGAGCCTCTTCCAAAAGGCGGAGTTTGTAAACGTACTGTTCCGCTTCTGCGATTTTTCGAACAACGACTTTTCAAACGCGTATTTCAGCAGGTGCGAGCTGCATTCCTGTAAGGGCAGCGGCGCGAACCTGTACCGCTCCTTTTTTCAGGAGGTCGGTTTTTTTGACAGTCATTTCCGTTACGCCAATTTCAACGATTCCAAATTCAAAAACGTTTGCTTTTCCGGCTGCGGCATGGCAAACGTCGAGCTGTCCGGCTGCTCGTTCAAATATATGGAGCTTGCGGGAACGGATTTCAGGCAGGCGAATTTCTTTGATTCCTCTTTAAAGGGCATCGATTTCACCCTGTGCGATATCGGCGGTATCACCGTCGGCAGGGACGACCTGTGGGGCGCTGTCGTCACCGTGCAGCAGGCAGCGCAGCTTGCCAAGCTCATGGGCGTGGTGGTGGTATAGCCCTTTGCCGGAAGCCCGCAAAAAAACGGCCCTGCAAAAGGCCGTTTTCTTTTTACCGCTGTGCTTTGTCATTCAAGAACGCCTGAATCCTGCGGCGGCATTGGCCCCGCGTCGAGGTCGTTTTTGCCGTCCTTGTTTCGCGTAACCACCTTCAGCCATTTTCCGCCCTTCATGCGTATCAGGCATACGATTGCCTTCACAATCTCATCCGACCTCAGCAGGAAGTAAACGACTGGAATCGGCAGCCCCCACACAAAAGCGCCCAGCACGCCAAGGGGTATCGCCACCAGCCACATCACGATAAGGTCGAGGTACATCGCAAACATCGTATCCCCGCCTCCGCGGAATACGCCCACAATACACGCCATATTCACCGCGTAGAACATAATGATGATTGCCGACGCGTACATCGCGCCGTTTACAGCCACCCGCGTTTCCTCTGTAATCGAGTAAAAACCCATAAACGTATTCTTGAGCAGCAGGAAAGCCGCAGCCGTCACCGCTGCTATCAGCAGGTTTGCGAGCACGAGCTTATTCGCGCTGCGGCGCGCAAGGTCGTATTTGCGCTCGCCGATGTATTTCCCGACGATCACCAGCGTAGCCGAGGCCGCGCCGTAAATAAACACCGTCATAATCTGCATTGCGGTCGTCACAATGGATACCGTCGTCACTGCCGATACGCTCATATGCCCCATAACAGCCGTGTGCACAGACGAACCCACCGCCCACAGCATTTCGTTCACAAGCACGGGCATTGCGAATTTGATGTAATCGCGGAAAATCCATTTTTCGTTTTTCAGGATATAGCTCCACTTGATCGTGACGCGCGTTTCCTTCTTCTTTGCATAAAAAATCACGATCACAAATTCCGTCGCACGCGCAATCACCGTGCCTACAGCTGCGCCCGCTACGCCCAGCTGCGGCGCGCCCAGCTTACCAAAGATAAACATATAATTGAAAAACACATTGACGCAAAATGAAATGCTGTATGTGATTACCGCGATCTTCACCCGCTCCACGCTGCGCACGCATGTAAGGTAAGAGTTTGTAAACGCATACGGTATGTACGAGAAAATCACAATCTGCAAATATTGCACGCCGTACTCCCTTACCTGCGCGTCGTCCGAGTACAGCCCCATCACCTGCCTTGGGAAAATGGCAACCACGATTGTCACCACAATACCAATCAAAAGGGCGATCTTAATCACGATGCCAAATATTTTGGAGATTGTCTCGATGTCCTTCTTGCCCCAGTATTGCGATATCAGCACGCATGCGCCGGACGATAGCCCGAACATGCACATCATAAATAAAAAGAACGGCTGGTTTGCCACTGTAACGGCGGAAAGCTGTACCTCTCCAAGGGAGCCGACCATTACGGAGTCCATCAAACCCACCGCATAAGTCAGCAGGTTCTGCAACGCCACAGGCAGGGCGATTGCAATAAACATACTGCTCAGTCCTCTGTTTTTTACAAGCTCTGTCATTCTATCCGCTCCTTTCTTTCCCGCACCGCCCCTCCGGGCAGCCCGCCGGTGTGCCCGCACCGCTCACTCCACACTGCAATATCACAAACGCCTTTTTTGCGGTTGTTTCCGGAGCCTGTTACAGGCATTGCCTTTGAGGGGACGCGGCGTACAAAGAAAGAAATATCTATAAAGTACGCCGCTCTGCTTACGGGCGCGCGGCAGGGAGGGACAATGAAGAGCGCCCTCCATAAGCCCCTTGCAGGCAATATCCTGAAACAGACTCCGGCTTTTGCGCGCATTACGCGGCAACCGTGCGTTGTCCGGCAGCCCGCGCGAAATCAGCCGCAACGAACAATACCATACAAAAAAAGCCTGCCGCGCAAAAAGTGCGGCAAGCACTATGTTACCATAACAACAACCCCGTTGAAAAGGGGTTTTTTGCAAATAATCAGCGATATTTCAGTCCATACCATACCGCTTTTTAAAAACCGCAAGCCCCGCGCGCATCAACGGGTTTCTTGCCAGCTTCCACAGCGTTTCCTTTTTCTCGCCTTCCGCGCGCACCGCCTCATGGAATTCCTCCATGTATTTCGGATTGCCAAGAATCACCGGATTGCCAATCTCTCCCCGTTGCACCGCCCGGTAAAATTCCAGCCATACCACGCGGTTTTCACGCACGCCCTCCGCATGGATCGATAAAAATGTGTTTTCGCCGTGCAGGCGGTACAGGTACGACGTTTGCGCGGTGTACGCAGGCTCGCTTTGCAGGCATGCCCGCAGGAAAAAGTCGTAATCATGTACGTATTTGTAATTTTTAAACCCGCCCGCGCGCTCGTAAAGCGTCCGCGAAAAAAGCAGGTTGCCGGTAGAAACGCTCACGTTTTCCGCAACAGCCGCAAGCGCAATAAACCGCTTTCCCTCAAGCTTTTGCTGAATCGCTTCAAAGGCCTTCGCCTCGTCCGATTCAAGCCGGTTGCCCTGCGCGTCAATACACCTCACCGCTGAAAAGCCCCACTCCGCACTTTGCCTGTCCATCTGCCCCGTCAGCACGGTAAAGCGGTTCGGCTCGTATAAATCGTCCGCGTTCAGGATCGCAACGTATTCCCCGTGGGACAGGCGGATTCCCTTGTTGATCGTCTCGTGCGCGCCAAGGTTCCGCTCGTTTTCATGTAATATCACCGCCGGGAAACGGCCTTTCATGTCCTCGCGCGCAATCAGCTCCCGCACCCGCCGCATGCTCGCGTCCGAAGAGCCGTCGTCAATCACAACCAGCTCTATGTTTTGGTACGTTTGTGCCGCCACCGATTCGATTGCGCCGCAAATATAGTTTTCGTAGTTATAGGATGGAATAACGACGGAAATCAAAGGCTTCATATCACAGCTCTTTCAAATATCTCGCAAGCGCGTCCTTGTAATCCGGCAGGCGCTTAAAGCCCGCGTCGTCGAGCGATTTTTTGGACATCCGCGAATTTTTGGGCCGCGACGCAGCCGTAGGGTATGTCTGGTTGTATTCCTCCGTGCTGACAGGCTTCACCTCGATGTCGCTTCCCGCCTGGCGGAAAATTTCCACCGCAAAATCATACCACGTGATGTCGCCCTCGTTGGATGCCTGGTAAACCCCGTATTTGTGCGATTCGATGATGTCGCAAATCAGCCTCGCCACGTCGTAGGTATAGGTTGGCGCGCCGTGCTGATCCATCACCACAGACACCTCGTCCCTTGTTTGGGCAATGCGCAGCATGGTTTTGATAAAATTGCTGCCGTTTTTGCCAAACACCCAGCAAATCCGCAGGATATAATACTGCTCGAGCAGCTTTTGCACTTCAAGCTCGCCCTGGTATTTTGTCCTGCCATATTCGTTTTGCGGCTCTTTGACGTCGTCCGCTTCCCACTGCGTATCCTTGGAAAACCCGTCAAACACATAGTCCGTACTGATATACATCATTTCCGCGCCCACGGCCTTTGCCGCAAGCGCAATGTTTTTCGTTCCCGTTACGTTCACCGCATAGCATTTTTCCTGCTCTGTTTCCGCTTTATCCACCGCGGTATACGCAGCGCAGTGCACGATGCACGTGGGCCCATATTCCTGCACAAAGGAAAGCACAGCCTGCTCGTCGGTCAGGTCAAAATCGTCGATATCAACGCCCCTGTTTTCTATTCCGCGCGCGTCAAGATGCCGCACCACGTCATATCCCAGCTGCCCTTTTACGCCTGTTACCAATACTTTCATCGTTATCCACCTCTTGCATACCCTGCCAGCCGGCAAGGCGCTTTTTCATTTCCGACACTGCGGTAAACGTTCGTCCCGCCGCCCGTCCAAAAATTCCGGGCGCACACGGTCTGTGCCAGCTGGCTACCTTCCGGCGTACATCTTCTGGTAATAGTTCTGGTAATCCCCGCTCACGATGTTTTTCCACCAGTCCTCATTGTCAAGGTACCATTTCACCGTCTGCCTGATTCCCTCGTCAAACGTGGTGGTCGGCTGCCAGCCCAGCTCGTTCATCATCTTCGCCGGATCGATTGCGTAACGCATGTCGTGGCCCGCGCGGTCTTTGACAAAGGTAATGAGTGTCTCAGGCTTGTTAAGCTCCTTTAAAATCGTTTTCACAACCTGTAAGTTGGTTCTCTCGTTGTGGCCGCCGATGTTGTATACCTCGCCCTCGTTGCCATCGTGTAAAATCCTGTCGATTGCCGCGCAATGGTCGCGCACATACAGCCAGTCCCGTACGTTTTCGCCCGTGCCGTACACCGGCAGGCTTTCGTCTGCAAGCGCGCGGGAAATAATGAGGGGGATCAGCTTTTCCGGGAAGTGGTACGGCCCGTAGTTGTTCGAACAACGCGAAATCGTCACAGGAAGCCCGTAGGTTCTGTGGTACGCCTGCACCAAAAGGTCTGCGCTCGCCTTGGACGCCGAATAGGGCGACGACGTATGAATCGGCGTTTCCTCCGTAAAGAAAAGGTCCGGACGATCCAGCGGCAAATCGCCGTACACCTCGTCCGTAGATACCTGATGATAGCGCTTCACGCCGTACTTACGGCATGCGTCCATCAGCGTCTGCGTGCCAATCACGTTGGAGCGCAGGAAGATGCCCGGATCCTCGATCGAACGGTCCACGTGGGATTCCGCCGCAAAGTTCACCACAATGTCCGGCTTCTCCTGTTCAAACAGGCCGAATACAGCGTCCCTGTCCGCGATATCCGCACGCACAAACGTCACGTTTGGCTCATCGAGTACGTCTTTGAGCGTCTCGAGGTTTCCCGCGTAGGTCAGCAGATCCAAAACCACCAGATCGTAATCCGGATGGTTTTCCAGCATATGGAACACAAAATTACTTCCGATAAATCCGGCGCCGCCGGTAATCAGTACTTTCATAGCTTCTCCTTAAACATATCAAAATATAGTGATCGCCGTCTTTTCGGCGCGTCTTAAAAATTTGCGTCGCTGTCCTTCAAAAGCGGGGCCTTCAGATCCTTTTCCGATAAGATCGGCTCCGCGATTCCCCAGTCAACGCCGATCTCCGGATCGTCAAAGCGTACCGACCGGTCGCACTCGGGCGCGTATACCTTATCTACCTTGTACTGCACCTCCACGTCGTCCGTAAGCGTCACAAACCCGTGCGCCATGCCCGCCGGCATGAAAAACTGCAGCTTATTTTCTGCGGAAAGCTCGATGCTGTACCATTTTTTGTACGTTGGCGAGTTCTTCCTCAGGTCAACCGCAACGTCGAGGATTTTCCCGCGCGTGCAGCGTAAAAGCTTGGACTGCGCCATCGGCTCGATCTGGAAATGCAGGCCGCGGAGCGTTCCCTTCTGCGCGGAGAAGGACTGGTTGTCCTGTACAAATTCGCAGGTAATGCCAAGCTCCTCAAATTTGGGCTTGCTGTAGGTTTCCATAAACCACCCGCGGTGGTCTCCGTGGCAGTCCGGCTCTATCACAACGAGGCCTTCAATACCGGTTTCTATTGCTTTCATATGTCAAGCACCTTCCCTTCCGAAACAGCGTTCAGATGCTGTCCGTATGATGATTTTCCATATTTCGCAGCGCTTGCGCGCAGCGTATCGCGGTCAATCCAGCCCCGGTGGAAGGCAATTTCCTCCGGCGCAGACATCACGATGCCCTGCCGCTTTTGCAGCATCCGTACAAATTCCGCCGCTTCGATCAGCGAGTCGAACGTACCCGTGTCAAGCCATGCGTAGCCCCTGCCCATCAGCTGCACGTCAAGGTCGCCCTGCTCGAGGTACACGCGGTTAAGGTCTGTAATTTCAAGCTCCCCGCGCGCGCTTGGCTTCAGGTTTTTGGCGTATTCCACCACGCGGTTGTCATAAAAATACAGCCCGGTGATCGCATAGTTGGATTTTGGGACTTCCGGCTTCTCCTCTACGGAAAGCGCCTTTCCGTGCTCGTCGAATTCCACGATGCCAAAACGCTCCGGATCATCCACATAATAACCGAACACCGTCGCGCGGTTTTCGTTGTTCACAGCCTCGGTCATCAGCTGCGTCAGGCCGTTCCCGTAAAAGATGTTGTCCCCAAGGATCATCGCGCACGAATCCCCGCCAATAAATTCCTCGCCGAGTATAAACGCCTGCGCAAGGCCGTCCGGCGAAGGCTGCTCCTTGTAGGAAAGCGAAATGCCAAACTGCGATCCGTCCCCCAGCAGGTTCTGGAACCTTGGCAGGTCAACCGGCGTAGAGATGATCAAAATATCCTGAATGCCCGCAAGCATCAGCGTGGAAAGCGGATAATAGATCATCGGCTTATCATACACCGGCAAAAGCTGTTTGCTGGTCATGATCGTAAGCGGGTAAAGGCGCGTTCCGCTGCCTCCTGCAAGTATAATTCCTTTCATGTTACATACCTCTTCTTCAAAATCGTTATTTCACTTCTATTTCAGCTTCCTGTTTCGTTTCGTCATACCCATGCCATTTCCAGAAATATTTAAACATGGATAAAACATGTATCATAAAATATTTCAGGCTGTGCGCGCTCGCCCGCGCGTAATCGTGATATACATAAGCGTACGGGTAATAAACCACACGGGTATTTTTGCGCAGGGTGCGCGTAAGATCCGCGTCCTCCAGATACATAAAATACCGTTCGTCAAATCCGCCCACCAGCTTTAGAAGCGGCGTGCGTACAAATAAAAAACACCCGGACGCAAATTCAACGTCCGTCACGCCCGAGAGGTCTTCGTCCAGCATTTTGTAATGCTGCCGGTGCTGCTCGAAGCGCTTGAGTGGCGCACGGTTTGCGATCAGGTATTTCAGTTTCGGGTTGCGTTTGGGCAAATGCTGGGGCTGCCCGTCCATGTAGTGGATCTGGGGCGTGCACATTCCAATATCCGGGTTTTTACGCAAAAAATCAGCAAGCTCCGTCAATATGTCTCCATCAAGGATAATGTCAGGATTGACAATCGCATGGAAATCAGAGTCTATAAGCGGCAGCACAAGGTTATGGCCCGCGCCAAACCCAAGGTTTTTGTCGCTGAATATCACGCCAATCGTCGGAAATTCATCGGCAAGCCTTACCGCGCTTCCATCCTTGGACGCGTTATCCACAAGATATATTTTGACACGAACGCCGTGCGTATATTCCAGAATAGAAGCAATCGCTTTTCTGGCCCTGTCATAATCATTGTAATTTACAATGCTGACTGTTACGTCATATTTCAAAATGCGTCCTCCGCAAATATTCCCAGTTTTATGACCGTTCCCATTATACCAATATTCGCGCCGGATTTCCACTCTATTTTCGCTTCATACCACGCAGCATATCCTTTGTCTCTCTGGACGGGATACGCGATTCAATGATTTTCTGTATGGTTTTATTGTGCGTGAAATCATCGAGCAGGCCTTGCGTGAGCACAGGCAGCACCTGCTGCGGAAAGCGCACGTAATACATGGAAAGCGCCCATGCAACCCCCATTTTTACATAATAGCCATCGTGGCTCACACTCACAAGAAGGGAAAGCGCCTCGTTCAGGTAATCCTCGCTGATATAGTAATTAAGCATCATCACGACGGCAAACCTGATCTCATATTCCCGTCCGCAGGACATGCGGGGCAAAATAAACTCCCACATTTCCTCCATGTGCTCCTTCGTGGCTTTCAGACTGGTGCAAAAGCTGTCGCACACCGACCAGTTGTCGATTTTTGGTAGAAAAGCCGCGATATATTTTAACCTCCTGGAAAACTCCATTGGAGCGCTGCCGATCACAAACCCCTGCAGCATGATTTCCTCAAAGGAATCATCCGCAGCGTTTTCCAGATATGTACGCCAGTCCTCTTTTGCGATTTGCTTTGCAAGCTTTCGCAGCGCGGGCAGCCGAACCCCAAGCACGCCCCGGACGCCCGGGATCAGCGAGGACGCAAATTTTTGATATTCTTCCTCCGCCATGCAAAGAAGCTCTTTTTTGATCTGTCCGTTCGTCATTTGCTTTGCTCCCAAATTCTATGGCAATTTGTCAAAAGGTTGACTAAAGCTTTTGACATAAATTGCATATGCAAGCGGTTTCCCGCAATTTTTGCATAACCTGCATTCAGCTATATCGCTGTAAGGGCATTCCTTTTATATTTGCCGCCGCAAAACACAACATTTGTAAGCCCACTGTGCAAAAAAAGCCGCCGGATTTCGGCAGCCTTAGATCAGCGCTATAGTAAGCTCATTACGCATGCAGAACCGCCTGCACGATATATTTTGCGGTATCCTCGCCCTTCTCACAGGTGGAAAGCGTCAAAATGCTTTTCCCGCCAAGCACATCCACATCGCTTTCGCTTTCAGACAGCGCCTTCATAGCGGTTACATATTGCTCAAACTCCCCATGGGAAGAAAACGTATCCGTAAAGGACTCCCCTTCGTCGGACGCGATATACGCGGCAAACACCCGGTAGTCTTTTGCTGTGCCGTCCGCCAGATAAATGGATATTGTGCTGTGCGCACTGAGAAAGCTCTTGTCCTGATAATTCTTCAACGCGGCGAACATGGAACCATCCGTCATATTCTGACCATATAGCACCGTATTTTCGTCAGTGAACCCAATATGGTCCTGCGCGTCCAGAAATACCGCCCCGCCGCGATTTTCCTCTTTGAAAAAATTATGCGTCCGGTAAAAATCATTATCCTCCGCCTGAACGATAGGATAACTGATATCCGTGCCGGGAATATCGATCCATCCTACGGTATCCGGATTTGTTTCCCTCAGCTTCTCAAACATGGAGCTAAGCTTTTCCGGCGAATCCTTTGCGCCCGCAAAATTTTTTGCGGCAAGCTCACGGTAAGAAGATGAATTCTGCAGGTCTCCAATACGCACGTCAAACATATTCATCATGGCAAAAACAAAACAAACGAGCGCAATCGTGATTACAACGACCGTTACGACTGTGCCACGCCTTTTTTTACCTGCGTTTGTTGCATCCTTTTCCGGCATATGAAAACTTCCTTTGATTTGATGTTATTATTATACCCCATTGCGGTTGCAATAAGCAACACACGGCGGCCGGGAAAAGAAGAAAAAACGTTACAGGTTCAAAAATGAACGCGAAACGCCCCCAAACCGTTTCGGGAACCCCCTCCCCTCAAACGAAAAACCTTTTGCACACCGTTTGCAGCGATGCTTATTTAGCCTCCGCTAACTTTTTACAGCGTTTTGTACAGAAATTCCTTTACATCGGCTTTTACTCTGCTATAATAGAAACGGACTGACCAGTCAGTCACATCATGGCACTTAACGATTATAGCAGTTTGCCAAATGGTTGCGCAGCAAGCATTTGGCAAACTGCTATGCAGCGAACCCTTACGGCAGCGCAGCCATGCGACGCTATAAGTGGATACGCTGTAAGAGCACCGGACGGAGGAAAAGCATCCATGTCAAAATTCAGCGTAAAAAAGCCAATGACGATCTTTGTAGCGGTAATCATGGTCTGTATCCTGGGATTTATTTCCTTTACGAGCATGACCACAGACCTTCTGCCAAAGATGGACCTGCCCTATGTGGCGGTATTCACAACCTACCCGGGCGCAAGCCCTGAAAAAATTGAGCAAACTGTTACGAAGCCGCTTGAACAAACGCTTTCCACAGCAAGCGGCATTAAAAATGTGACCAGTATATCCAACGAAAACACGAGCGTTGTAATCCTGGAATTCACGCAGGAAACCAATATGGACAGCGCGATGATCGAGATCAGCAACAGCGTCGACATGGTAAAGTCAAACCTTGACGACGCGGTTGGAACGCCTACCCTGATTAAAATCAACCCGGACATTATGCCCGTCATGATCGCCGCGGTAGATGTGCAGGGGCAGGATATCGTAGAGACCTCCAAGACCGTTTCTGAGGATATCCTGCCGCAGTTCGAACGCATTGACGGCGTTGCTTCTGTCAGCGCAATGGGGCTGGTGGAGGATTCCATCCAGGTGACTCTTAATCAGGATAAAATAGACGAATTGAACAACCGCGTACTCGCAAGCGTGGATGAAAAGCTTGCCGAAGCGCAGGAGCAGCTGGACGACGCAAAGAGCCAGCTGGAAAGCGGGAAGGCACAGCTAAACGCAACCAGTAAAACCCAATCTGAAAAGCTTGTGGACATGGGGATGCAGCTTTCCGCGGGCAGGGACCAGATACAGGCGGCGCTTGACGCAATGCCGCAGATGCAAAAAGAACTGGAGACGCAGCTTAATGACCTGAAGGCCCAGCGCGATGAGCTAACAGCGAACCTCAGCGATGCAAAGACCGCAAGGGACGGCCTGCAACAGGCAATCGCGGGTATGGTTGCCGCGGGCCAGCCCGTCCCGGAGGAACTGACCACGCAGCTTGCAACGCTCGAGCAAACCATCCCGCAGCTTGAATCCGGCCTTTCACAGATAACGGACGGCATCTCCCAGCTTGAAGCGGGTATTGCGTCGATCCCGGAGCAAAAAGCGCAGCTCGAGGCTAAGCTCAGCGAGCTTGACCAGGGAGAAAAGCAGCTTGAATCCGGTAAGATGGCGCTTACAACGGGAATTGCCGAAGCTGCCGGGCAGCTAGCGGGCGGCGAGGCGCAGCTATCGCAGAAGGAAGCGGAATTTGAGCAACAAAAAGACGCGGCCTACGAGCAGGCGGGCCTCGATGGAAAAATCACGCAGGATACGGTAAGCAAAATACTTGCGGCGCAGAATTTCTCAATGCCTGCAGGATATATTCAGGAAGGCACGGAAAAATATCTTGTAAAAGTTGGCGATCAGTTTTCCAACATGGAACAGATCAAAGACCTTGTACTATTCAATATTCCCACGGGCGATATTGGCGAGGTAAAGCTTTCTGACGTCGCGGATACCCTCCTGACAGATAACCGCGGCGACCTATACGCAAAGATCAACGGCAACGACGGGATACTGCTCTCCTTCCAGAAGCAAAGCACTTCCTCCACAACGGATGTTTCAGACAAAATAAACGCTGTTATGAAGCAGATCGAGGAGACGAACCCGAACGTCCATATGACCGCCCTGTCCGACCAGGGCGTATATATCAACATCGTGATCGATTCCGTGCTGAACAACCTCCTTTTGGGCGGTATTTTAGCGATCATCATTCTCTTCCTGTTCTTAAAGGACATCAAGCCAACGCTTATTGTGGCGATCAGTATTCCGTTCAGCCTTTTGGCGGCGCTTACGCTGATGTACTTCTGCGGCGTCACACTCAATGTGATTTCGCTTGCGGGCCTTGCGCTCGGCGTCGGTATGCTGGTGGACAACAGTATTGTAGTCATCGAAAACATTTACCGCCTGCGGTCCCTTGGTATTTCAGCCGCAAAGGCCGCCATCAAGGGCGCGAGCCAGGTGGCCGGGGCCATCGCGGCGTCCACGCTTACCACGATCTGCGTATTTTTGCCGATTGTATTTACCGAGGGCCTCACACGGCAGCTGTTTGCGGATATGGGCCTTACGATCGCGTTTTCGCTGCTCGCAAGCCTTGTGATCGCGCTTACCCTTGTGCCTGCAATGGGCTCTACCATGCTCAAGAATACAAAGGAAAAACCGCACAAATGGTTTGATAAATTTACGGGCGGCTACCAGAAGGTTTTGGGTGGCGCTTTGAAACACAAATGGATTGTGTATGTCCTCGTGATCGGCCTCTTTGTGTTCAGTATAGCAAACGTCTTTACCATGGGAACCTCGCTCATGCCGAAAATGGACAGCCAGGAAATCATGATTACCATGGAAATGCCTACTGGCAGCACCACACAGGAAACGCGGGACATGAGCGACGTGGTTCTTGCCCGTCTTACCGAGGTGCCGGATGTGGAAACGATCGGCGCGATGGAAGGCGGCGCAATGTCTGTCATGGGCGGCAGCTCCGGCAGCAGCGGCTCGAACAATACTTCGATTATGATGTACGCCCTCCTAAAGGAAGACAGGGAAAGCAGCAGCGCACAGACCGCGCAAAAGATGCGCGAAGCAGTGGCGGACCTGCCCTGCAGCGTGGAAATAAGCGACTCCACGATGGATATGTCCATGCTTTCAGGTTCCGGGCTTGAAGTCGTCATCAAGGGCGACGACCTCGATACGATCAAAAACATAGCCCTTGATATGACCGCGATGATGCAGGAAACGCAGGGACTTACAAACATCAAGAACGGCCTTGAGGACGCGTCCACGGAAACACGCGTCACTGTGGATAAAAGCAAGGCCATGGAATACGGCCTTACAGTGGCGCAGGTGTACCAGCAGCTTGCGGCGGAGCTCAACGCGGGCCAGTCTGCAACAACCGTTACGTTTGAGACGGAGGACTACCCTGTTATTGTGAAAAACAGCCCTCAGGACAGCTTAACCCTGGATTCCCTCAGGGACTTTCAGCTGACGGGTACGGAGGATGGCGAGGAGACCGGGATAGCGCTGTCGGATATCGCGCAGGTCACACAGGAACAAAGCCTCTCGGCAATCAATCACGACGGCCAGGTGCGGACAATGTCCGTTACTGCGGAGGTGGACGCAGACCACAACATTGGCCTGCTGTCCCGTGAATTTGCGGACAAGCTGCAGGGATATTCCGTTCCGGCGGGTTACACCGTAGAAATCGCAGGCGAAAACCAGACGATCACCGATACGTTTACCAACCTCATCTATATGTTCCTGCTGGCAGTGGTGTTGATTTACCTGATTATGGTGGCGCAGTTCCAGTCCCTGAAATCGCCGTTCATCATCCTGTTCACCATACCGCTTGCCTTTACCGGCGGCCTGCTTGCTTTGCTGATGACCGGCTTTGACCTCAGCATGATCGCACTTCTCGGCTTCCTGATTCTGGCGGGTATCGTCGTGAACAACGGCATTGTCTTTGTGGATTACGTGAACCAGCTGCGTCTCTCCGGCGTGGAGAAGCATGAAGCCCTGCTGCGCGCGGGTAAAGCGCGTATCCGCCCGATCCTGATGACTGCGCTCACAACGGTTTTGGGGCTTGTACCGCTTGCTTTTGGCATGGGCCAGGGCGCGGAAATGCTTCAGCCTATGGCAGTCGTAACAATCGGCGGACTTATTTATGCGACGTTTATGACGCTGTTCTTTGTTCCGGTGCTGTATGACGGCCTGAACAAAAAGGATATGAAACCTGTTGAAATAGAGGAGGGTGAAGAGGATGACATCCCCGCAATATAAGGAGAAGGAATTAAAGATTATGCGCGCCCTGATGGCGCTGTTGTCCTCCGGAATGAACATCAGCGATATCAAAACATCCGATATCGCCGAAGCGGCGGGCATTGGCAAGGGTACGCTCTACAATTACTTTAAGACCAAGGAAGAAATTATTTCCAAAACGGTCATCTACAGCATCGAGATGGAGCTTTCTGAAATTTTCAGGAGGATGAGCGAAGCTGATGGTTTTCGAGCCAAGTGTTATTCCATCCTTGAAAGCGTACGCAAAATCATTGCGAACGAAAATTCGGATTTTCACTTGATGCTGTTTAATGTGGGCGGCAAAGAAATGCAGCAGTTCTTCGGCGGCGATATGTCGTTTATCCGCAGGTACCTTTCCATGATCTTTGATCAGACAATGCAGCTCGCCCGGCTTGGCGTGCGCGAAGGGCTGATCCTTCCGTCAGAGGATACGGAATACGTTTACAGCGCGTTTGCAGCCGCGCTTATGAGCTTTGTCCACGCGCGCTGCCGGATGGAGCACGAGCAGCCCGCAGCTACCTCGGCGGCAATGGACAACGCCTATAAGCTTCTTTTGAAGGCGCTCAATTAACCTGCCGCTTGACGCAGCCTGCCCTTTTTACTACAATGATACAAGAAAAAACGGAAGGTCTGGATACGGGAATGGAAAAAATGGAATACACGGATATCGAATCCCTGCCAAGGGAGAAGCTGATCGAGCTGATTCAAATGTATGCGAAAGACTGGCTGGCGCACGACGGCTGCTGGTTCCTGTCCATCGAAAAAAAGAGGGGCATCGACGAGGCGATGGAGCATGACGCAAACGCGTGGAAGCAATTTACCCAGATCGAGGCGCGGCGCATTAAGGAATTTTTGGGGCTGCCCGAATATGCAGGTGTGGAAGGCCTCGCGCAGGCGTTTAAATTCCGGTTCCAGGCTTCGCTCAACGATCCTGAAGTCATTGTGGAAGGCAATACGGTAACCTACCGCGCACGCAAATGCCGCACGCAGGACGCGCGCGAACGAAAGGGCCTTGATTACTTTCCCTGCGCGCCCGTTGGGATTGTGGAATATGGTTATTTTGCAAAAACAATCGATCCGCGCTTTGAGGCCGAAACCATAAGCTGTGCGCCGGATATCACTGATCCAACCGCGCGGTGCGTATGGAAATTCACATTAAAAGAGGAGTCATGACCACCCGTAAAACGGGTGGCATGAAAAGCCCTAAAAGGGCATGATACAAGCCAGCGTCTAAAGACGCTGGCTTTCTCTTCGTTCAAGCCACATGGCATTTGTTCTTATCTACCCCTAAAGGGGTCTTCTATTTCCTGCACGCTTACTTTATCTATCACCTGATCTTGTAAATATTGTTCCCTTACATATTTTGCTATCGTTGCTTCATTCAGCCCTACTGTGCTTGCATAATATCCTATTGACCAAAAGTGCCTGTTCCCAAATTTATATTTTAGATTTGCGTGCCTGTCAAACAGCATCATTGCACTTTTTCCTTTTAGGTATCCTATAAAGCTCGCTACACTATATTTTGGTGGTATACTCAACAACAGATGCACATAATCCGGCATCAAACTTCCTTCGATAATTTCTACTCCTTTGTATTTACATAACTTTCTGATACATTCCTGCAAATCTTTTCTCACCTTGTTATAGATGATTTTTCTTCGATACTTTGGTGTAAATATGATATGATACTTACATATCCACTTACTATGCGCTAAACTTTTATCCATTCGAAAAACTCCTTTCTCGTTTTCATGTAGCCTGAACATCTACATTCTACTCGAAAGGAGTTTTTTGCGCTGTAAGCTTTCTTTTTCCACCCGTTTAACGGGTCGGTTTTTGTTTCGTTCGCTTCGCTCCCTCAACTGGCTAAAGACATACTAAACAAAAACAGCGGAGGGTTCCGCTGTTTTTTTATCTGTTATTGCAGGACGCTCGTCAGCAAGGTCAGCTGCTCCGTATTCTTATTCAGCACGAAAATATCGCCTGTTTCCATATCAAAGGCATACCATGCCTGTTCGTCCTGCCCGGAACGGATCGCTTCGGCGAGCTGGTATTTTGTCCCGCCGATCGTTTCTTCCCCGTCAATCCTGACTGCGTCCGGCGCATCGCCCTGTTGTGTCAGATAGCCCAGCAGGCGGTCTGCGTATGCAGAAGCAGTCTGCGGCAGCTGCCCGCCTGTTTCCTGCGCCGTGACCTCAGTGCAGCCCGCAGCGCAGGCCGCAAGAAGCAACACGCACACCAGTAATACGACTTTTTTATTCATTTCTTCCACCTTCCGTAATACCCCGCGGCGGAAGAAAGGGCTTTATTCCTTCGCGCCGGAACGTACGATTGTAATAATTTCCTGTGGGTGGCTGACAATCATATCCGCGCCTTCCGCTACAAGAACGCTCTTATCACGGAATCCCCACGTCACGCCGATGCACGCAACCTTCGCATTTTTCGCCGCGCGCACATCTACCTCGGAATCCCCTACATAAACGGTTTCCTCCGGCAATGCGCCAAGCTTTTTCATTGCGGCAAAAATTCCGTCCGGCGCTGGTTTTTTCCGTACCCTGTCGCTTTCCCCCACCGCATCCTGCAAGAGGTCTCCAAAATATTCCCCGGCAAGCTTTTTTACCGCCGTGTCAAATTTATTGGATAAAACGGCCGTTTTTACGCCTTCGGCTTTGAGCTCGCCCAGCAGCTCGCAAATCCCGTCGTAGGGGCGTGTTTTATCCTGCATATGGGCTGCGTAATGCGTTTTGAACACATCCATGCACCGCAGGATTTTTTCATCCGGGGTGCCCGCGGGCACCGCAAGGCGGATGAGGCGCTCCACGCCGTTTCCCACAAAATCACCCACCTCTTTTACTGTCCGAAGTGGGTAATCAAATTCCCGCAGCATGTAATTGACGCTGTCCGCCAGATCATCCAATGTGTTGAGCAGCGTGCCGTCCATATCGAATATTACCGTTTTGTAAACCATATATAACCGTTCCCTTTCCGCGTTAATCGTGAATAATTTGTAAAATCCTACCACTATTCTAACATAAAAATAATATTTCTGTTATAATTGCAGTATTCAAAGAAATGATACAAAAAAGATACAATGTGGTGAAACACGTTTGAAATAAGGAGTCCCTATGAAAAAAATGGTTGCATTGGTTGTCGCGCTGTGTACGGCGGCACTCGGTTTCACAGCCTGCAGCATACCGAACGCCGGAAAACTGGAGATCATCAAATCTCCCACTGTGGCAGCCGGATCGCAGGAAGCAGCGAGCGAAACCCAGGATGATAACAATGAAACAGATACGCAGGAGGAAACAGGGCAGCCTGAGGCCACTCCCTCGCCCGCTGCGGATCCGGAGCCCACAGAGGGCATGAGCAAGGCCGAAGTGGAGGCTCTTGTGCAGGAAGGCGTCGTCCCCAAAGAGGCTGTGAACTCTGACGGCGAAGCAACGACCTACGATAACCAGAAGATTGCCGACGCGCTGCAAAAGTGCGCGGATAATATAACCTGTAAAACGATTATGATCGGCGGCAACAACGTTGTCGTACAGGCCGTGAACAACAACGGCGTAACAATCCCAAAGCTTAGCGTGGTTGTGACCGTATCCGATACGGAGCATATCTATGATTTTTACCAGGTAAAGGCGGCGGGCGAAGTCCTGATCCCGATTTCCAAGGGGAGTGGAGAGCTTCCGCCGGCGGTATCTGCCAAAACCGTGATTTCCATGACCGCCAACGAATATACCAACATAGCCGACCAGCTTGAATTCACCCCGTCCATGACGGATACGCAGTACAAGCTCGCGGTGAAGAACAATTCGGATAAGCCCTGCAAACGCCTGAGCATTACGGCAAAGCTTTACAGCGGTTCCACTGTGGTTTATACGGAGCTGGTTGAAAAATCGGAGGCCCTTGCTCCCGGAAACGTATCCAGCTTTGAGTTTACGCTTCCGGATTCGATGGCCGAGAGCGGCGTTACCTTTGATAAAGCCGATTTTGTAGTCAACGAGGCCGCGGCCTGACAGAACGTGCGTGTGGCGCGGATGGAAAAGCACGCGCCCGCAACGCATCAGCATAACAAAAAGAAGAGGAAAGCTGCCTGATAAAGGCACTTTCCTCTTTTTACGTGATTTTATGGCGCGGCTTTATTTCAGGTGCGTACCCTTCACTTCGTTTACCAGCGCATAAAAGTCCTGCGTGAAATTCTCCTCCGCCGTAAACGTCGCGTCGTGATAGGTAAGCGCGCGCAGCACGTCCGGCGCGGCTGTAACCGCACCAATCCCATGCTTGCAGAGGTTGAGTATCTGCTGCGAATTTTTAAAGCTTGCCGCGAGTACGTCCGCGTTCAGGTTGTGTACGCGGAACATGTCGTGGATGTCCTTTGCGACCTGTACGCCGTCCGCACCCATATTATCGAGGCGGTTGACATACGGCGCAGTATACCGCGCACCCGCCTTTGCCGCCATAAAAGCCTGCATGGCGGTGTAGACGGCTGTCGCCGTGATATTGATGCCTTCCTTTTTGAGGATGCTGATGGCGCGCAGGCCTTCCGTGGTCACCGGCACCTTTACGAACAGCTCGTCGCTGATCTCGTGCAGCATAAAATGCGCCTCCTCGATCATCTGGTCTGTCGTCTCAGACACAAGCTGCGCGTGCAGCTGGCACTCCTTTGGCAAAAAAGCGCGTATTTTCTTCAAAAGCTCGATCGGGTTTTTGTGCGCCTTCATGAGGATGGAGGGGTTTGTGGTCACCCCGTCGTACGGATAATCGTGATAAAGCGCTTCTATTTCGCTGAACTCGGCGTTGTCAATCAATACCAACATAATTTCTCCCTGCTTTCTACTGGAATATGATGTATTATTTATCCGCTTTTCCCGCGCGCCTCAAACAATTAAATGCTGGGCACCGCTTTATCCACTTCCACATCCGCATCGTAATCCACCCCGTCGATCCCAAAACCGAACATATGGTAGAAATCCTCCCAATAGCCGTCCACATCGGCAAGCTGTTGCAGGTTATCGCTGTTTATCCGGTCCCATGCCTGCTTTACCTCCTGCTGTACGTCTTCACGCATTTCCCAGTCGTCCATGCGGATCATGCCGTCTTCATCCACCTGCGGCTTATCTGCCAGCAGCTTATCATGGAACAGGCGGTACATCTGCTCGATACAGCCCTCATGGATGCCCTTTTCCTTCATCACTTTATACAGGATGGACATATAGAGCGGCACAATCGGAATCGCCGCGGAGGCCTGCGTAACAAGCCCCTTATTGACCGAGATATACGCAGTCACGCCCGGAAATTCCTGCGTGATCTCTTTTGAGGTCGCAAACAGGTGCTCCTTTGCCCTTCCAATAGAGCCGTTGCGGTACATTGGATGCGTGAGCTCCGGCCCAAGGTAGGAATATGCCATCGTAACCGTGTGCTCTGCGAGCACGCCAGCGCCGCTGAGCGCCGTAATCCAGTCTTTCCAGTCCTCGCCGCCCATGACCTTCACCGTATCGCGTATTTCCTCCTGCGTTGCCGGGGGAACGGTGACCTCAGATACAGTCCTTGCCGCGAGGTCTATCGTCTTGTTGGTATACTCGCCGTCCGTCGTTTTGAGCACGGAGGAACAGGTGGTTCCATCCGCCATTGTCCTGCGGGGGGATGCAAGGCTGTATACAACCATATCCACCTGCCCCAAATCTTTTTTGATCAGGTCTATCACCTGCTGCTTCACTTCCTGAGAAAACGCATCTCCATTAATCGTCTTTGCGTACAGGCCGTCCGCATGCGCGTATTCCTCAAACGCCGCCGTATTATACCAGCCGGGCGTCGCGGTGCGTTTGCCGCTTTGCGGGCGCTCGAACATAACGCCGATTGTGCTTGCCCCGCACGAAAACGCTGCACTGATGCGCGACGCAAGGCCGTAGCCCGTAGAGCTGCCGATAACGAGCACGTTTTTGGCGCCCGGCGTTTTGGGCCGCGCCTTCACGTAATCAATCTGCTCCTTCACATTCTCGCCGCATCCGACGGGATGCGCTGTGGTACAAATAAATCCTCTTACCTTGGGCTGAACTATCATATTCCAAAACTCCTTCTTTGTTTCATTCTGTATTCCCGTATATTTTACCACACCGTTCCTGTAATTTCAGCAAAATAATGGGAATCGATTGATTATCGCCCTTGTGATGTGTTATCGTTCAGGTAGTGACGCTAACTACATTTTTATTTTGGAGGCCAAATTATGAAAACCAGTGAATATTTAAAAATGATGCGGGAAATCAAGGACTTTTCTTTTGCGACAATCGGGCACGACGGCCTGCCAACGGCGCGGATTATCGACGTTATGCTTGTGGAGGAGGATTGCCTGTATTTCCTGACGGCGCGCGGCAAGGAATTTTACAGCCAGCTTACAAAACAAAAATTCGCCGCGCTTTCCGGCATGAATAAAAACTGGCAGATGATTACGCTGCGCGGGAAAGTGAAGAAGGTATCCCAGGATATGCTCGGCCCAATTTTTGAGCAGAATCCTTCCATGAACGAGGTCTATCCGGGCGACAGCCGCAAAATTCTCGAGGTGTTTTGCCTGTACGAAGGACAGGGCGAATTTTTTGATCTTTCAGGAACGCCGATCTTTCGCGAGACGTTCCTGCTTGGCAAACAGAAGGAGCACAAAAAAGGCTTTGTGATTACAGGCGAATGTATTTCGTGCGGCATTTGCGCGGGTGTGTGCCCGCAAAGGTGCATCGCCGAAGGCTCGCCCTACGCAATCCGGCAGCAGAACTGCCTGCACTGCGGCCTGTGCGAAGAAAGCTGCCCTTCCGGTGCGGTTATCCCGGCGGGCCGCGGTGAATGAAAGGAGCTTTCCGATGAATTACCATGTTATGACCGGCGATATCACAAAATTCAAAGGGGACGCGATAGTAAACGCGGCAAACACCTCCCTGCTGGGCGGGGGCGGCGTAGACGGCGCAATCCACCGCGCGGCGGGGCCTGCGCTGCTTGCGGAATGCCGCACGCTCCATGGGTGCGAAACCGGGCAGGCCAAAATCACAAAGGGCTACGGCCTGCCCGCGGGCTATGTAATCCATACGCCCGGCCCAATCTGGCGGGGCGGCAAAAACGGCGAGGAAGAACTGCTTGCGGGCAGCTACCGCAGCAGCCTGCGGCTTGCGGCGGAGCACGGCCTGAAAACCGTGGCGTTCCCTTCCATCAGCACGGGCGTTTACCGCTTTCCATTGGAGCGGGCGGCAAAACTGGCGACGGAAACGATCCTGTCGTTTTTGAAAGAACATCCTGAAATGGATGTGACCATGGTATGCTTTGACGAGAGAACAAAGGACGCTTACGATAAGGCTCTCGTGGACGCCCTTACAGGGCTATCTCCCGCGTAAAGGCTTCCCTGCCTTCCGCGGTGAGCATCAGGGATACCACGCTCCACATACATTTCCTTGCATCGTGGCTAACGTCCTTCCAGCGCTCAAAATGCGGCTGGCTATAGCATGAGGTGGTCATGAGGGACTGGATTACGCCCTCCGTCTGCCCCGGAAATTCTTCCCCGCGAACAAGCCCCGCGTCCCGTAGATTTTTGAGCGCAGTCCTGAGCGTATCGTATAAATCGCGCATCACTGAAAGCTGCATCTGGTAGACCTGCGGGCACAGCTGTGAAAGCTGCGCGTAGTGCCGGAAATAGTACTGGTGCTTATCGTGGTGCTCTGTGATATACCGAAGAAACCCGTCGAGCGCCGCAAGCGTTTTGATTTCGCCGTGTTTCCTGTAGCCACGGTGCTGATCGATAATCACCGCTTCGATGAGGTCTTCCTTTTTTTTGAAATGATAGGTCAGGTTCCCCACGCTGATGCCAAGCGCATCGGCAACGTCGCGCATGGTGACCGCATTATAGCCGTTTATACTGAACAGCTCCCGCGCCGCTGAAATGATCTCGTTTTTGATGTCTTTTTTCATTGCTTCCCTCATTTATGCCGTGATCTGCCAAAACATTGTTGACATTTTAGCACATTTGTACTAAAATGTCAATCGGCACAAACGCATCCAAGGAAGGGAAGGACACAATGACAGACACAATAAATAACACTGCACAAAATCCACTGGCAACCGAGCCGATTGGCAAGCTGATCGCCAAATTCGCGATCCCTGCAATCATCAGCTTTCTTGTCAGCGCAATCTATAATATCGTAGACCAGATTTTTATCGGGCAGGGCGTAGGACTGCTTGGAAACGCCGCGACAAACGTTGCGTTCCCGCTCACCACGATCAGCACGGCTATCGCCCTTTTGATCGGCGTGGGCAGCGCGTCCAACTTTAACCTGCGGCTGGGCGAGGGGCATAAGGACAAGGCAGGGCATATCGCCGGGACGGGCATTACGCTGATGATTGCCTTTGGCGTGACGCTTGCGGTGGTGGTAATCGCGTTCCTCGATCCGCTGCTGATGGCGTTTGGCTCTACGCCTAACGTCCTTCCCTATGCGCAGACCTACACGGGAATTACCACGCTTGGAATCCCGTTTATCATCCTGACCACGGGCGGCAGCCAGCTGGTGCGCGCAGACGGCAGCCCGGGCTACTCCATGGCGTGCCTGCTTTCCGGCGCGATCCTCAACACGATTCTCGACCCGGTGCTGATCTTTGGGGCGAATATGGGCATCGCCGGAGGGGCGATTGCAACCGTACTGGGGCAAATACTTTCCGCGGTTATGGTAATCCTGTATTTCCGCAGGTTTAAAACGCTCAAGCTGACCAAAAAGCACCTGCGCCCGCACTGGAGCTACGCAAAAATGATCTTTACGCTTGGCATGGCGGCCTGCTTCAACCAGCTCGCTTTGACCGCCGTGCAGATCACCATGAACAACACGCTCACCTATTACGGCGGGCTATCCCACTATGGGAGCGAGATACCGCTTGCGGTGGTGGGCATTATCACCAAGGTGAACATTCTCTTCCTGGGGTTTGCAATCGGCGTAGCGCAGGGCTGTCAGCCTATTGTGGGCTTTAACTACGGCGCACGCAATTACGAACGTGTCAAAAAGACGTTTTCCAAGGCTACCGTTATCGTCCTTGCGATTTCCATCGCAGCATTTTTAGCCTTCCAGCTTTTCCCGCGGCAGATTGTGAGCGCGTTCGGCGAGGGCAGCGAGGACTATTTTGAGTTTGCGGAGCGGTATTTCCGCATCTTTATGCTGCTGACCTTTGCAAACGGAATGCAGCCGCTCATTTCGAATTTCTTTACGTCAATCGGCAAGGCGACGCGCGGCATCCTGCTATCGCTGACGCGGCAGATTATATTCCTGCTTCCGCTGATCCTGATTTTCCCGATCTTCTGGGGAATCGACGGCGTGATGTATGCAGGGCCGATTGCAGACGGGGCGGCGGCAATCCTCGCGGTTGCGCTTGTGATTGGCGAGCTTCGCAACATGGAAAAGCGCGATCCCCGCAACAGGGTCGCGCTTGGCACAGCATAGCATACTATATGATGAATGATTTAAGGGGCGGGTGCGGCGGCATCCGCTTTTTTTGCAGTTGTTACCGAACCGGTCAGGCAGGTTTGTGTAACGTGTCCTGCCCTTAGCGGGCAGTCGCAGGACAGATTGCGACTCAGGGACGCGCGTACAAAGAATTAAAAAAGCACAGACGCGCTCTGCATCCGCCTATTCGGGCATGAAAAAAATTCAAACAAAGCATGACGGCTCCTGAAGCCCTTCGCTGCAATCTGCCCTGTGCCTGCCGGAAAAGCGTTTGTGATATTGCGGTATGGGGTGAGAGGTGCGGATACACCGGAGAGCCGCTCTTCGGTGCACCCGCCCGGCAGCACAGAAGAACTTCGGGCAACGCACGGTTGCCGCGCAGTGCGCGCAAAAGCCGGAGCCTGTTGCAGGATATTGCCTGCAAGGGGCTTGTGGAGGGCGCTTCATGTTGTCCTTCCCTGCCGCGCGCCCGCAAGCAGAGCGGCGTACTTTACAGTTATTCCCTTCCCTGTACGCCGCGTCCCCTCAAAGGCAATGCCTGTAACAGGCTTCGGTAACAGTACCAAAAAAAGAGCTCCCCACAGTATGTGCCGCGTGGTGCGCGCAAGAATCGGAGCCTGTTGCAGGATATTGCCTGCAAGGGGCTTGTGGAGGGCGCTTCATGTTGTCCTTCCCTGCCGCGCGCCCGCAAGCAGAGCGGCGTACTTTGCAGATATTCCTTTCCCTGTACGCCGCGTCCCCTCAAAGGCAATGCCTGTAACAGGCTTCGGAACAGTACCAAAAAAAGAGCTCCCCACAGTATGTGCCGCGTGATGCGCGCAAGAATCGGAGCCTGTTGCAGGATATTGCCTGCAAGGGGCTTATGGAGGGTGCTTTTCGTTGTACCTCCCTGCCACGCGCCCGTAAGCAGAGCGGCGTACTTTACAGATATTCCTTTCTTTGTACGCCGCGTCCCCTCAAAGGCAATGCCTGTAACAGGCTTCGGTAACAGCAGTCAAAAAAGAGCGCGTGGCAGGATATCCGGATTAGCGGAGCAGGCTTTGGAGGTCGGCGGCGATGGTTGGAAATCCAAAAACCATTTGGCTGAGCTGTTGCTTCGAAATTTTGAGGGCAATGACCATTGCAAGGTAATCGACCAGCTCGTCCGCAGTGCCGGAAAGAATATGCGCGCCCACAAGCAGCCCGTCCCCGTACACAAGCTTTGCCTTTGCAACCGGCTCGTTTATCCGGCGGTAATTGAACCATCTTGTCATATCGACTTCTTTGACGGTATACTTTTGCGGCTCTTTGCCTGCGTCGGCAGTCGAAATGCCGACCGACGCGAGCTTTGGACTGCCAAATACGATGGACGGAACCGGAGGATATACGATGCTTCCGGTTTCGCCGCCCAGAAGCCTTTGCGCGATATATTTTGCTTCAAACCGGGCGACGGGAGTCAGTCCCGGCTGTTTTTTGGCGACAACGTCCCCGCAGGCATATATGGAGGGGTTTGACGTTTGCAGGAAACCGTTTACCTCTACGCCGCGCCTGCCATATTCCACGCCCGCATTTTCCAAGCCGAGCGTTTCGAGGTTGGGCAGCCTTCCCGTGGCGCACACGACGCAATCCGTTTTATCTTCATAATTATCCGCTTCGAGCAAAAACGAACCGCCCTGCCTGCTTACCCTTGCAATATCCACATCAAAAACAAAGCGGATTCCCTTTGCCCGCATCGCCAGCACCATTGCCGATACAAGGCCCTCGTCAAAGCCCTTGAGCGGACGGGCGTTGTGGTGGATTACGGTTACCTCGCTGCCGGCGGCGTTTGCAATGCACGCAAGCTCAAAGGCTATATAGCCCGCGCCAATGAAGGTAATTTTGCGCGGCAGCGTTTCCATTTCCAGAAAATCCGCGCTGTTTTTCAAATATTCCTTTCCTTCAATATCGAGTACCGCCGGGCGGCGGCCTGTCGCAATGATAAACGTATCCGCTTTTATGGCCTGCCCGTTTACCTCGATTTGCCCGCTGCCCACGAATTTTGCGCTCCCGCCGACCGTGGTTATGCCGCGGCGGGCCAGTCCTTCTTTGGACGAGGATGAAACGGGATCGGTGAAGGTTCGCTTAAACTCCATCAGCCCGGGCCAGTTGATGGAACGTATGGGGGAAAGTCCCTTTCCATCGAGCTGGTTGCTGCGGTCTACAGCTTCCATTCCCGCCACCAATACCTTTTTGGGATCACAACCCCTGTTGGGGCAGGTTCCTCCCCACAAATCTTCTTCGACCACCGCGACCTTCCTGCCGCCTGCTGCAAGCGCCCTTGACGACACCTGCCCGCCCGGGCCGGAGCCAATGACCACTACGTCGTATTTTTTCATAACCGTCTCCTTTATCTGGCTTGATTCTATCCTTACCCATAACTATAAACGGATTTTTGGGGCAATATCGTTATCCCGCAAAGAGCGCGCATTGATTTCTGTGGAAAAAAATGTATAATTTTCTTTATAAGCAGATTTACAGAGGTGATAAAAATGGCAAAGAAACAATTCAAAGCAGAATCAAAGCGTTTGCTGGATTTGATGATCAATTCGATCTACACACATAAGGAAATCTTTTTACGCGAGCTGATTTCCAACGCGAGCGACGCAATCGACAAGCTGGTATACCGATCCCTTTCGGACGGCGGCACAGGGCTTAACCGGAGCGATTTTTATATCCGCATCGAGCCGGACCGCGAAAAGCGCATACTGAAAATTACAGACAACGGCATCGGCATGAACAGGGAAGAGCTGGAGTCCAACCTCGGCGTGATCGCGCGCAGCGGCTCGCTCCAGTTTAAGAACGATATGGCAGAGGGCGAGCAGCAGCAGGAGGACATCGACATCATCGGCCAATTTGGCGTGGGCTTTTACTCCGCCTTTATGGTCAGCGATAAAATCACTGTGCTCAGCAAAAAATACGGCGAAGAGGAAGGCTACAAATGGCAGTCCTCCGGCGCGGACGGCTACACCATCACGCCCTGCGAAAAGGACACGCAGGGCACAGAGATCATTATGGAAATCAAGCCCGACGCAGAGGGCGAGGACTACAGCCGTTTCCTGAATGAAAACAGCCTTGCGGCACTGGTGAAAAAGTACTCGGATTACGTGCGCTACCCGGTGCAGATGGAAATGGAGCGCAGCCGCAACGTAAACGAGGGCAAGGAGGGCGCTGAGCCGGAATGGGAGACTTACCGCGAGCTGGAGACGCTCAACAGCATGACGCCCATCTGGCAGCGCAACAAAAATGAGGTAAAGCAGGAAGACCTCGACAATTTTTACAAGGAAAAGTTTTTTGACTTTGAAAACCCGTTGAAAACCATTCGCGTGGACGCGGAGGGCATGATCAACTATAAGGCGCTGCTGTTTATCCCCGCAAAGGCGAGCTACGATTATTTTACCAAGGAATACAAAAAGGGCTTGCAGCTTTATTCAAGCGGCGTGATGATCATGGAGCGCTGCGAGGAGCTGGTGCCGGAGCATTTCAGGTTTGTGCGCGGAATTGTGGATTCCCCTGATATTTCGCTCAATATTTCCCGCGAAATGCTACAGCAGACAAGACAGCTGCGCGCCATTGCATCCAACCTTGAAAAGAAGATACAGGGCGAGCTTGAAAAGATGCTCAAAAACGACCGCGAAAGCTATGAAACCTTCTGGAAGGCTTTTGGCCTGCAACTGAAATACGGCGTTATGGCTGAATACGGCGCGCACAAGGACAGCCTCAAAAACCTGCTGCTGTTCCATTCGTCGGCGGGAGAAAAGCTGACCTCGCTCGCGGAGTATGCCGGGCGCATGAAGGAAGGCCAGAAGTCCATTTATTACGCGACGGGCGACAGCATCCGGCATATTGCATCGCTGCCGCAAGCGGAATACATCCGCGAAAAGGGATATGAAATCCTTTATTTCACAGACGAAGCGGATGAATTTATGGCGCAGGCGCTGATGCAGTATGACGATAAGCCAATCAAATCCATCAACAGCGCGGACGACGACCTGAAAACAGAGGACGAAAAGAAGGAAATCGAAAAGCAGGGCGAGGAAAACAAAGAGCTGCTCGATTTTGTGAAGGAGGCCCTTGGAGACCGCATTGCAAAGGCCCGTATTTCCGGGAAGCTGCGCAGCCAGCCGGTCTGCCTGACCACAGAGGGGCCGCTTTCCTTTGAGATGGAAAAATACCTTGCACAGGTGCAGCCGGACAGTAAAATGAAGGCTGAGCGCGTGCTCGAGCTAAACGCAGAGCATCCGGTGTTCCAGACGCTCAAAGAACTGGAGAAAACCGACAGGGAAAAAGCAAAGGCATACGCGCAAATCCTCTACCATCAGGCAGAGCTGATGGCAGGGCTGCCAATCGAGGATCCCGCCGCTTATTCCGAGCTGGTATTCAGCCTGATGTAAACGGATGGTGCACGCACGGGCTTAACCGTATGATGGCAATAATGCAAACGCCCCCTTTCCGCTGCGGAACAGGGGGCGTTTTTGATTGGGCGGCAGGGGGCTTACAGGTACTCGCACCACAGCTGCCAGATTTGCTTGCCGGTGTCCGCGTCCATGCGCGTCAATACCCGCAGCAGGAATGCCGAATAACCATGCCGGAAGGCCTCGAGCGCCGGGCATGGGAAAAAAAGATCGCGCAGCTTACCGTAAAGTTCTGCTATGGCAGGCTCCCCCAGAAGCCCGCCCAGCTGCTTTCCCGCTTTATTGATTTGCGGGACGTCGGTGCAAAACGCAAGGTGTGACTGCCGGTCTTTCAGATATTTATCGTACGCATCGAAAAAGTACGCGTCCGAAAGCTCCGCAAAGCAGAGGCAGCTGCGCGTTTCCGCATCCCTGATGTCGTCAAAATCACTGGACAGCAGCTCTGTATCCGGCGCCGCCCCATAGGAATGCGCGGGCGTTTGCATGATGGTGCGCGAAATATCGAGCAGGCGGCTGCCTGCCTCGTAGCCGTAGCTTTCCGCATCGAAAGCCGAAGCAGCCCCGGACGATTCCAGAACGCCGGAAATGTATTCCCACAGCAGCGGGATTTTGTCTCCCAGACGGTCGGCAAGGTCGTTCACCAGACGGAACAGCGGGGCCGCGCTGGGGCAATCCTGCGGAATGGCTCCAAGCAGGGCGCGGGTGTGGTTTGACTGTGTATCCTGTTTCAAAATTCCCAACCACCTTTTTTTAATGGTTGGGAATTTCCCAAATACAAAAACGCGCGGGGTGCGCAGAGCATAGCTCTAAAAACCCTCGCGCGTCAAAATATCGTTGCACTCATTCCCGAGGGAATGTATAATGATACTTGATCGCAGTGTCCCTGATGGGATTGCTTGAGGGTGTCGTGGCACCGGATAGCAGGGCTTGGAGTGTTGCTGCACTCCGGCCTGCTGCGATTTTATATTGCAGGGAAATTCCCTATGTTTATTGTATGGGTTAATGAAAGGAATGTCAAGAAAAAGGGGGCGCGGGATTCGTTTTATTTCGGGATAGAACAGGGCGGCAAAAGGCTGCTCTTTTTTTGGTAGTGTTACCGAAGCCTGTAACAGGCATTGCCTTTGAGGGGACGCGGCGTACAAAGAAAGAAATCGCCGCAAAGTACGCCGCTCTGCTTGCGGGCGCGCGGCAGGGAAGGACAACATGAAGCGCCCTCCACAAGCCCCTTGCAGGCAATATCCTGCAACAGGCTCCGGCTTTTGCGCGGCTGCCGGAACATGAGTGGAGAAGGACACGGTTGACGGGGCGGGGAAGAAAAGGATGAAGAACATTAAGGGCGAAGGGATAAGGTCAAGGTAGACGGGGCGGAGAGAAAAGGCATGAGGGGAGATTGAGGGCAGGGCGTGAAGGGATAAGGGAAAAGGTCAAGGGCATGATAGACGGAGCATACGTTACCGGAGCCTATTTCAGGTATTGCCTTTGAGGGGACGCGGCATACAGGGAAAGAAATCGCCGCAAAGTACGCCGCTCTGCTTGCGGGCGCGCGGCAGGGAAGGACAACATGAAGCGCCCTTCACAAGCCCCTTGCAGGCAATATCCTGCAACAGACTCCGGCTTTTGCGCGCACTGCGCGGCACATACTGTGGGGAGCTCTTTTTTTGGTACTGTTACCGAAGCCTGTTACAGGCATTGCCTTTGAGGGGACACGGCGTACAGGGAAAGGAATATCTGCAAAGTACGCCGCTCTGCTTGCGGGCGCGCGGCAGGGAGGTACAACGAAAAGCGCCCTTCACAAGCCCCTTGCAGGCAATATCCTGAAACAGCCTCCGGCTTTTGCACGCACTGCGCGGCAATCGTGCGTTGCCCGAAAAATGCTGTGTTTCCGGCAGGCACAGGACAGATTGCAGCGAAGGGCTTCAGGAGCCGTCATGCTTTGTTTGAATTTTGTTCCATGCCCGAGCAGGCGGATGCAGAGCGCGTCTGTGCTTTTTTAATTCTTTGTACGCGCGTCCCTGAGTCGCAAGCTGTCCTGCGCCTGCCCGCTAAAGGCAGGACACGTTACACAAACCTGCCTGACCGGTTCGGTAACAGCAGCAAAAAACGCCCGTAGCACAATGCCACGGGCGTTTTTTATTTTCCCTGATTACAGCGCGGACGTATAACGGTCCAGCACGCAATCGATTTTATCCTTCACAAGCGCCATCGCGGAATTTTCGATCTTTCCATCGCGGATGCGCTCATACTGCATGGGCAAATACTGGCTGATAAGCGTGAGCGGTATCTCCATTTTGCCCGTATTTTCAAGCAGCAGGTCGATTGATTCCTGAATCTGCGGATTTGATAGATAATACCGCGACCTGTCTGAAAAGCTGTATTTACGCTTGATTTTCAGCTCCACCGGCGTGCCGTGATAGTATTTGATCCAGTAATTCGGCTTGCTTTCCAGCATCACCGTTTCAAGCGTATCGCCAAAATGCGAAGGCCGCATACCCGGATATTTTCCGATCAGCTCACGTTCGATATGCTCGAGCGCCATCAACCCCTCGCGGTATGCAAAGGTCAGCTCCGGGCCTACCTTCAGGATGCCCGTGCCGTGGTCGATCATGCTTTTGAGGTTCCCGGCTGTCTGGTAATCCGACGAATGGCTTTCAAAGGTGATGTGCGGGTATTCCTTGAGCGCGTTTGCAAGCGCAACGGCTTTTTCCGGCTCGAAATCATGCACTGCCTCGTCTGAAAATTCCACGCCCACCTGCGCGACAACGCACGCAACGTCGTCCCATACCTGCTTTAAACCGGCGTCTGTAAACGCCTTTTTGTAGCCGTCCAGGGTGACGCGCAAATCCTCCGGCTTTGTAACCTGCAACGTTTCCTCGTCCTGCGTGCCGCCCGGTACGGGAACCTCGCTGCCGATGATATACACCGGGCGGTACTTCCACGATACGTCGTCTTTGGTGCGCGCGTACGCATCCTCGGAAATTTTGGCAAGCTCTACCGCGCGGCGCGTGCTGACCTCCGTTGCGAGCGGCCTGTCCTGCGGATCGTCTGCCAGGCGCATGCTGGTGTCGAGGTGTATTTTGCGAAAGCCCGCCTCCACATACTGGCGCACAAGCTCCCTCGAGTATTCCATTGCCTCGTCTTCGTTTTTATCCTGCATGGTAAACGGGCCGAGATGGTCTCCGCTCATGATAACGTGGGAGGGATCTATGCCTACGTCCTTTGCCATGTTTTCGATCATGTTCGCAAAATCCTTTGGCTTCATGCCCGTATAGCCGCCAAACTGGTCTACCTGGTTTACGCTGGCCTCCGCCATAAACATACGGTTGTTCTTTTTGGCGTGCTCCATGCACACCCTGATTACAAATTCATTTGCCACGGTTACTGAAAACTGGGGCGTATAGTCTTTTGAGTTTTTGTCGAGCAGTGTTTTCAACGGATTTTCCATATTATTTTTCTCCTTTATTCCAGATTGGCGTGGTTTTTGTACATTTCCCCGGGGGTTTTATCGAGGATTTCCATCATACGCAGCACTGTGCGGTCAAAAAACAGCAGCATGGCCTGCTCGAAAAGCGAGCCCATCGGCTGGATGGACGCCTGCCCCCCGTCCGCTTTTGCGGGCGCGTCGATTTGTACCGTGCAATCCGCAAGGCTGCCGATGCTGGCCTGCGGGTTAATTGTGACCGTCGCGAGCTTTGCGCCGAGCTTCTTGGCCTTTTTGGCATGGCTCACAAAGCTTTCCGTTTCGCCGGAACCGCTCGCAATCACAAGCAAATCCCCCGCGGCTACCGAAGGAGTGGTAACCTCCCCCAGCACATAGGCCGGTTTTCCAAGGTGCATGGCGCGCATGGCAAGCGCGCGGATCATCAGCCCGCTCCTGCCGCCGCCCGCAAAAAAGATACGCGGCGCGGCGCACATCATCTGCGCGAACCGCTCTGCGCCGTTTTGGTCTATCCCGTCCACAGTGCGCGAGATTTCCTGCAAAACAGCGTGCATTTTTTCGTCCATTTCCTGTCCTCTCTTTATCTGAAATTTAAAAATATAAGTGCTACCAGAAACAAAAGCCGGAAACAAGGCGGCGCCCTGTTTCCGCACTGCTATGCAGCGAACATACGGCGGCGCAGCCCTGCGACGCCATAAGTTGATATGCTGTAAAATCCATATTTATCATATCACCGCGTATTTTCGTTGTCAATTTCGCCGGTGTTTTCACAATTTGTATGTGAGGTTTGCCTCAGTTCACGATTGTAATGTTGTTTTTATCAAATTCTTCCTTGACGGCGTAGCGGATGTCTGCGAGCGCCTGCCCGCCGGAAATGGTATCCTTTGTCCACACGAACGCACGCAGCAAAACAGAGCCCGCGCGGAAGTCCTCGATCCGCACCACCACCTCCGGCGCGCCGTTTTCCTTTTGCTCCGGCGTCCGCATATCGATGTGCATTTTGTTCTTTTTGACCTCGTCCGCCATGATCTTCATGGCAAGGTCAACGTCCGTATTATATGGCACGCCGATATCCAGCTTGTTGCTGAGCATTGGGTTCATGGTATTATGCGAGGTCACGATCATGTCCTTATCGAGCACCGCGTTTGGGATCACCACATGCCTGCCGTCCGCGCCCGCTATCACCGTGTGGCGTAAATCGATGGCCTTCACGATGCCCGCTACGTTCATGTTCACGATCTCTATGTATTCACCCACCAAAAACGGCTTGCTCAGGCCGATCGATATGCCGCTGAACAGGTTTCCGAGCGTTTCCTGCGCGGCAAGGCCTATAATCACCGCCGCAATGCCCGAGCTTGCGATTACGGTGGTGGCAAATTTTTTGAGCGGGTTGATGGTCATCAGCACGCTGATAACGGCTACTGCAATCACAAGCACATAGATCAGCCTGTAAAAAATACGCAGGTTGCCGCTCAGCCTCTTTTTCAGGAAGTGCGACAACAACCACAATACGATAAATGTGGCGAGCGCAACCACGCCGACCATGATGATCGTCTCCCAAAAACCGAGTGAAAAGGTCTTTTCCGCCCAGTCGTTGAGCGAATCCATCAGGGTTTTTACCGCCTGTTGCGCCTGCTCTGCGGGTTTTGACGAGTCCATTGCCTGCCGCCTCCTTTCCATGCCTTTGTTTTGCGGTTTGTTTCTATACTAATATAACCTGCGTATTTGCCCAAAAACATTTGTCTGCCCCTGTTTTTCTTTCTTTTTACGCCGCGGTATGTTAGTATACAAAAAACAGCACCGGAGGTACTGAATTGATTTCTTTTGACGAAATGGGAGAGCTGCTCGATAAGCTTGCCGAGGAGCTTCCCCCTGAATTTTTCCACGAGCTGAACGGCGGCATTATCCTTTTGCCGCAGGTGGAGCTGCACCCGGAGGGACGCGCAAACGACCTGTATGTGCTGGGCCGGTATTTTAAAAGCCCGGACATGGGGCGGTATATCGCCATTTATTACGGCTCCTTTGAGCGGCTTTTTTCCCACCTTTCCGGGCAGGCCCTCACCGCGGAGCTGCGTAAAACCCTGCGCCATGAATTCCGGCACCATATGGAATCCCTTTCCGGCGAACGCGGGCTGGAAATCGAGGATGAGGAATTTATGAGACGGTACAGGGAATCCAAACGCGGAGACTGACGGGGAGGCTTTTTATGAAAAAATGGTTTGGAATCGTTTGTATAACGCTCATTGCGGTCATGCTGTGCGCGTGCTCCGCGCCACAGGCGCAGCCCAAAGCTTCGGACGTACGGGCTGAAGCAACGGCTACGCCGTCGCCCGCGCCTTCCCCTGCGCCGTCGCCCGTGCCCGAGCTGACGCTCGAGTCGGTTACGACGGAGGCGTTTGCCC
This sequence comes from Christensenella sp. KGMB01412, assembly GCF_055522415.1. Taxonomy (NCBI): domain Bacteria; kingdom Bacillati; phylum Bacillota; class Clostridia; order Christensenellales; family Christensenellaceae; genus Christensenella; species Christensenella sp. KGMB01412. Next base: position 31,927 of record NZ_JBVFVW010000007.1, on the reverse strand, counting down.
CGGAATGTTATCCCGCGCAGCTGTATCCAACGGATACGGGCATGCGGGATTACGAGCTGATAATGGAGTATCCTGAAATCACAAGGGACATTGTGGAAAGCTTTGAGGCGTGGGCCGACGAGGTCGGAAACCGCATGGCTGAAGAATACCAGAGCTATGGAAACGTCAATTTCCAGATGAACGCCGGCGTTCCATCGTGGCAGCTGCTTGCGGCGGCGGCTCCGATGGCTGCGTCGCCCGAAGGAGTCCCGGCGATTTTTGCTTTGTGCGTGGATTCGTCCACAGAGGTTGTGGCAGGGGAAGACGGCGAAACCAAAGCCACCCTGACGCTTACCCCCAAAACCCCGCAGGTTCTTTTTTATGAGCTGCCAAACGATACGCAGGAGGAGACAGCGATTCCCGGCGCGTTCTTCACGTGCACATACCTGCTGACGTTATATGACGACAACATGGAGCTGATTGAAAACAGCGGCGAATACCCGGAGCTTACAGAGCAGCTTTCCTTCCCTTTTGAAGAACGCTACGATTACCGCAACGGTTGGTATAACGACCGCGACGGCGGCGCGAGAAGGCACACCGGGACGGACATTTTGTGCCCGGAGGGCACGCCGGAGCTTGCGTGCGTGGACGGGACGATCCTTGCCAAGGGGAGCGGCGCGGGTACGGGCAATTATGTGATTCTCGAGGGCGCGGATAAAACGCAATACCATTATTACCACATGGTGGAGGTATCAGACCTTGTTTGCGCGGGAGACATCGTAAAGCGCGGCGATCCCGTAGGGCTTGCCGGAAACACCGGAAACAGCACCGCAAACCACCTGCACCTTGCAATTATCGCGCCGAACGGCATGTATGTGAACCCTTACCCGTATCTAAAGGACGCGCTGCCCGCGGGACAGGAGCAATAGGCCGCTATGATCGGACAATTCGGCTTTTCTTATGTTGGACTTATTTACCTGCTGATGCTTTTTATCCCCAACATCATCTGGAGCAGGCGCCTGCCGGCGGATTACACCCCCGCCGGGGAGAACCGGCTGCTGGTGGTATTCGAGCGCGCGGGGCAGGTACTCTGCACGTTTTGCGCGCTCGTATTCAGCGGCTTCAACCTTGCGCCGTTTTCTGCCCGGAGCGTATGGCTTATCGCTTCGTTTGCGCTGATGCTGCTGTATGAGGCGGGCTGGATACGTTATTTCAGGAGCAACCAAACGCAGGGAGATTTTTACCGCAGCTTTTTGGGCATTCCGGTGCCGCTGGCCACGCTTCCGGTAGCCGCCTTCCTGCTGCTTGGTATTTACGGCGGCGTGGGGCTGATGGCGGTTTCCTCCATTATCCTTGGAATTGGGCATATCGGCATCCATATCCAGCATTTAAAAAAACAAAGCGGACAGGCGCAGCATCAATGAAGCGCCAATCCGCTTAAAAGCATCTCAATTTCCAGGCGCCGGCAACGCCTTTTACTCAGGGCTTAATATATGCAAACCCTTCGTGCTGCTTTCTGGTCAGCTCCGCAATGCCCGCGGGAACCACCTCGACAAACGGTATCAGGCTGTTTTCTTTGATATCATATTTATTCATCGCATTCCGACACGCGGCAAATTTCACGGTTTCCAGGGCAAGCTCTTCAATATCTGCATAGTAGCCTTCCGTCTTTGCCAAATCGTCCTGCAACTGCCTGACGGCTTCGTCGTTCGCTACGATTTCCAAGTCAAAATCAATGCCCATCTCTTCGGCATATTTTACCATATTTTTTGCGTTCCCAAGTGTAAGCGGCCATTTTTTTGCTTCATCGATATGTAATACTGTTTTCATGATTTTTCTCCTTTCCCTGAAACTGCGGTGTTTACTGAAGCTGCTCCTGTACGAACGACTTTAATATCACCACATGGTTATAGGTTTCGTCCTTTGCAGCGTACACAAACGTGACGTTTCCTTCTTTGAGTTTTTCCTTGACAAGACTTACAAACTGCGCGGCTTTTGGATTTTGTACAAGCTCTGCGAGATACTCCCGTTTGAATGCGGGAAAGCGCTGCGGATCGTGATGGAACTCCGTCCTGATTCCCGTGCTGGGGGCGACGTCTTTCGCCCAGAAATCGATTGCCGCCTTTTCCTTCGATTCCCCGCGCGGCCACAGCCTGTCCACCAGAATACGGTACCCGTCTGCTTTTTGCGCGCCTTCATATACCCGTTTTACCTGTAACATGGTTTTTCCCTCCAATTTACTTATATCCATATTTTTGGTCTTCTAACACCCGCTCACACAAAGTTCATATTCTATGCGTGTTACTGTAAATACAGCTGTGGCGGCGCGGGCCGCTCCACGCCCTTTCCAAAACGCGCAGGCAACAAAAAAACTCCGCTTCTCGCGGAGTTTTTGTTCTGCTTTATTTTTACAGCGCGGCCTGCTTTTTCTGCTTTACGAGGAACATCCACACGAGCGCCGAAAGCGCTGCGCCAATGAGCGGCCCAACGATAAACAGCCATACCTGCTCGAGCGCCTGCCCACCCATAAAGATCGCGGGAGCAAGGCTTCTTGCCGGATTTACGGACGTTCCAGTGAGCGGAATGCCCATAATGTGCACAAAGGCAAGCGTAAGGCCGATCACAAGGCCTGCAACCGAGCTCATCTTCTCTGAAGACGTTACGCCCAAAACGGTCAGCACGAATACGAACGTCAGGATTACTTCGACAAGGAACGCGCCGCCCATGGAAATTCCCACATAGGACGCGGAGCCAAAGCCGTCCTGCCCAAGGCCGACCTCGGAAACCGGGCCAAGGTTGGCACTGCCGTTTATGATTGCCATCAAAATCGCGCTCGCAAGGATGGCTCCCAGCACCTGCGCGATCACGTAGCCCACAAAATCCTTACCGCTCATGCGCTTAGACAGCAGCATTGCAAACGATACCACCGGATTGATGTGGCAGCCTGAAATAGTTCCGATACAGTATGCCATGGCCACAATAGAAAGGCCGAACGCAAGCGCAATTCCGACAATTCCCGTAATGCTTCCGATACCGCCCGAAAGCGCCGCAGTGCCACAGCCGAATAATACCAACACAAAAGTCCCAATAAATTCAGCAATATACTTTTTCATAAAATGATACCTCCTGACAGCCTTTCGGGCCGTCGTTTCCAATTTATTTCCGAACAGCATCCTTAAGCAGTTTTCCTGCTTTGAACGCGGGGATTTTTGTAGCGTCCATATGGATTTTCTCCCCTGTTCTCGGATTCTGGCCGTTTCTTGCGGCGCGTGTTCGTACTTCAAATGTGCCAAAGCCCATGATTTGCACCTTTTCTTTTGCTGCGAGCGCGGCCTGTATCTCGCAAAGCAAAGAATCTGTAAGCATTTCAACGTCCTTTTTCATCATTCCGGTTTTTTCGGCTACCCTGCCGACCAATTCTTTCTTGTTCATTCTTTTTACGACCTTTCTTTTTATTTTGATAATAATTGCTTATTTATCATCGCCTTATCCGTACCCTGCCATGCTTTTTATACAGCGCTGCTCTTTCAAGACAGGCCGGCGTTCCTTTGGGCGCACAGAATGCAGCCGGTTTCAGTCCCGTGGCGGACCGGTTGCATAATCACTGCTGTTTTTCCGGATAATTACCGGCCTGCTTTCCGATGTGTATACGCCGGTTACTTGTACCACTTTTATTTTAGGCAACCCGCCGTAAAAAGTCAATATACTCTGGTTACTTTTTCATTAAAATGCTTTTTTACGTTTCCTTTTGTGGTGCATGGCACAAAAACCAAGCTGTGAAGCCATTTTCATTAAATAATTCGATTGTATCTTACCTCTGTTTATAGTATAATATAGTGGCAAAAACGGGAGGAGTGTATGCTTTTTTGAAAAAACAGGACACGAAAAAAAGATCCTTGCGGGACGAGCTGCTTGACGCGGGAATCCGGTTTCTGGAAACGCACAGCTTAAAGGACCTGACCATGCGTAAAATAGCCGCGTTATGCAATGTAACTCCCCATGCAATCTATAACCACTTTAAAAACAAGGACGAGTTTGTGGCGACGATCACAAAGCACGTACTTGATGAGCTAACGGCCCTTACCATAGAAATTGTCATGCAGCCGGAGGGTAACTTTCTGGATAAGCTCCAGGAGCTTACAAGCATCTATCTTTACACGTTTGAGAAATACCCTTATTATCTTGAAACCGTCTCCTTAAGCGCAAATGCGCCGTCTTTTGACGTACGCATCGACGGCGGGGACGTGGTATGCGTTCCGCAATTCCCCGGATGGCCTTCCCTGAAAAAGCTGGTGCAGATGCAGGGCATTACAATGCAGGCCGGGGCTGTTCCCGCCGATCCTTCCGCGCTGATCGAATTTGTCGGCAAAAGCCGCCCCTTCTCGGATGGCGACGAGGACAACGAGCTTTCCGCGAATCTCGACCAGCTGCTGATGCTGGCGGTCGTTAACGGGTTTCCCAATATGCTGCACGATGACCTCATCCCGGAGGATGCAGACAGGGATACCTTCCTGAGACTTATGCTCGGCTATCTGTTCAAGCGGATGCTGCAATGACTTTATCTTGAAGGAGTCCAGATATGGCAAACAGGAAAAAACGCGAAAACAATAAGGACCGGTTGATTGAAACAACGATCCGCCATATTGAAAAATTGGGAGCGGATAAGATTTCATTGCGGAAAATTGCCGCGGAATGTGGTGTTACGCATGCGTCCATATATAAGCATTTCCAGGATAAACAGGCATTGATCGAGGCCACATACCCTTATATCCTGAACCGGATTTATCCGTTTATCCAAAAGGAGATAGACGGCCGTCCGAAGGAGAACGCATTTCTTGCAATGTGCAAAGGCTACATGAAGTTCATGGTCACTTATCCGCAATACCATTACCTGCTGCATATCAGCCCTTCCTCGAGGGAGGCGTGGCGCATGCAACCTGAAAAAAATATTATGAAGCAATTCTCTGCCCACTATACTCCCCTTATGGCAGATTTTTTGGAGGAATATGGTATTCCTTCCGCGGAAGGTTATATATTGATACCGCTGATCGTCACAATCCTCGAGGGTAGTATTACACTGATCAACAAGGGCGGCCTCGCGGTAAACGGGGACTGCACCAGACTGGTCGACCTGCTCATTGTGGAAAAACTGAATTTGAAACGCATCGCTTAAAGCCGTTTTCGAAAGAAAACGGCCTTCTTTTTTTCTGCAAAAAAGCAGCCCGGCGTGTTATAATAAGGTATCGTTTTTTACACTGCCAGGCACAGCGCCTTTTTGCAGAACGCAAACGGAAAGCAGGTATGGTTTATGAAAAAATATATTGTTGCGCTCGACCAGGGCACGACCAGCTCCAGATGTATCCTGTTTGACCAGAAGCAGAATATTGTCTGCGTGAAGCAAAAGGAATTTGCACAGTATTTTCCTCAGCCCGGCTGGGTGGAACACATTCCAACCGAAATTTATTCCTCGCAATACGGGGTTCTTGAAGAGGCGATTGACGCCGCGGGAATATCCGCTGAAGAAATTGCGGCAATCGGCATTACCAACCAGAGGGAAACCACGATCGTATGGGAAAAGGCGACCGGAAAGCCTGTTTACAACGCGATTGTCTGGCAGTGCAGGCGCACGGCTTCCATCTGCGAACAGCTTAAAATGGACGGTATGGAGGAATATATCCGTGAGAATACCGGCCTCCTGATCGACGCATATTTTTCCGCAACCAAGCTTAAGTGGATTCTCGACAATGTGGACGGCGCACGCAGGCGTGCCGAAAACGGCGAGCTTCTTTTTGGTACGGTGGACACATGGCTGTTGTGGAACCTGACAAACGGCAGGGTTCACATAACCGACTACACCAACGCTTCGCGTACCATGATGTTTAACATCAGGACGCTCGAGTGGGACGATACGATTCTGCAAAGGCTTGATATTCCAAAATGTATGCTGCCCGAGGTAAGAAGCTCGAGCGAAATCTACGGTTACGCCGATTTATATGGCAGTAAGGTTCCCATTGCAGGCATTGCAGGAGACCAGCAGGCGGCCCTTTTCGGACAGACCTGCTTTGCGCCGGGCCAGGCAAAAAACACCTACGGCACGGGCTGTTTTTTACTGATGAACACCGGCGAAAAGCTCTGCTACAGCAAAAACGGGCTTTTGACCACCATTGCCGCCACGCCAAAGGGGCAGCTGCACTATGCGATTGAAGGAAGCGTTTTTATGGGCGGCGCAGTGATAAAATGGCTGCGGGATGAGCTGCGGATGATTTCAAACAGCGCTGACAGCGAGTATTTTGCACAGAAGGTGCCGGACAGCGGCGGGGTTTACCTTGTTCCCGCGTTCACGGGCCTTGGCGCGCCTTATTGGGATATGTACGCACGCGGCACCATAACGGGCCTTACACGCGGCACAAGCGCCGAACACATCGTGCGCGCCGCGCTCGAAGCCATTGCCTACCAGACGATGGACGTATTGCTCGCGATGCGCTCGGATACCAAAATAGAGCTTGGCAGCCTGCGCGTGGACGGCGGCGCGTCGGCAAATAATTTCCTGATGCAGTTCCAGTCCGACATTACCGCAACGCCGGTGATACGCCCGCGCATACGGGAGACGACCGCGCTTGGCGCAGCCTATCTTGCAGGCCTTGCGACGGGCGTATGGGAAAGCATGGATGAAATAGCGCAGAACTGGACGCTTGGCAAACGCTTTATGCCCGCCATGCCGCAGGAAAAACGCGATACGCTTGTGCGCGGCTGGGCCCGCGCCGTAAACCGCACCATGGAAAACACGCGGGAGCAACAGGAGGAGCTATGAAGCATTACGACGTAATCATCATTGGCGGAGGGATCACCGGCTGTGCTGCCGCATACGAGTGCTCCAAATATAAGTTCAAAACCGCGCTGCTTGAAAAGGAAAACGATATTGCGTGCGGCTCCACCAAGGCCAACAGTGCGATCATACACGCGGGCTACGATCCGCAGCCGGGTACGCTGATGGCAAAATACAACGCGCGTGGAAATATCCTCGCGCACGAGCTGGCAGAAAAGCTCGATATCCCGCTGCGCAGGACAGGCTCGCTTGTGCTGGCGTTTACGGAAGAGGAAAAACGCGAGGTGCACAAGCTTTACGATAACGGCGTTGCAAACGGCGTGCCTGTGGAAATCCTTTCGCGCGAAACCGTGCTTGCGCGCGAGCCAAACCTTTCTGACGGTGTACTGTGCGCGCTGTGGGCCCCAACCGGGGCGATCATAAGCCCGTGGGAATATGCCGCCGCACTGATCGAGACCGCCGTTACCAACGGCGCGGACTGTTTTCTGGACAACGCGGTGCTGCGCATCACAAAAAGGGACGGTATTTTTGACATAAAAACAACGCAGGATCACTACACTGCCAGATATGTGATCAACGCGGCGGGGCTGTACGCAGACCGGGTGTTTGAAATGGCCGGTGGAACAGGGCTTACGATCACGCCGGTACGCGGCGAATATTTCCTGTTCGATAAAACCATGGGAGATATCGTCTCCACCGTGGTATTCCAATGCCCCACCAAGGCCGGAAAAGGCGTTGTGGTTGCGCCCACGGTGCACGGCAACCTGTTTGCAGGCCCGGACAGCCGGACGGCAAACAGCCGCGACGATACCGCGACATATGCAGGCGACCTCGCGTTCATACGTGAAATGGCATTGAAATCCGTTCCAACCATCGATTTCAGCCAGAACATCCGTAACTTTGCAGGCCTTCGCGCGGTGGCGGGCGACGACTTTATTGTAGAAGAATCAACCGTCAAAAATTTTATCAACGCCGCGGGCATCAAATCTCCCGGGCTTTCCTCCGCGCCTGCGATTGCCGAGGATCTGGTGCGCATCCTATCGGACTGCGGCCTTACGTTAGATAAAAAAGGCGATTTTAAAGACGAACGGCGCGTGGTGCGCCTCTCCCGCCTGCCAATGAGCGACCGTGATGCGCTGATCCGTAAAAATCCGGCATACGGGACTGTGGTATGCCGCTGCCAGACAATCACCGAAGGCGAGATCGTCGATATCCTGCGCCGCCCGGTGCATCCGGTCAGTATAGACGGCGTCAAACGCCGGTGCGCGGCGGGGATGGGCAGGTGCCAGGGTGGCTTTTGCGAGCCGCGTATCCATGACATTATGGCGCGTACGCTGGGCGTTCCGATGAAGGATATTGTGCAGGATACTGCGGGCAGCTACATCGTGACCGGGCAGACCAAGGAGGACTAAGGCATGAAATATGACGTTGCCATCATCGGCGCGGGACCTGCGGGGCTTGCCGCGGCGATCGAGGCAAAAAAGCAGGGAGCGGAAAAGGTCGTATTGCTTGAACGCGATTTTGAGCCGGGCGGTATCCTGAACCAATGTATCCACAATGGCTTTGGCCTTCACTATTTTAAGGAAGAGCTGACCGGTCCGGAATATGCGGAGCGCTTTTCCGACCTTTTGGCAGAGACAGATGCAGAGCTGATGCTTGGCACCATGGTGCTCTCCCTTTCCCCGGACAGGCATATTACTGCGCTGAGCGCAGATAACGGCGTGATTGAGATCGACGCTGGCGCGGTTGTGCTGGCGATGGGCTGCCGCGAGCGTCCGCGGGGCGCTCTTGGTATTCCCGGAACACGTCCTGCGGGCATTTTTACCGCGGGCACGGCGCAGCGTTATGTGAATATGGAAGGCTGTATGGTTGGCAAAAAGGTTCTGGTGCTTGGTTCAGGCGACATCGGCCTCATCATGGCGCGGCGGATGACACTGGAAGGAGCACAGGTCGTGGCGTGCGTGGAATTGATGCCCTATTCCGCAGGACTAAGGCGTAATATCGTACAATGTCTGGACGATTTTGACATTCCTCTTTATCTTTCCAGCACGATTGTGGAAATCCGGGGAAAGCACCGCGTCAAAAGCGCTGTGATTGCGCGCGTAGATAAGGACCGCAGGCCCATCCCCGGTACGGAAAAGAAAATCGAGTGCGACACGATCCTGCTGTCTGTGGGGCTGATTCCTGAAAACGAGCTTTCAAAGGACGCGGGAATCGAAATCGATATGCGTACCAAAGGGCCTGTCGTCTATGAGAATATGGAAACGAGCGTTCCCGGCATTTTTGCATGCGGTAACGTAGCGCAGGTGCACGACCTCGTGGACTTTGTGACAATGGAAAGCATCCGTGCGGGAGCGGCAGCGGCAAGGTTTGCCTCCTGCCCGGAGCCGGCTTCCCCATACTTTGATATTTTTGCGGGGCGTGGGCTTAACTACATCCTTCCCCAGCGCGCGCGCATGGAACGCATCGACGGATTTCTGGAGCTTTTCTTCCGTGTGAACGACGTTTATGCAAACATCGAAATCATCGTCAGAAGCGAGGGCAAACAGATCGCACGCTTTCGCAGGGATTACGCCGTGCCGGGCGAGATGGAAAAAATCAGAATTCCCAAAAAGCTGCTTACGGGAAAAGAGATTGAAGTATTTTTACAGGGAGGAGACATGGAATGAAAGAATTTACCTGTATCGTATGCCCAAAGGGCTGCAGGATTTTTGTGGACGGCGACGGAAATATGAAGGGCGCCGGCTGTGCGCGCGGAACGCTTTATGTAGCGGACGAGCTCAAAAATCCCATGCGTATGGTAACCTCCACTGTTAAGATCAAGGGCGCACAGCTCCCCCGGCTACCTGTGAAAACAAGCGCGCCGATTCCCAAGGCAATGATGCTGCGCGCCTCGGCGGCGCTCAATGACGTCGTATTGCATGCCCCCGTCAGGCGTGGGGATATTGTCCTTCAAAACGTGCTGGACACAGGGATTGATTTTATCGCGACCAAAAGCGCAGGCCTGAGTACAGCACAATACAAAAAATCGTAGCATAATACAAGAATCCCTGTCCTTTGTGTGGTAGTATCTATCGTATCCTTTGCAACTATGCTGTGGTATAATAAGAGCGTCACAATGTGGAGGTATCCAGAATGGGCATAATCGCAAACCAGATGTTGATTGATTTGATACAGGCGCTCAGGCAAAAACACAAATGGAAGAAGCAGGCAAAGCAAAACGGCAAGGCCCAAAATGGCGGCGATAAGGAACATTCTTCATTGGAAAGCGCTGACTTTTCAAACAGGGGGGACAACTGAACGAAGCTGCCCATAAAAGGCCGGCAACCTTCGATTACAGGCTCCATTGACAGTAAACTGCCAATCGGATATCATTATTGGAAGGACTGTTTTACGGTCCGGAGGGGAAGATGGGTGAGAATCCCACGCAAGCCCGTTACTGTGAAGCGGACGAACGTCCGGAAGCCAGAGGACCTCTTTATGTTTCAGATACATTTTTCTGCGAGGACACGGAGAATGTCACCATGTGCATATCCTGTCTGGATATTGATACGGATGATTCGTTCCAACGCAGCCTGTGTTGGAACTTTTTTATACCGCCGCACATGCGGCACGGGAGGCTACTGATGGCGGACAGCGTCATAAAAAACGGCAAAAAATTGCGGTGCGGATTTACCACCGGCAGCTGCGCGGCCGCCGCAGCCGCAGCGGCGCTGCAAACCCTGCTGACAGGCGAGCGTACAGAATTTGTAAAAATTACGCTGCCAGGCGGGATAACGGCAGGCTTTGAACCGCTTTCTTATATGATTAAGGAAGGCAGCGTTACTGCGGCGGTACGGAAAGACGCGGGCGACGATCCCGACGTTACGGACGGCATCGAAATCACGGCTACCGTTTCCTTTCGCACGGAGCATGGCGAGGTGCGGATTTTCGGCGGCGAGGGCGTTGGCACAGTAACCGCGCAGGGGCTCAAATGCCCTGTAGGGGAAGCCGCGATCAATCCTGTGCCGCGGCGGATGATCAAAGAAAATGCCCGGCGCATTTTGCAGCAATACGAATGTGCAGGGGGCGTAGATATCGTGATTGGCGCAGTAAACGGCAGGCAGATCACACAGCGCACTTATAACCCCCGGCTGGGGATTACGGATGGGATTTCGATCCTTGGCACCACCGGCATCGTGGAGCCTATGAGCGAAAAGGCGCTGATTGATACGGTGCAGCTGCTGATCGATCAGGCAAAGACGAAAAACCCGGCCCGCATCCTGATCACGCCCGGTAACTACGGGAGCGATTTTTGCAGCAAAGAGCTTGGGCTAACGCTGGAGCACGGCGTGCAATTTTCTAATTTTATAGGTGAAACGCTCGATTATCTCGTTTTTTCCGGTTTTTCCGAGGCACTGCTTGTGGGCCATGCCGGAAAGCTGGTTAAAATCGCGGCGGGCGTTATGAATACGCATTCATCCGTCGCGGACGGACGTATGGAGGTTTTTGCGGCGCACAGTGCGGCGGCGGGCGCGCCAAGCGAAACCGTGCGGCGCATACTGGAGTGCAAAACAACGGACGCTGCGGCGGCTATTTTGCAGGAGGCAGGACTTTTGCAGGAGGTGGCGGGCCGCATCCTGCAAAAAGTCTGCCTGCACATCGATTACCGTACGAAGGCCCTTCTGAAAACTGAGGTCATCGTATTTTTGAATGATCACACAGTATTGTGCGAAACGCCAGGCGCGCGGGAGCTCGCAAAAAAACTGGCTGGAAAGGAATCTCCCTCACAATGAAAAAAGGAACTTTTTACAGCATTGGCGTAGGCCCTGGAAATCCAAAGCTGATGACGCTCGAAGCGGTTGAAACGATAAAGGCCTGCGATGTGATCGCGCTGCCCCAAAGTGGCGGCAAACAAAACGTCGCGTTCGAAATCGCAAAGGATTACCTGGATGGAAAGGAAATCGTCTTTTGCGATATGCCCATGATCCGCGGCGGCAAAGAGCTGCGGCGTTATCACGAGGAAGCGGCCGGAGCGCTTGGCAGACACCTTGACGGCGGAAAGGACGTCGGCTTTTTGACGCTTGGGGATCCGTCCATTTATTCTACCGCAATGTACATCCACCGCATTTTGAAGGAAGCGGGCTACCGTACGGGCATGATTGCCGGCGTTCCGTCGTTTTGCGCGGCGGCGGCGCGGCTTGATATTGCGCTGTGCGAGGGCAGGCAGCCCCTGCATGTGATTCCCGCCTCTTACAGGAATATGGAGCAGGCCCTTTTGCTGCCCGGTACACAGGTGCTGATGAAATCCGGCAAAAGTGTCGGTGAACTCAAGGAGTTCCTTGAAACGCAGGATAAAGACGTGAGCGCTGTGGAATGCTGCGGTATGGAAAACGAGAAAATCCATTATGGACTGGATACGCTTGGCGGGGACGCAAGCTATTTTAGCGTAATTATCGCAAAGGAGAAAACGATATGATTTATTTTGTCGGCGCAGGGCCGGGCGCGCCCGACCTCATAACAGTGCGCGGTAAGGAAAAGCTTGGCAGCGCCGATGTTGTGATCTATGCCGGCTCGCTTGTTAATCCCGCGCTTCTCTCTTACACGAAAGAGGGCTGCACGGTCTATGACAGCGCGTCTATGACGCTGGAGGACGTAATATCCGTCATGCTGCGCGCAAGCGAAGAGCAAAAGGAAATCGTTCGCCTGCACACGGGCGATCCGTGTATTTACGGAGCAATCCGTGAGCAGATGGACCTGCTTGACAGGCACGGGCTCCCCTACGAGGTTGTGCCGGGCGTGAGCTCGTTTATTGGAGCGGCGGCGGCGCTGCGCGCCGAGCTTACGCTCCCGGATGTAAGCCAGACCGTCATTTTAACGCGTATGGAGGGCCGTACGCCCGTTCCTGAGGCGGAAGAAATTTCCAGGCTTGCGGCACACGGCGCGACCATGGTGGTTTTTTTGTCCACTACAATGCTGGACGAGCTTAAGGACCGCCTGATAAAAGGCGGATATGCGGCGGATTCCCCTGCCGCTATCGTTTACAAGGCCTCGTGGCCGGACCAAAAGGTGGTGCTGACCACTGTACAGGATATTGCCCGCGCAGCGCGGGAAAACGGTATCCATAAGATGGCGCTGATTTTTGTCGGCGGATTTTTGGGCGACGAATATTCGCGGTCTAAATTATACGATCCCTCCTTTACCCACCTCTTCCGGGAGGCTTCAAAATGAAGGCGGGCGTGCTCTTTTTTACGCAAAATGGAGCCTGCACGGCCCAAACGCTTTTACAGGCTGGCGATATTGATTTTATCTTGTTTGAGAAGGAGCGCGAAAGCGCAAAGGAGTTTACCCGCCGCTGCTTTGCAGGGTGCGACGCGATTGTCTTTATCGGCGCGGCAGGGATTGCCGTGCGAATGATCGCCCCGCTGGTAAAAGCAAAGGACACCGATCCCGCGGTGCTGGTGATCGATGAAAAGGGCCGGTTTGTCATTCCGGTACTGTCCGGGCATATCGGCGGTGCAAACGCACTCGCAATAAGGCTGGCAACCCTGCTGCACGCTACGCCGGTCATCACGACGGCGACAGATGTAAACGGCGTATTTGCTGTGGATGTATGGGCAACGCAAAACGGCTGCGCGATTCCGGATACGCAGCACATCAAAGCGGTTTCCGCCGCGTTGCTTGCAGGGCAAAACGCAGGCGTGCAGAGCGATTTTGGGATTTGCGGCACACTTCCCATGGGTGTTTTGGCAGACATATCCCTTGAAACAGGCTTTTGCGTTACGCTTGACGAACACAAAAAACCGTTTCAGCGCACGCTTACAGTCGTTCCCAAAATCGTGACGCTGGGCGTAGGGTGCCGCAGGGATACGCAAAGCGGCGCATTTGAAGCTTTTGTGTTGCAGGCGGCAAGGAAGGCGAGGGTTTCCCTGTGCTCTGTGGAGAAGCTCGCAACGATTGACCTGAAAAAGGACGAGCGGTGCATTCGCGACTTCTGTGAAAAATACGGATTACCGCTTGTAACGTTTTCCGCACAGGAGCTCGCTTCGGTGTCCGGAGATTTTACGCCGTCCGATTTTGTACGGAAGACTGTGGGCGTGGATAACGTATGCGAACGGGCGGCGGTCGCGGCTTCAGGCGGGGAACTTTTTGTCAGGAAACAGGCGGGCGGCGGCGTAACCGCCGCGCTCGCAAAAAAATATTGGAGATGTGAATTTTGAATATCAGGATGGCGGGAATCGATTATTCCCTTGCAGGCATACCGGTACGCGAGAAATTTTCGCTGACTGCATCGCATGAGTCGGACGTATACGGCGCGCTTGCCCAAAACACTCAAATTCTTGGCGCGGTCATCGTATCGACATGCAACCGCACAGAGCTTTACCTGTCGTGCGCGGACGGCTTCGACTGCAATCCGTTCGCACTTTTGTGCGACGCGCTGGGTATGGATTTTGAAGCATACCGCGGCCTTCACCGGCTGCGTACGGGCGACAGCGTATTTACGCACCTGTGCAAGCTTTCATGCGGCGCAAAATCCCAAATTTGGGGAGAGGACCAGATTATATCGCAGGTCAAAGGCTCCCTCGTGCGGGCGCGGGAGGCAGGCGCGACAGACAGCATCCTCGAGGTGCTGTTCCGCAACGCGATCAGCGCCGCCAAAAAAATCAAAACGCAGGTCAGGTTTTCAGGCGAGGAACGCTCGGTTGCGCTGCGCGCCCTCTCCTTCCTGAAGGAAGCGGGCTGCAAAAATATCCTTGTGATCGGCAATGGGATCGTCGGCAGGCTTACCGCGCAAACGCTTTGCCAAAACGGGTTTTCTGTCAGCATGACGCGCAGGCAATATCATCACGGCATGGTGGATATCCCGCAGGGCGTATGTGCGTTTGATTATTCCGAGCGCTACGACCGCCTTCACGCGTTTGACGCGGTGGTAAGCGCCACCTCCAGCCCGCACTATACCATCGAGCATGACCGCCTTTGTATGTGCGGCAAAATCCCCGGGCTGTTTTTGGATCTCGCCGTGCCGCGTGATATTGATCCCGCAGTTTCGCAATGCGCGCAGATTGTGGATATCGATTCCCTGTGCAGCGAGGTGCTCCGCGAGAGCCATCAAAAGCAGCTTATGGAAATCGAGGGAATTTCAGAAAAATATTACCAGGATTTCAGGAAGTGGACGGAATATAAATTCAACCGCGCCTGCGGACAGGAGAAGAATATTGGGTAAAATTTACGTGGTTGGCATTGGCCCCGGGAACGAAGAATATATGACCGCTCAGGCAAAACAGGCATTGCTGGAAAGCAGTGTAATCGTGGGCTACGACCTTTACATCGAGCTTATAAAGGAGATTGTGCGCGGCAAAAAAACGCAAAGCACCTCCATGACCAAAGAGGTTGACCGCTGCAAAATCGCGCTTTCCCATGCGCTTGCCGGCGAGACGGTTTCCCTTGTGTGCAGCGGCGATGCAGGCGTTTATGGTATGGCGGGCGTAATGCTTGAGGTTGCGCAGCCCTACCCGGATCTTGCGGTTGAAGTCGTTCCGGGCATTACGGCTGCGTGCAGCGCTGCTGCGGCGCTTGGCGCGCCGCTGATCCATGATTTTGCCATCATAAGCCTCAGCGACCTGCTCACTCCATGGGAAAAAATAGAAAAACGCCTTATGTGCGCGGCAGATGCGGATTTTGTGATTTGCCTCTATAACCCTTCCAGCAGGAAACGCAGGGATTACCTGAAAAAAGCGTGTGAAAAAATCCTGCTGTACCAGTCCCCGTCCACAAACTGCGGATATGTGCGTAACATCGGCAGGCAGGGACAGGAAACAGAGCTCTGTACGCTTGGACAGCTTAAAGACCGCGAGGTGGATATGTTCACAACCGTAATGATTGGCAACAGCCAGACAAAAGTGATCAACAACCGGCTCGTAACGCCGAGGGGCTACAGGGAATTATGAAAAGCACAGATAAAATCCTGATTTTTGCAGGCACGACGGAAGGCCGGACATTATTTGAGGCGCTTACCCGGGCGGGCGCGGACGTGGATGTTTCCGTCGCAACCGGGTATGGTAAAGAGCTGCTTGGAGATCATGGCGGCCATGTCCTTTGCGGCAGGTGCGACGGGGAGCAAATGCTGGCGCTCATCCAAAAGAACGGCTATGCGCTTGTAATCGACGCCACGCATCCCTATGCAGCGCAGGCAACCAGTAATATCAGCCGCGCCTGCGCGCTTGCGGGCGTGGAATATCTGCGGCTGCTGCGTCCCGCGGGAGAATGCTCCGACGTGATTTTATGCGAAAATATACAGGCTGTGGTGGAATACCTGAAATCGCACGGCGGAAGGGTGCTGTCCACCATTGGCAGCAAGGAGCTTGGCGCGCTCACAGAGCTCCCGGATTTTTCGTCCCGTATATTCGCGCGGATATTATCAACCCCTGAGGCGGTAGACAAAGCGTTTTCACTGGGTTTTTCCGGCAAAAACCTGATCTGTATGCAGGGCCCGTTTTCGTGCGGGCTTAATGTGGAAATGCTCAGGCAATATGGCTGCGATTACCTGTTGACCAAAAATTCCGGCGATGCGGGCGGCTTTGATGAGAAGCTGGAGGCGGCAAGGCAGGCGGGCGCACAGGTGATACTGATCGACCGGCCGGGCAGCGACCATGGTTTTTCCTGCGAAGAAATTGTGGAACGCCTTTCTTCTGTTTTTCCGCTTCTGGAAAAGGGCGGGAAAAAGACACATTTTCCGATATTTACCGATATTTCAGGGAAAACCGTGCTGGTTGCGGGCGCGGGCAGGATTGCGCAGCGCAGGCTGAAAACGTTGTTGCGGTTTGACTGCCGTATCAGGATCGTCGCGCCGCACATCCCGCAAACCCTGCCACAGGACGAAGCAATATGCTGCATTCCCCGCGCGTTTGAAGAAGGCGATCTTGAGGGCGTATTTTTGGCGGTGGCGGCGACAGACAAGCGCGAGGTGAACCGCAGGATTGGCATCGAGGCCAAAAGGCGCGGTATTCCGGTGAGTGTTGCAGACAGCAGGGAGGAATGCACATTCTTTTTTCCTGCTGTGATTACAACGCCGCAGGCCGTGATCGGAGCTGTTGGCAGCGGAGACGACCACCATGCCGTCGCGCAAACAGCAAAAAAAATCAGGGAGGCGCTTCATGATTAAGATTGGTAGCCGGGAAAGCAAGCTGGCTGTGCTTCAGGCCGAAATCGTAATGCGGGCAATCCGCCGAAACAACCCCGGCGTACAGACACAGCTTATTACCATGAAAACAACCGGCGATATGATACTGGACCGGACGCTTGACCAGATCGGAGGGAAAGGCCTTTTTGTGAAGGAGCTCGACCGGGCGTTGCTCGATGGAAAGGTTGATATGACCGTGCACAGCTTTAAGGACATGCCTATGGAGACGGACGAGCGCCTGCCTGTTGTGGCGGCTTCCCCGCGCGAAGATCCGCGCGATGCGCTGATTCTTCCGCAGGGAACGGATGCGCCCGATCCTGCAAAACCGATCGGCTGTGCGAGCGCTCGCCGCACGCTACAGCTAAAACGCCTTTTTCCGGGCCATGCCGTTTTGCCGGTGCGGGGCAATGTGCAAACGCGGCTCCAAAAGCTTGATTCCGGTGAGTATTCGGCGCTGGTGCTTGCATGCGCCGGGCTCAAACGCCTCGGCCTCGAGCATCGCATCAGCCGGATTTTTGAGCCATGGGAAATGCTTCCGGCAGCCTGCCAGGGAATTCTCGCGGTGCAGGCGCGTGCAGATTTTGACACGCATATTCTTGACGGGTTCCACGATCCGCAGGCAATGCTGGCCGCAAGGGCGGAACGCAGTTTTGTACGCGCGCTTGACGGCGGTTGCAGCTCTCCCGTCGCGGCGTACGCAGTGATAGAGGGAGATTGTATGACACTCACCGGGCTTTATGCGGACGGCAACGGAATAGTCGATATTCAAAAAACATCAGGAAATAAACAGGATGGCGAAGCGCTTGGAAAAAGCCTTGCGCTTCGGATGATTGGAGAAGTAAAATGAGCGGAACAGTATATCTGGTGGGCGCCGGCCCCGGGGACGCAGACCTTTTGACGCTGCGCGCAAGGGAATTAATTGCGGGCGCGCAGGTCGTAGTGTACGACAGGCTGGTCGGCACGGAGGTTATGGAGCTTGTCGCGCAGGATGCAAAACGCATTAATGTAGGAAAAAATGCAGGCAACCATCCTGTGCCGCAGCACGAAATCAACCAGATTTTGGTAGACGAGGCAAAGCAGGGAAAAACTGTAGTGCGCCTGAAGGGCGGTGACAGCTTTGTATTCGGACGCGGCGGGGAGGAGCTTGAAGCACTTGTCCGGGAGGGAATCGCGTTTGAGGTCGTACCCGGCATAACATCGGCGATTGCTGCGGCAACCTATGCGGGGATTCCGGTAACGCACCGCGATTACTGCTCTTCCGTGCATTTGATCACCGGACACAAACAAAAAGACGGCGCGCTGGAGCTCGATTACCCGGCACTCGTCCGGCTTTCCGGTACGCTTATTTTCATGATGTCCGTAGCGAGCGCAGCAGAGATTGCAGCAGGCCTGATCGCAGGCGGTATGGCTCCTGATATGGACTGCGCAATCGTAGAAAACGGAACGCGTCCCTGCCAGCGCAAATTTCTTTGCACGCTGGACGGTATAGCGGATACTGTAAGGGAAAATGCCGTTACATCTCCCTCCCTCATAATTGTCGGGCGGGTGTGTTCTTTATCAAGGCAGTTCGACTGGTTTTCAAACCTTCCGTTAAAAGGAAAGCGCATCCTTGTGACCAGGCCGAAAACGTCTTCCGCAAAGCTTGCGTCAAGGCTTCGTGCGCTTGGCGCGGACGTAACCGCCCTTGCTGCGATCAAAACGATGCCCCTGCCCTTTTCGATGCCGGACCTTACGCCCTACCGGGCGCTTGTGTTCACAAGCGCGGCGGGCGTGGATGCTTACTTTGAAAGGCTGTTTGACAGCTGCGACGCGCGGGCTTTGGGCGGAAAACAGATCGCTGTGATTGGCAGGGAAACCGGAAAGGCGCTGCTGCGTTTTGGACTGAAGCCGGATTTTATCCCCTCCGTATACAGCGGACAGGCGCTTGCAAACGAGATGCTGGACGATGGATTTATCACCAAAAGCGACAGGCTTTTGCTTCTGCGCGCGCGGGAATCCGCTCCTGAGCTTACGGATATCCTCACGCAGGGCGGCGTGGCCTTTGACGAGGTAAGCGTATACGAAACGCGTTACGAGCCTGTAGACGCAACCCCCGCGGATTTTGACCTGATCACTTTTACAAGTGCAAGCTGTGTGGAAGGCTTTGCGCGTTCTGTGGATAAACCGGAAGGCTTTCATGGCATCCCCGCCGTTTGTATTGGCGAAAAAACCGCGCAGGCTGCGCGGCGTTACGGGCTGGATGTCCGCGTGTCAAAAGAGGCGACGATAGATTCCATGGTGGAGTTGATTTTGGATACGAACGAAACGAAACAGGGCGATCGGTAAGGAATACGTTATTGCATTATTTCACGTCAGGTCAGACCGTTGTATTCAAAGCCTGCTTACTGCGTGCGCAAAGGCGTTTTCATGCAACGGTCTGACCTGACGCTGGCATTGGAACATCCCTATGCAATAAGAGCCCGCGAGAGAAGCGCAGCTTCTTTCGCGAAACACCGAAGGTGCGCTATGTGGTGCGAGGAAGACAGTGCCAGGAGCAGACTCCAAAAACGTATACAATACCAAACCAGAAAAGGAGAACGGTTATGATAGAAAGACCGCGCAGGCTGCGCGCTAATAAGCAAATCAGGGGGCTTTGCCGGGAAACGAGGCTTTCCGCTTCCTCCCTCATTTTACCGCTTTTTGCGAAGGATGGCAGCAATATCAAGTCTGAAATACCCTCGCTTGACGGACAGTACCACTATAGCGCCGACCGCATCTGCGAGGGTGTGGAACGCAGCCTTGAGGCGGGAGTGGATAAATTCCTGTTGTTTGGGCTGCCGGACCATAAAGACGAACACGGCTCACAGGCCTTTGCATACGACGGCATCGTGCAGCGGGCGCTGCGCGAAATCAGGAGCCGCTTCCAGGACGAGGTTTATCTGGTAACGGACGTATGTATGTGCGAGTACACCTCGCACGGCCACTGCGGCATATTGAATGGTCAGACTGTGGATAACGATAAAACCCTGCCCTATCTTGAACGGATCGCCGTTTCGCACGCGCTGGCGGGCGCGGATATGGTGGCCCCGTCAGACATGATGGACGGACGCGTAGACGCGATGCGGTGTGCGCTCGATGAAAACGGCTTTGAGAACGTGCCGATTATGTCCTATGCGGCAAAATACGCTTCTTCGTTTTATGGCCCGTTCCGCGACGCGGCGGGCAGCGCCCCCAGCTTTGGCGACCGCAAAAGCTACCAGATGGATTACCACAATGTAAAAGAAGGGCTGAAGGAAGCCATGACGGACGAATGCGAGGGTGCGGATATCCTGATGGTAAAACCGGCTCTCTCCTACCTTGACGTGGTGAGGCTGGTTGCGGAAAACACCAACCTTCCGGTGGCTACCTACAGCGTCAGCGGCGAATATGCAATGATCAAGGCTGCCGCCAAAGCAGGCCTGATCGATGAATACGGCGTGATGTGCGAAAGCGCGGTATCTATGTTCCGTGCAGGCGCGGATATCCTGATCACTTATTACGCGAACGAGCTTGCGCAGGCAATCAAAAAAGGAGACATCGGCTGATATGACAAAATCGGAAGTGCTTTTTGAGCGAGCAAAAAAAGTGATGCCCGGGGGCGTCAACAGCCCTGTGCGCGCATTTGCCGCAGTGGGCGGAGCGCCCCGTTTTATCCGCAGCGCAAAAGGCGCGTATATCATGGATGAAGACGGGAATACCTATCTTGACTACGTTGGTTCGTGGGGGCCGATGATACTCGGGCACGGCAACGAGGCAATCCTTGACGCGGTATGCCGCACGGCTGCGAACGGCCTGAGCTTTGGCGCGGCGACAGCGCTCGAGGTGGAAATGGCAGAGCTGATCGTAAGCCTTGTGAAGCCGCTTGAGATGGTTCGCATGACGAGCAGCGGCACGGAGGCCGTCATGAGCGCGATCCGCCTCGCGCGCGGATACACCGGGCGGGAAAAGATCGTAAAATTTTCCGGTTGTTACCACGGCCACTCGGACTGCCTGCTTGTGAAAGCAGGCTCCGGCGCGCTTACCGGAGGCAATCCGGACAGCGCGGGCGTGACGGAGGGAGCGGCAAAGGACACGCTGCTTGCGGAGTACAACGATCTTGATTCTGTGGCGCGGTTGTTTGAAAAAAACAAAGGCGATATTGCAGCGGTAATCGTGGAGCCTGTTGGGGCCAACATGGGAGTGGTTCCTCCAAAAGAGGGCTTTTTGCCGGGGCTGCGCAGGTTATGCGATACAAACGGCGCTTTGCTCATCTTTGACGAGGTAATTACAGGTTTCCGGCTGGCTTTAGGCGGAGCGATGGAGTATTTTGGCGTGGACGCAGACCTTGCAACCTATGGAAAAATCATCGGCGGGGGTATGCCCGTTGGCGCGTATGGCGGCAGGCGGGAAATCATGGAATGCGTCGCTCCGGTTGGCGCGGTTTATCAGGCGGGTACGCTTTCCGGAAATCCTGTCGCGATGGCGGCGGGCCTTTGCGCGCTCACCCAGCTAAAGGAGAACCCCTGCGTTTATGCGAATACTGCCGCGCTTGCCGGGCGGCTTGCGGACGGCATCCGTATGAATACAGGCTGTACCGTCAACCAGATTGGCTCCCTGCTGTGCGCTTTCTTTACCACGGGAGAAGTTACGGATTATGAGGGCGCCAAAAAAAGCGACGTTAAAAAATATGCGGATTATTTCAACCATATGTTAAGGAACGGTATTTATATCGCGCCGTCACAGTTTGAAGCAATGTTTTTATCCGCCGCGCATACGCAGGAGGATATTGACCATACGATTGAAGCCGTAAAGGCTTTTTATCCAAAGGAGGAAACAAAATGAACGGAGCGCTGATTCTGGCTCATGGGAGCCGTGAAAAGAAAACGGAAGACACCTTCCATGCAATCGTCGAAATGGCGACAAAGGACGTCGAAATTCCGGTGGAGACCGCTTTTATGGAGTTTGGCAGGCCCAACATCTCAGGCGGCCTTAATAAGCTGATAGAAAAAGGCGTGACGAATATCAAGGTCGTTCCCTATTTCCTGTTCAGCGGCATTCATATCCGCGAAGACATCCCGCAGGAAATCGATGAATTTTTAAAGGAACATAAGGGCGTGACGATTACCCTTGGACAGACGCTCGGCGAGGATCCGCGCATCGCCCAGGTGCTTGCGGACCGCATTACGGGATAACCATATGAAAAAGGTGACTGTGGTCGGGGCGGGCCCGGGAAATCCGGAGCTGCTGACCATACAGGCAAAACTCCATATCAAACGCAGCGATATTGTGTTTGCGACAGGACGGCTGTTTGAAAAGCTCGGTTTCCTCAACCAAAACACGGTGCGTATGACGCTTTCCGGGCTTGCGCATGCTGTGCAGGCCCAGCCGGAGAATGTGGATATCACCATCCTTGCATCAGGAGACGTAGGCTTTTACAGTATATCCTCATTGCTTACAGAGCAACGCGGCTGCGTGCTTTCGTTTCAAAACGGGCTGAGCAGCCTGCAGTATTTTTGCGCGAAGCTCAGGGTTCCTTACGACGATATCAAAACCGTGAGCGTCCACGGCAGGGATGTTTCCGCCCTTCCCTCAGTGTGTTACCACCCGCGCGTATTTGTCCTGACGGGCGGGCATCAGAAGGCCCACGACGTGATCTGTGAGCTTATATCGTGCGGGCTGGGCTATGTATCCGTATGCGTGGGCGAGAACCTGTCGGACGAAACGGAACGGATTGTTCGGGGAACCGCACAGGAACTTTCCAATGAACACTTTACAGACCTTGCGGTGATGCTGGTGGAAAATCCCGCTTCTGTCCGTGCGTGCAGCTTCCTGCGGGATGCTGATTTTGTGCGCGGCAAGGTGCCCATGACCAAAGAGGCGGTTCGCAGCCTGTGCGTTGCCCGCCTTGGCATAACGCCCACGGATGTGGTGTATGACATCGGCGCGGGCACCGGCAGCGTAGCGTGCGCCATGGCGCGGTTTGCCTGTGAAAGCTTTGTTTACGCAGTGGAACAAAATGAAGACGGGATATCCCTTATCCATGAAAACAGGCAAAAGCTGGGCGCGTATAACGTGAAAGCAATCCACGGAGCTGCGCCGGAATGCCTGAAAGGGCTTCCCGCCCCGGATAAGGTTTTTATCGGCGGCAGCAGCGGCAACCTTGGTAGCATCATTGACGCGGCGCTTGAAAAGAACCCGGACGCAAAAATCCTCGCGACCGCCGTAACGCTTGAAACGCAGGCCGAGGCCCTTCGTTGTTTTAGCGAGCGCGGCATAGCGGCGGACGCTATGTGCGTAAACATATCGCAGGCGGAGCCGTTCGGAAGCTACCACCTGATGAAGGCGCAAAACCCCGTCTGGCTCATTGGAGGCGCGCGCAATGGATAAAGCAATACCCCGCGTGATGCTCGTGGGTACGGGCAGCGGCGCGGGAAAAACGACGGTTACCTGCGGTATCCTAAGGGCGCTCATGGCGCGCGGGCTTTCCCTGTCGAGCTTTAAATGCGGGCCGGATTACATTGATCCCATGTTTCACAGCAGGATCATCGGCGCCTGTTCGTCAAACCTCGATCTGTTTTTGAGCGGAGAGGAAACCGTACGGTTCCTGCTTGCGAAAAACTCTGCCGACACGGATTTTTCAGTGATCGAAGGCGTTATGGGCATGTATGACGGGCTTGGCTTTGAAAGCGACAGCTATTCGTCAAACCATCTTGCGCTGGCAACGCAAACGCCCGAGCTTTTGATTGTAAATGTGAAGGGTATGGGCCTTTCACTTGCCGCAATGCTGCAGGGCTACCGTGATTTTCGGCAAAACAATTTACAGGGTGTCATTTTTAACGGATGCACGGCGGGTATGTATCCTGTCTATCGGCGTTTGGTAAACGATACGCTGGGACTCCGCGCCTACGGTTATTTTCCCGATATTCCGCAGGCCGCGTTTGAAAGCAGGCATTTGGGGCTTGTAACGGCGGACGAGGTCTCCCTCCTGCAGGAAAAACTCGATCTGCTCGCCCATGCCGCGGAGGAATGTATTGACCTTGACGGTATTTTATCGCTTGGAAAAAATGCGCCGCCGCTCAGCTATGAGGACAAGTGGAACAATCTTGCAAGGCAGGAGCCTGTGCGCGTTGCAGTCGCAAGGGACAAGGCGTTTTGCTTTTTTTACCAGGATAATCTCGATTTACTGGAACGGCTGGGCGCCGAGCTTTTGTATTTTTCCCCGCTTACAGACAGCCGTGTGCCAAAAGGCGCAAGCGGGCTCATCCTGTGGGGCGGCTATCCTGAGGAATACGCAAAGGAATTATCGGAAAATACACCGATGCTCAGCAGCATCAAAGAGGCCGTGCAAGGAAAAATGCCTGTGATTGCGGAATGCGGCGGGTTCATGTATCTTTTGGAACGCATGACGGATCGTGCGGGCAACGCCTATGAAATGGCAGGCGCGCTTCCCGGAGAATGCAGCATGACGAAAAAGCTTTCCCGGTTTGGGTACCTCACGCTCTCGGCTCGGAATGACAACCTGCTGTGCAAGGCAGGCGGGAAAATCCCCGCGCACGAGTTCCATTATTCGGACAGTACAAACAATGGCTGTAATATGACGGCACACAAGCGCGGCAGGGAATGGGATTGCATTCATGCGTCCAATCATTTATTTGCAGGCTATCCGCACCTTCACTTTGCAGATAAGCCTGAACTGCTGCAACGGTTCCTTATGCGGTGCAGGGAATATGGAAAGGAACAGCGATGACACTACAGGAGGCCCTCCGGGAAATATCGCCTGCCGACGAAACCTGTGTGCAAGAAGCGCAGCGGCGGTGGGACAGCATTGCAAAACCCCTCAACAGCCTTGGCCTGCTGGAACAGGCGGTCTGCCGGATTGCCGGAATAACCGGAACGGCCGACGTTACGATTGAGAAACGCTGCGTTGCCGTGATGTGTGCCGACAATGGGGTTGTATGCCGCGGAGTCGCGCAAAGCGACTGCGAGATCACAGCAATCGTCACCGAAAACTTTGCAAAGGGCCGGACGAGCGCGTGCGCCATGGCGCGCCACGCCCATGCGGACGTAATCCCCGTAGATATTGGCGTTTACCGCGATATCGACACGCCCGGCGTTCTCAGACGTAAAATCATGTATGGTACAAACGATATGACGCTCTGTTCCGCTATGGCAAGGGAACAGGCAATCCGCGCGATCGAAGTGGGGATCGAGATTGCAGGCTGCCTGAAAAAGCAGGGGTACCGGCTCATTGCCACCGGCGAGATGGGGATTGGCAATACAACCACAAGCTCCGCCATGATTTCCGTACTATTGCAGCAACCTGTGGAAGAAGTGACGGGGCATGGCGCGGGACTCAGCAGCGACGGGCTTAACCGCAAGGTTTGCGCTATCAAAAAAGCGATTGAGGTAAATCGTCCCGATCCCGAAGATCCGCTCGATGTTCTTTCCAAGGTTGGCGGACTCGATATCGCCGGGATCGCCGGATTGTTTCTGGGCGGCGCCGTCCATAAAGTGCCTGTTATGATCGACGGGGTGATTTCCTCTGTGGCGGCGCTTGTGGCGCAGCGTCTCGCGCCGCTCAGCGCGGACTATATGCTTGCGTCGCATGTTTCCAAGGAGCCTGCCGGTGCGCTGCTTCTTTCCGCGCTCAGGCAGAAACCGCTCATCAGCTGCGAGATGTGTCTTGGCGAGGGTACGGGTGCGATTGCTGCAATGGGGCTACTTGATATGGCGCTCTGCGTATACCGTGAAATGTGCACGTTTTCCCAGACCAGCATCGAGCAGTATAAACCGCTGGAATAACTTTGTTTTTTGGGATTATATGCGATATCGTTCGCGGCAATTCATGTGTTTGCGTTTCGTTTCACGCCGCATCAGACCATTGCATTTACCGGGCAGCCGCAAAACAGATTGCGACTCAGGGATGCGCGTACATTGTAACGGGGGAAACAAAGGCGCGCTCTGCATCCGCCTTTCCGGACAGGGGGGAAATCCAGCCAAAGTGCAACGGCTCCTGAAGCCCTTCGCTGCAATCTGTCCTGTGTCTGCCGGAAGCAGAGTGGTATGCCCGGCAACGTACAACCACTGCGTAGAGCGTACTATGCGAGCGGCAGGTCAATGGCGCGTAAGATTTTGCGGATACTTGCCGGCAGGCACATAAGATGCCGCACCGAGGAGCTTCAGAAGCCGTGACCACGTTGTATCGCTTATGCTTCAACAGGCGGATGCAGCGCGCCGTACTACGTTTTGATTTTTGAACTGTACGGCGCGTCTCCGAGGGACTGCGTCTTATGCGTCTGCCTTCGGATTCTTCGAACGGTATCGTATACATTTTTATTAATAAAGAAAGGAACGGCGCTTTGAAATCAGTATTGAGCGGGCTTGTAACCGCACTTTCCATGTACTCGGTTTTTCCGATGCCGCAGCTTGAATGGAACCAGCATACCATGAAATATGCCATGTGCTTCTTTCCTTTTGTGGGAATCGTCGTTGGCGCATTCGTTTATTTGTGGGTGTGGATCTGCGGTTTTTTCAGCCTGAATACAGCGCTTGCGGCGGTCGTGCTTGCACTGCTGCCCGTACTGCTTTCCGGGGGTATCCATCTTGACGGGCTTATCGACACAAGCGACGCGCTATCCTCGCACCAGCCGGCAGAACGCAAGCTTGAAATTCTCAAGGATTCCCATGTCGGCGCGTTTGGCGTAATAATCTGCGTTTCTTACCTGCTGCTGTGCTTTGGCTTTGGAATGCAGTTTTTCGACCATCCACAGCTCATCCTGCTGCTGTGCCTTGGGTATGTCCTCTCACGCGGGTACAGCGCGCTGGCGGTGGTTTCCTTCCGCCTTGCGCGGGACACCGGGCTTGCGCACGCATTCTGCGGGCAGGCGGATAAAACTGTGGTAAAGGCCACAAGCCTGCTGTATATCCTTGCCGCGTCGGCAGGTATGATTTTGATTGATCCAATGACCGGATGTATTGCCGTTGCAGCTGCATTTTTATGGTTGCTGCTGTTCCGGCGCATCTGTTACAGCAAATTTGGCGGATTGACAGGCGATCTTGCCGGTTACTCTTTGTGCATCACAGAGCTTTTGGTACTTATTGCGGCTGCCGTAGGAGGACTCGCATGACGGTGGGAAGGAGGCCAAACGATTGGAAATACTGATTGCCATTGTCATTGGCTTCGCGCTCGACCTCCTGCTGGGCGATCCGGCCTGGTTTCCCCATCCGGTGCGCCTGATTGGCAGGATGATTTCCGGCGGGGAAAAGCTGCTTCGAAAATGGCTACCAAAAAAGGAATTCGCAGGCGGCGTACTGCTCACGGTTTTTGTGGTAGCAGTTTCCTTCCTCGTTCCGTTTTTGATACTCTATTTGCTGTCTTTATGGAACGTTTATGTCCGGCTTGCAGTAGAAGCATTCTTTTGCTACCAGATTTTCGCAACCAAATGCCTGCGCGCGGAAAGTATGAGGGTATATCATTACCTGGAGAAGGGCGACCTTGCAAACTCGCGCAAATACCTGTCGTGGATCGTCGGACGGGATACGCAAAACCTCAACGGGCAGCAGATTACCAAGGCGACCGTAGAGACCATTGCGGAAAACACCTCGGACGGCGTAATCGCCCCTATGCTTTTTATGATGATCGGCGGCGCGCCCCTCGGATTTTTGTACAAGGCCGTCAATACGCTCGATTCCATGATCGGCTACAAAAACGAGAACTATCTTTTATTTGGAAAATTTGCCGCAAGGCTCGATGATGTGGTAAACTTTATACCGGCAATCCTTTCCGCATGGATTATGATAGCGGCAAGCTTTTTTTCACGGCTGGACGCGAAAAATGCGCTGCGTATTTTCCGGCGGGACAGGCATAACCACGCAAGCCCCAACAGCGCAAAGACCGAGGCCGTCGCCGCGGGAGCGCTGCGGATACAGCTTGCGGGCGACGCATATTATTTTGGAAAGCTGGTCAGAAAGCAAACGATCGGCGATCCGCTGCAGGCAGTGGTGCCGCAGGATATTAAGCGCATGAACCGGCTTATGTACATGACTGCGCTTATGGCCCTGCTTTTGTTTGCAGCAGCGCGCTTTGCGCTTGTCATGTTTTTATAAAGGGATGGTAACAGTATTATGGATGCAAAACAACGAAACGAAACAAACCACGGCGGGGATATCTATACCCCGCGCAAAATGAAATATTCTGACAACGTAGTAGATTTTTCCGCGAGCATCAATCCGGCGGGCATGCCACAGGAGGTCGAAAAAGCGATCACGGAAAATATCGCCGCGTACCAGCATTACCCGGATCCCCTGTGCAGGGAGTTGCGGGCTTCGATTGCAAGAGCCGAGCACATACCCGCCCCGTATATTTTTTGCGGGAATGGCGCGGCAGACCTTATTTACAGAATCGTGCAGGGAATTCATCCAAAAAGCGCGATGATCGTATCTCCTACCTTTTCCGAATACGAGGCGGCGCTTTCAACGATCCCATGCAGCGTATCGCATTACGACCTGTCCGCAGAAAATGGCTTTGAGCTTACGGATGATATTTTAGACGTAATTCCGCGCGGACTTGGTATGCTTTTTTTGTGTAATCCCAACAATCCGACTGGCGTGCCTGTGGAAAAGGACCTGATACGCGACCTGGCGGAACGTTGTCTTAAAAACGGTACGGTTTTGGTGGTGGACGAATGCTTTATCGGCTTCCTGGAACGCCAGAATGATTACGGCGCCACCGAATTTTTGAATGAATTCAACAATCTCATTATCCTCAAAGCGTTTACCAAGGTATACGCAATGGCGGGCATACGCCTTGGGTATCTTTTGTGCAGGAATGAGGAGATTATCCGCATGGTGCGCCGGATCGGCCAGCCGTGGAATGTTTCCACCGTCGCCGCAAAATGCGGGATTGCCGCGCTCTCCGCCAAAAAGCACGTGAAGCTTACCAGGCAGCTCGTGTCCGGCAACAGGGCGTATCTCATGCGTGAGCTGCGGGCGCTTGGTTATCATCCGTTTGAGTCGGGGGTAAATTACATCCTCTTTTATTCCGACGATACGAAGCTCGATAAAAAGCTGCTGGATTTTGGTATCCTGATCCGTCCATGCAGGAATTTCCGCGGGCTTGACGAGCATTATTACCGGATTGCAGTGCGGACCATGAAGGAAAACGAATACCTGATCGACTGCCTCAAAAAAATTTCGCCGGAAACAAAGGAGACCTGATGGCAAAGGCAATTATGATACAGGGAACCACCTCAAACGCCGGCAAAAGCCTGTTGTGCGCCGGACTGTGCAGAATATTTAAGCAGGATGGTTATACGGTCGCTCCCTTTAAATCCCAAAATATGGCGCTTAATTCCTATATCACGCAGGACGGGCTTGAAATGGGCCGGGCGCAGGTGATGCAGGCAGAGGCCGCGGGCGTCCCGCCCGACGTCCGCATGAATCCTGTTTTGCTCAAACCCACCAGCGACGAGGGTTCTCAGGTGATTGTGAACGGCGAGGTACGCGGGAATATGGGGGCGCGGGAGTATTTTGCCCATAAGACGGAGCTGATCCCGGACATTATGCGCGCCTATGACAGCCTTTCGCAGGAGTACGACATCATTGTGATCGAAGGCGCGGGCAGCCCTGCCGAGATCAATTTAAAATCCCAGGACATTGTAAATATGGGTATGGCAAAGCTTGCAAAGGCTCCTGTGCTGATTGTAGGCGACATTGACCGCGGCGGCGTGTTTGCGGCGCTCGCGGGTACGATGCTGCTGCTGGAAGAAGATGAAAAGAAGCTTGTAAAGGGTACTGTGATCAATAAATTCCGTGGTGATCCATCTATTTTGGAGCCCGGGCTGCGGCAGCTCGAGCAGATTGTAAGGGTTCCTGTCGCGGGAGTGATCCCTTACCTGCACATCGATGTAGACGACGAAGACAGCCTTACCGATCGATTTGAACGCAAACCACAAAATGCGCTCATCGATATCGCGGTGATCCGTTTTCCCAGGATTTCAAATTTTACGGATTTTAACCCGCTTGAATATATGGACGGCGTGGGCGTACGCTATGTAGGCAGCGTGGGAGAACTTGGCAGGCCGGATTTTGTGATACTGCCCGGTACCAAAAATACAATGGCGGACCTCGTTTGGCTCCGGGAATCCGGATTGGAGGCCTCCCTGCTGAAATATGCGGCGGAGGGGTTTCCAGTGCTTGGCGTGTGCGGCGGATACCAGATGCTTGGCGTGTGCCTTGCCGATCCATATGGCGTAGAGCACGGCGGAAAGATGGCAGGCATGGGCCTGCTTTCGGGCGAAACCGTTTTCGCAAAGCAAAAGACGCGGACGCGTGCAACCGGCCTGCTGCCAAAGGTAGGCGGCATTTTCAGCGGGCTTTCCGGCAGGGAATACGACGCATACGAAATCCACATGGGCGAAACCACCAACAACCTCGCAGTGGTAAACGAAGGAAATGTTTACGGTACGTACCTGCATGGTATTTTTGATAAGGAAGACGTATGCAAGGCCGTTGTGGATGCTTTGCTCCGTGCAAAAGGGCTTAGTACGGACAACGTACAGGCATTCGACCTGGCAGAGTATAAAAACAGCCAGTACGATATCCTTGCGCATGAAATGAGAAAAGCGCTCGATATGGACTATATCTACCGGGTTCTGGAGGAGGGCGTCGGCAATGAATAAAATGGGACTTACGCACATCTATTGCGGGGACGGCAAGGGGAAGACGACCGCCGCCATGGGGCTGGCCCTGCGGGCCGCCGGTTATGGCGCAAACGTCGTCGTCGTGCAGTTTTTAAAGGACGGGGACAGCAGCGAGGTAAAAGCGCTGCGCACGTTTCCAAACGTTACCGTGATCTCCGGCAAGGACGTACGCGGGTTTTCCAACTCGTTTGACGAGGCGCAAAGGCGGAAGGTCACCAAAAACCACAACGACCATTTGCGCGAGGCGATTGCGCTGTGCGAGGACGGCAAGTGCGATATGCTGATTCTGGACGAGGCCATGGGCGCGCTCAGTACGGGAATGCTGGATGAAAAGCTGCTCATGAATTTCCTGAAAAACAGGCCGGAGCACATCGAGGTCGTGATGACTGGCCGCAATCCCGGCGCGCAGCTTATAGAACTGGCAGACTATGTATCAGACATCCGGAATGTGAAGCATCCTTACGACAAAGGGATTCCCGCAAGGCCGGGCGTGGAAAAATGACCAAAAGGAGAATGGGATATGGATATCGAGATCGTAAAACCGGCGGATATTGAAAAACGCAGCTTTGAGATCATCTCAGAACTGTTGGGCGATAAAAAGCTCGACCCGCGGTACGAAAAGATTATCAAACGCGCAATCCACACGTCCGCTGACTTTGAATATGCGCAGACGCTGTATTTTTCTGACGGCGTGGTGGAAACCTTAAAAGACGCGCTTAAAAACGGCGTGGATATCGTTACCGACACGCAGATGGCAAAGGCCGGGATCAGCAAAGCGGCGCTCGGAAAATTTAGCGGGCAGGTACATTGCTTTATGTCTGACGGGGACGTGGCGGATGAGGCCAAGGCGCGCGGCGTGACGCGGGCTGCGGTAAGCATGGAAAAAGCTGCCTCGCTCAAAAATCCGCTTATTTTTGCCATTGGCAACGCGCCAACCGCGCTCATCCGTTTAAGCGAGCTTTACAGTGAAGGCCTGCTTTCCCCTGTTGGCGTGATCGGCGTGCCGGTTGGGTTCGTAAACGTTGTGGAATCCAAGGAACTGCTTATGGAAACGGGCATTCCGTGCATTGTGGCACGCGGGCGCAAGGGTGGCAGCAATATTGCCGCGGCAATCTGTAACGCATTGCTTTATGACATTACGGCGCTTTAACGTAAAGCAGGCTATGCAAAACTTACGATAAATTATTATAATCCGTGAACACTGTAACCAAAAAACGGAACCCGGGAGGCTCCGTTTTAAGTTGCGAATTATTTACTGGTTGAGCT
>NZ_JBVFVW010000006.1:0-163187 GCF_055522415.1 Christensenella sp. KGMB01412 | reverse complement strand
TAAAAAGAAACTAAATAAAAAATATGAGAGGTGTAAAAATGAGAAAGGTTGTAACGTATAACCACATTGGTCTTGTAACTGAAAACTTAGAAAAAATTATTGATTTTTACTGCGGCCTGCTTGGCTTTAAGGTGGCTGCAAAATTTAGGGCGGATGATGAGGACAGCAGGAAGACGCTCAACCTTCCAGGTATGAGCCAGGACATAGTAATGCTGGAAAACGAGGACGGCTCGGTGGCGATGGAGCTATTGTATTATATCACCCCCAAAGCGCCGAGCACAGCGAGGCCGAGCGATTTTGCTTTCAATGACGTAGGGGTAAAACATTTCAGTGTATCAGTTGACGATATTGGAGAAATTTACCAAAAGCTTTCACAATATGATGGGAAAAGTGTTTCGGAGCCAATTTCGCATTCGGAAGGATTCACATTTATGCTTGTAAGGGATCCGGACGGAAATTATTGCGAAGTCAGACAATATAACTAAATAGACACAATGAAAACAACAGGAGGAAAAGAAATCATGGAAAAACTGAGAATTGCTTCAATTGGTGTGGGACGTATGGGAATTTGTCATGCTGAGACGGTTGCATTGCGTGTGCCGGACGCGGAGCTTGTGACGGTATGCGATCTGAATGAAGAGCTTGCAAGGTCTACTGCGCAAAGGCTGGGCGCGAGAAAATACACAACCGATTATCATGATGTAATGAATGACGAGGAAATTGATGCCGTGTTTATTACGAACACCTCTGCTGCGCACTGTGAGTGCATCAAGGCGGCCTGCGCTGCGAAAAAGCATATTTTTTGCGAAAAGCCGACGGGACTTACGTTTGATGAACTGGATGAAATAGACGAAGCTGTGGCGTCGAATAAAGGCAAAGTAATACAGGTGGCTTTTTTGAGACGGTTTGATAAATCGATGATGGATGCAAAGGCAAGAGTTGACCGTGGAGAAATTGGGGATGTGATTAAGGTAAAAAGCGTGACGAGGGATCCCGGCAAACACAGGGAATTTTTCGATCGTTTTCTACCGGGATCGGGTGGCATTTTCTTTGACCTGAACGTACACGATTTCGACCTTGCGAGATGGTTTGCAAATTCTGAGGTGGAAAAGGTGTTTGCGATTGGCGGGGTATACTCGTTTGAAGAATTTAAGGACTTTAACGACCTGGACGCTGATGCAGTTATGCTCCAGTTCCAAAACGGTGTGATGGCGGAAATTGAAGGTAACAGGCTGGCAACCTGCGGTTATGACGTTTGGCTGGAAGTAGTGGGGACAAAGGGTTCTATCACTGTAAATACAGGGATCAATTCATTTGTTACGGTGAAAGACGAATACGGTATGAGAAATGAATGCTGCCCGTGGTATTGGGAACGTTTTGGCGACGCATACGAGAGCGAAGTGTTTGCCTTTGTGGATGCCGTACAGACAGGCAAAGAAACTCCGTGTGGGACGACAGACGCAAGGCGTGTAGTAGAAATTGCAGATCTGGCAAAAAAATCGTTTGATGAAGGGACGTCTGTGTACAACCATTATCTGAAGTAAAGAATGGAGCCGGAAAATGGAGAAAAGAATTGAAGCGCTGTTCCAGCCAATCAAAATTGGAACATGCGAAATCAAAAACCGTATCGTACAGTGCCCAATGGATCCGGGACCAATCGTCGATTCAGACCGCAAGTTTGATTACCGTGCCAGGAACATACTGGAAGAAAGAGCGCGGGGGGGAGTTGGGTTGCTGATTACAGGAAGCATATATGTACTTACGCCGGAATGGGACTCTTTTGCTGATTACAGGGATGTATTTCTTGGACCTGCTACGGAAATGTGCAAAAACATCCACCAGTATGGGGCCAAGGTATTTGGTCAGCTTACAATTGGAGTGGGGAGATGTCAGTTTCTGACACCTGAAAATGTAAAGGATATTGACCGTAGCCGTCTTGTGGCTCCGTCTGACGGGGTTCCAAACGCATGGATGCCGGAAATAAAACATTCCGGTGTATCCAAAGACTGGATTGGCCATTTGCTTCAGTGTTTCAGGGATTCCGCAAAGCTTTTGAAAGATGCGGGATTTGATGGAATTGAGGTACACGCACTGCATGAGGGATATCTCCTGGATCAATTTGCGATTGAAAAATTTAACCACAGGACGGATGAATATGGCGGTACGCTTGAAAACAGGCTACGCCTTGCAAAGGAATTGCTGCAAGCTGTAAAAGACTCCTGTGGTGAGAAATTCCCAACCATAATGCGAATGAGTATGGAAAGCAAAATGAAGGGCCTGAACGATGGAGCACTGCCCGGGGAAAGATATGAAGAATACGGACGTTGCCGTGAAGAATCAAGAGAGATCGCCGTATTGCTTGAAAAAATGGGATATGATGCGATTGATGCGGACAACGGCTCAAACGACGCATGGTATTGGTCCCATCCACCTGTCTACATGCCGCATTTGTGCAATCTTGAGGATGTAGCATTTGTCAAGCAGGCCGTCAGAATTCCCATGTTCTGTGCCGGTAAAATGGACGATCCGTACAGGATTGCCAAGGCGATAGAGCAGGGGAAAATCGACTGTGCAAGTATTGGAAGGACGCTACTCGCCGAACCGGACTGGCCAAACAAGGTAAAGGAAGGACGAATGGAAGAAATACGTCCGTGTATTTCATGCCAAAGCGGCTGCTTTCGGATTGTATTTGGACAAAGCATGACCTGTGCTATCAACCCAAGGCTGGGAATGGCAAACGAGCGCGATTTCGGTAAAAGTGACCGTCCGGGGAGAATTGCTATTGTGGGCGGTGGTATTGGCGGTATGGAGAGCGCGAGAATTTGCAGCCTCAGAGGACATAAGGTAGACCTGTTTGAAAAGGACTCAAAACTGGGCGGTGTTTTTAATGCTGCGGCAATGCCTGCATGTAAGGCCTTTGACAGAAAGCTACTGGCATGGTATGAACACGAAATGGAGCGCTGTGGCATCATGATCCATCTGAACACAACAATATCCGCGGCAGAACTTGCGGCGAAAGGATATGACCGTGTGATTGCAGCCACGGGAAGCAAGGAACGCAGACTACCGATTCCGATGGATGTGGAAGCGGATATGCGTACCGCGATTGAGGCACTTTGCAGCCTTGATACGGTTGGTAAGCGTGCAGTGATCGTAGGGGGCGGGTTGACAGGATGTGAAATTGCCTACGAATTGGCTTTGAATGGAAGGAAGGTGAGCGTTGTAGAAATGCTTCCGGACATTTTGCAGACACCCTTCCTGAACCCTGCAAATTCAATGATGCTGCGCAATCTCCTGACGTATTACAAAGTGAATTTGTACAAAAATTCAAAGGTGGTATCTATTGGAAAAGAAGGCGTTTGTATTGAGAGCAAGGGAAAGCAGACAGAGATTCCAACCGATACGGTGGTCATTGCTGCAGGATATGTACCAAATCATACGCTGTTTGACGAACTCATAAAGCTTGGAGTAAATGCGTATAACATTGGCGACTCCAGAGAAGTTGGAAATTTGCTGTCGGTTGTAGAGAATGCTTACGACTGCGCAATGTCTTTTTGACAACAGGATA
This sequence comes from Christensenella sp. KGMB01412, assembly GCF_055522415.1. Classification (NCBI taxonomy): domain Bacteria; kingdom Bacillati; phylum Bacillota; class Clostridia; order Christensenellales; family Christensenellaceae; genus Christensenella; species Christensenella sp. KGMB01412. The sequence continues at coordinate 159,619 of NZ_JBVFVW010000006.1, read as the reverse complement.
AAACAGAAAGGAAGAACAACAATGGACGTGAAGTTTGGGATTATCGATTTTGCCCTTCCGGGCAAACGAATCGGAAATATTAAGCTGGCGAGCGATATGGGGCTTAACGGTATACAGATCATTTATATCACGCCGGAAGACGAACCTTTTATGCTCGACTGGAAATGGCACAGGGATTATTATCTGGAGATGGGTGACAAATATAATGTAAAATTCCCTTCCGTAAATGTAAGCGATTTTGATTACACAGGTATGCTTCACCCCAAAAATACGGAAAAGGGAAAACTTGTCTATGATATTATCGACAGGACGATAGACATGGCCTCCTATATGAAAATGCAGATGGTATTATATCCCAGTTTTGGCGACGGTGAGATCAGGACGGAAGAAGAACTAGAAATTACTGCGGAGGCTCTGCGGTATGGCTGCGATGAAGCGGCAAAGCATGGAATGGATGTTACATCGGAAAACACGCTCTCACCGGAATGGACGTTGAAACTTGCAAAGCTTGTGGACAGACCAAATTTCTCAATCTCCTACGATACGCAGAATTATTGGAGGGTGGCGAGGCTCGATCAGCTTGAAGTAATCGATTTCCTGTACAAAAATGATCTTTTGTATCCTGAGATACATGTAAAGGACGGGATAGATAGTGTTATCAGCTCTCAGTTGATTGGAGACGGAAACGCCAACGTACCGGGTTCGCTCGAATATCTTAAAAACATCAACTACGACGGATGGCTCTATCTGGAAAATTACTACAGCAAAAAACCGTTGTGTGAACGTGGCGGGGATATTTTTGACCTGCTCAGGCAGGACGTCAAAAGAATGAAAGGTGCCTTTGAAGAATAAAGGCTGGGAGAGAAGGAGAAAAACATGGGAAAAGTAATTGGACTCAACCACATAGGAATCGTGGTGGAGGATTTGGAAAAAATGAAAGCCTTTTTTACTGGCGTTCTGGGATTCAGTGTGGAACGAGAATATGGTTGCAAGGATGATGATTTTTGCAAAGGAATTGGCCTTGGAGACGCCCGGATTAAGATAGCCGAGCTTTGTTATGCCGACCAGAGCCCGGCAATGAAGCTGCTATCCTATGAATCGTGCAAGTCGTCGAATACACAGCGCCCAAAAGATTTTATGATCAATGACACAGGATTGCATTACAGCCTTGAGGTCAGAGGAATCGACGAAATCTACGAAAAGCTTACAGACGCGGGCTTGGAATGCTTGAGCCCGCCGTTCTGGAGGGAGAGTGGAAATTCCTATTTGTTCTGCAGGGATCCGGAAGGAAATTTCTGTGAAATGGTTCAGTGTGGAAAATGAATCAAGTGGTTAAAAAAACGGCTGGAAGAATCCAGCTGTTTTTTGCTATTGGATTTGGAAAATGATCATTTGCCCAAACAGTACTTGAAGGCTGGACGATGCTCTGATACAATAATTAGGAGTATAAGTCATGATCCCCATCATTAGAGGTTTGACAGGCAAATGGCGGGGAAAGGAACGACAGAATCAGGCTGGTATTGTTTTCATCGGACGCAAAGGACTGTGCAGCTACAGATTTCGATGAGACGCAGGGATGGTTTTATGCCCGATACAGCAAGACCTTGCAAAATAAAGGGGGAAACGCGGTATGGAGTACTTCCAGCCGCTTCAAGTGAAATATGACAAAAGAAGGCGGAATCAAGACGGCAAAGGGTTTTTTGTTCGTATTGTCACGGATTGCGATTGTAATTGTTGTAATTGCGCTTGTTATTGTCGCATTTTATGCGGCAATGAACACCATGAATATCCGTATGGTAGCAAAGGATGCCTTTACGCAGAGAGCTACGGCGGTTTTAATGGATGACGAGGACGGGACGAACAAAGAGCTTTTGAGCCGCTTTTTCACAGAGTATTATTTGAGCGCCGATTCGTTGTTGCATGGATCGGCATATGATGATTTTACAATTACCAATTATTACCAGCGTACGGATGTAGACGGTACGATCGTGTGGCCGTGGCAGGATCGCGCAACGATTAACGTGGATGACCTGGTGACGGATATTGCCGGAACGCCGATCGTTCAGGATGAAGCGGCGGCGCAGGAGGGCCTGGAAATTACGCAGAAGCCCCCGGAATGGCAAAACGGAACCTATGAGGTAACGCTGGTTAAGGAAGACAATACCTGGAAAATAGACGGTATTAAGTTTGTGAAGGCTGTGGAGCCGACTGTAACAACCAGCCCTTCGGCAGTGGCAAGCCCTTCCGCAAGCGCGTCACAGGCTGCGGATGAGCCGGAGGACGGCGAAACGGCGCAGCAGGAATAAAGCGGAAAATAAGAGGGCATACAAAGGGATATTCTTTTGTATGCCTGTTTTTTTGACGGGAATGGACGATATGGAAATACCAAAAGTTTACCTTGCACCGATGGCGGGCGTAACGGATGCGGCGATGCGTGAGGTATGTATTGAGTGCGGCGCGCAAATGACCGTTACGGAGATGGTCAGCGCGAAAGGAATTATGTACAAAAATGCACATACCAAAGAGCTTCTCTCGCTTAGCAAGCTTGAAAAGCGGGTGGTGGTTCAGCTTTTTGGGCGGGAACCGCAGACGGTTGCAGATACGGCTAAAAAAATATGTGATTCGATGGGCGAACGGTTGTTTATGATAGATATCAATATGGGTTGCCCTGCGCCAAAGATTGTAAACAACGGCGAAGGGAGCGCGCTCATGAAGGAACCGATTTTGGCGGGAGAGATTATTTCTGCTGTCAAAAAGGCGTCGGATGTACCTGTCAGTGTCAAATTCCGCGCAGGGTTCAGTAACCGTGATAAAAACGCTGTAGCCTTTGCAAAAACAGCCGAGGATGCGGGAGCGGATGTACTTGCGGTACATGGAAGAACGCGCGAACAGTATTACAGTGGAAAGGCAGACTGGGATATTATCGCTGAAGTGAAGCGGGCCGTACAGGCAAAGGTGATTGGTAACGGCGATATCTTTACGGCACAAGATGCTGTGGGGCTGCTTGAAAAAACAAAGTGCGACGCGGTAATGGTAGCGCGCGGCGCGCAGGGGAATCCTTTTTTGTTCACGCAGATCAGGGAATTGCTTGAAACAGGATGCGTCAAAACAATTCCAACAGAGGAGCAAAAAATAAGGATGTGCCTGAGGCAGGCCCGTCTGGCTGTAGGCCAAAAGGGCGAAACGCTTGCGATCAAACAAATGCGTGGACACGCTTCCCATTATATAAAGGGAATGAAGCATGCGGCGCGTTTGCGTACCGAGGTAGTCCGGGCTGATACTTATGCGCAGCTCGAGGAAATATTGACCGGCATATTACGGCCAATGGATGAAACTTAGCGCGTAGCGAAATGCAATTATGTATGCTTTATAGCAGTTTTGGTAAATATTGGTTGTGTAACCATTTAATCAACTGCAATAAAAAATAAGTTGCATTTAAAGCTGTTTCATGGTATTATACTGCTGTTACGTATTTTAATCGGAGGTTTGTCATGGAGGTATTATCTCTTATCATAAAAATAGTGTTGGTAGCTTTCTCTATTTTCCTGATTGTGGTGGTTCTGCTGCAGTCTGGTGCGAAAACAGGGGTGCCCGGTGCGATCGGCGGCGGTGCGGAAGCTATGTGGGGTAAAAAGAAGGCCCGTGGGATGGAAGCGACGTTGGTGCGGCTTACAAGAATTGCCGCGATCGGTTTCATGATATTGGCTGTATTGCTTGTGGTCATGCAAAAGTATTGGATGTAAGCAAAAATGAGAATCAAAAGCACCCACGCAGGGGTGCTTTTTTTATGGCTGGATCATACGGAATGCGTATGACCGGAAGGACAGGAGAATTTATTTGATAGAAAAAGAACGGATATTGCAGATGATCGGCGACCGGATTTATGCAGATCCAAAGATGATGGCGCAGGATTTGGAAGTCCCGGAGGAGGAACTGCGGGAAGAGCTTGGCGCGCTGGAAAAAGAGAATGAGGTCGCAAAGACAAAAAGCGGGAAATATGCGCTGGCAAGCACGATGGGGTTGTTTAAGGGAGTTCTTGACTGTAAACAGGGCGGTTTTGCGTTCCTGAGAACGCCGGAGGGCATGGACGATATCTTTGTAGCGCCTTCGCATAAGGGCGGTGCGTTCAGCGGGGAAGAGGTGCTTGTAAAACTTTCGAAGCACCAGCAAGAGGGGAAGCATTTGGAAGGAAAGGTAATCAAGGTGCTTTCACCGCTACCCGTAGAGACGGTTGGGACTGTTCAGGCAAAAAATGGGACTGTATTTGTTGTGAGCGACGATTCGGCAATCGACGATATCTACGTTCCCAAAAGCAAAACAATGAAGGCCAAAAACGGCCAAAAGGTAGTAATCAGCGTAACGCGCCGTGCACAGAATGGAAAAAGCCCGGAAGGTAAAATTACTGAAATACTTGGACGGGCGGGAGACGCGGGCATCGATATCCTTGCATATGCGCGGCGGTTTGGACTGGTATCCGATTTTCCTGAGGATTGCGCGCAGCAGGCGCGTGAGCTGACAGGCGGGGAAAAGGATTTGAAGAACCGGCTGGACCTGCGCGATGAAATGATTGTGACGATTGACGGCGACGACGCAAAGGATCTTGACGACGCGGTATCGCTGCGCCTTCTGGATAATGGAAATTATGAACTGGGCGTCCATATTGCGGACGTAAGCCATTATGTACGCGAGGAAACGCCGCTTGACAGGGAGGCGCTCCGGCGCGGCACGAGCGTTTATCTGGTGGACAGGGTTGTGCCAATGCTTCCAAAGGAATTGTCCAATGATTTATGTTCGCTCAATGCAGGCGAGGATAAGCTTACGCTTTCCTGCCTGATGGAAGTCAACGCGCGTGGAGATATAGTCAGCCAGCGTATTGAGAATAGTGTGATTCGTTCCAGACATCGCCTGACTTACAATGGCGTGAACCGTCTTCTGGCCGGGGACGCGCAGGAAAATGAAGCGTATGCGGATATTGCCGGGATGCTGCGAAGCATGAATTCGATTGCCAAGACGCTTCGTGAAAGACGCTTTGAGAAGGGGAGCATTGATTTTAATATCGATGAAGCTGAGATCATATTAGGAGATAACGGCGTGCCCGTAGATGTTCGAGTCAGAAAACGCGGAGATGCGGAAAAGCTGATAGAGGAATTTATGCTCCGGGCGAATATCACAGTTGCAGAGTTATATCATTATATGGATATACCGTTTTTATATCGTATCCACGAACAGCCGGATGCAGACAGAATGAAGGAGCTTGCGATTTTTCTTGGGAATTTTGGTATCCACCTGAAGGGATTCCAAAACATTCATCCGCACGCGATTCAGGACGTGCTGGAGAAGGTTGCCGGTACGACAGAGGAAACGATTGTAAATACAGTGACGCTGCGGGCGCTTAAGAAAGCGCGGTACGCAACGGAGCCGGTTTCGCATTTTGGGCTCGCGGCAGATCAGTACTGCCATTTTACATCGCCTATCAGGCGATATCCGGACTTGCAGGTGCACCGTATTATCAAAGCGACGATAGAGGGCAGGATGAATGAGGGATATATTCGCCATTTGTGCAGCATACTGCCGGAGGTAGCGCAGCACACCAGCGCCCGCGAACGTAACGCAATCGAAGCGGAACGCGCAGTAACGAACCTGAAAATGGCAGAGTACATGAAGGAGCATGTTGGCGAGGTATACGAGGCAGTTGTATCGGGAGTGACTCGCTTTGGGATTTTTGCGGAGCTTAAAAACACGATAGAGGGCATGATTCCATTGGCGCGGCTTGATGATGATTACTATGAATACTATGAAAAAGAATACTGCGTGATCGGCGAACATACAAAAAAACGGATTACGCTTGGTGATAAGATCAGCATCAAGGTGGTATCCGCAGATGTGGCTTTGGGGAAAATAGAATTTACCTTTGCATAAACTTGGGTTATAATAGTAATAGAGAATGTGATAAGAGGAAGCGGCATGGCGGCAGGAGAGAAGGTGCTTGCGCAGAATAAAAAGGCGTGGCATGAATATTTCATAGAGGATAAGTACGAAGCAGGAATCGAGCTTGTGGGCACGGAAGTAAAATCGTGCCGTATGGCGAGGGTAAACCTGCGGGATTCTTATGTAAATATTCATGGAGCGGAGGCGTTTGTCAATAATTTACACATCAGCCCCTACGAAAAGGGAAACATTTTCAACAGGGATCCGCTGCGTGTCAGAAAGCTGCTGCTTCACAAAAAAGAAATCACAAGGTTATTGGGGCTTACCGCGCAAAAGGGATACACGCTGATTCCGCTGCGGATGTATTTAAAGCGGGGCAAGGTCAAGATTGAGATCGGCGTCTGCCGCGGAAAGCATTTGTACGATAAACGGCAGGATCTCAAGGAAAAGGCAATCAAGCGGGATATGGAGAGAAGATTTTAAGGAAAACAATTAAAAATTTCATATGGGGATGTACTGGTTTCGACGGGGGCATTTGTAAAGGCAATAAGCAAGCCGCAGTTGAGTACTCTGCGTTAAAAAGATTCACCTAAATATAAATGCTAAAACAAACAAAACTGCAGAGGTGGGTTCTCCCGCTCTGCTCGCTGCTTAATTAAATAAGCGGCCTTCTGACCTTTCCTTTCCTGTTTGGGAAAGAATCGGGAGCTAATTTAAAACAGGCTACTATGCTGCCAAAGCTTTGAGGCGGCATGGATTTTATGAAGCTACTTCTTCCTGAATTTTGTGGTTTGGGGTCTTGAAGAGGGAATTTTACAAAAACCAATAAGCTTGTAGAAAGTTGCCCGGGCAGGCTTTCGGACAGGGGTTCGACTCCCCTCATCTCCACCAAGTCTTACTGACAAAATAGCTGGATTTCTAAAAAAGCCTATAACAATGGGCTTTTTTAGGCTTCGAAACACAGAACAAAAAAAGTATGTTTTCCATAGCTGGATTTCAAATTTTCATATTTTTTCTAAAATATTAGTATAATATTTAATTAAAAAATGTATCGGATGAGCGGAAATATGAAAAAGGAATATCAATCTGTCAGTGTGTATGACGCTTTACAGGAACGGCTTGAATATATATTCCAAGAATTTGATAATATTTATGTTTCTTTCAGCGGAGGGAAAGACAGTGGGCTGCTGCTTAATCTTGTGATGGATTTCAAACGGAAATATTACCCTGACCGTATTGTTGGTGTTTTCCATCAGGATTTCGAGGCGCAATATACGCTGACAACACAGTACATTGAACGAACCTTCCAAAATTTATGGCCCGAGACCAAAAATCTATATTGGGTATGCCTGCCAATGGCGACGAGGACGGCGCTCAGCAGCTATGAAATGTACTGGTATCCGTGGGATGATACTAAAAAGAAGCTGTGGGTGCGCGATATGCCGGACCACCCTTATGTCATCAATTTAGACCATCCATTCGATCATTATCGCTACCGGATGCATCAGGAAGACCTTGCAAAGCAGTTCGGACGTTTTTATAAAGAGCAGCATGGGAATAAGAAAACGGCCTGCTTATTGGGCCTGCGGGCGGATGAATCACTACAGCGGTATAGTGGATTTTTGAATAAAAAATATGGATATAAAGGTGAATGCTGGATCTCCAAACAATTCAAGGATGTGTGGTGCGCCTCTCCCTTGTATGATTGGTCGACGAGCGACGTTTGGATCGCGAATTACCGGTTTGATTACGATTATAACGGTCTTTATGATATGTATTACAAAGCTGGATTAAAGCCGGACCAGATGAGGGTTGCTTCGCCGTTCAGCGACGCTGCAAAAGAAAGCCTGAACCTGTACCGGGTGATCGATCCTGTGATCTGGACAAAGCTGGTAGGAAGGGTGCATGGGGCAAATTTTGGCGCTATATACGGCAAAACAAAAGCAATGGGATATCGGAATATTACGCTGCCGGAGGGACACACATGGAAAAGCTATACTTATTTTTTGCTGGATACTTTGCCCAAAAGGCTACGAAATAACTATATCAAAAAATTTAACGCATCTATAGAATTTTGGCATAAGACGGGCGGCGGACTGTCGGAAGAGACGATAAGGGAACTAAAGGAGAACGGATACAAAATCAAACGAAATGGAGTTTCCAACTATACTTTGGATAAAAAGTCCCGGATTGTTTTTTTAGGGAGACTTCCAGACCATACGGACGATATCAAAAGTACCAAGGATGTGCCAAGCTGGAAACGGATGTGTTATTGTATTTTGAAAAATGACCATGTCTGCCGCTTTATGGGATTTGGATTGGCCAGGCAGGAGCAAAAACGAGTGGAAATGATCAGGAAAAAATATGGAGGATTTATCGATGAGCAAACAAGACTTTAAGAGTCCGGCGTATCAGGTCATTCCAGTGCCGATTGAAAAAGTGATTCCGAATACATATAATCCGAATAAAGTAGCGCCGCCGGAGATGAAGCTATTATATGACAGTATCAAAGAGGATGGTTATACCATGCCCGTCGTATGCTATTATGAAAAGACAGCGGATAGATATGTGATCGTAGATGGGTTCCACAGGTACCAGGTCATGATGAATTATCCGGATATTTATGAGCGGGAACATGGGATGCTGCCGGTTTCCGTGATCGATAAACCTTTATCAAAACGAATGGCAAGCACTGTCCGGCATAACCGTGCACGGGGCTCTCATGATGTGGACCTGATGAGCAATATTATCAAGGAGCTGCACGAGATTGGGCGTTCTGACGCATGGATATCCAAACATTTGGGAATGGATAAGGATGAGATTTTACGCTTGAAGCAAATAACAGGGCTTACCGCATTGTTCCGTGATGTTGAATTTGGGAGGGCGTGGAAACCGGCGGAGGAAACAGAATAGATATATACCGGCAATCAAACAGAACCCGTATTCCAAAGATACATATATGAAAGAGAAATGATACAATAAAACGAAAATAGGTATAAAAAAACGGGCACAGCCTGTATAAATTTTATCCGTTTACTTGCTATAATTGAGAGTATGTTCAGCAAAAAAACTCTCTGCAATTCAACTACACTAGTAAAATACCATTTGATTGACAGTGAACACAGGCAGCTTTTTCAGGCGATTAGTAATTTGCTGGACGCTTGTTCCTAGGGAAAAGGGCGCACGCAAATAGAGACCACGATTCAGTTCCTGAATAATTATGTGGGTAAGCATTTTTCCGGCGAAGAACGTCTGCAGATGGAAAGCAAATATTCGGATCACCCAGCGCACAAAAGATTCCGTGATGGATATAAGCAGAAAATGGCACAAGTGACTAACGAATTAACAGTAAATGGGGTAAATGTCTCATCTGTTGACAAGGTGAATGAAGCAGCAGGACTTTTGGTCGCACATATACATACAGAGGACAAACGATTGGCATAACACATAAAGTCCGCCAAGTAAGAAGGGATGAGCTGGGCGCAGGACACAAAGGGAGAAAGCCGCTCGTTTCCAGTAAGAAGGCATAATGAAAGCGGTTGGGGAATTTTATGCTCTCCAACCGCTTTTTGTAATTGAACCCCACGCTAAGCGTGGGGTTCCGTAAAGCTTAAAGCTATGAGAGAGAAAACCTCCGTTTGCTAAAATAAATTTGCGGACTGACAAACTGCAAAAAAGAAGCAAAGGGAGGTTTTCAAAATGAATGATAAAAAAAGCTTAGCACATACAAAATGGAACTGCAAATATCATATCGTATTGGCAATAGCATATTGAATAACACAAATCCGGTGATATATCGAAAGTGTAAAATAATGTATCATCTGAATTTGCCGTATCGTGAAATGTGTAATTCAGATCACTATAGCATTGGCACCAAAGTATAGAAGACAGGTGTTTTATGGAGAAAAAAGAAGAGAAGTTGGAGAAATATTGATGACAAGATGGGAGATCGGTTGAGGAGCCCATTTAAGGACAACCCATTTATGGATAGCAAGTAACGAATATGCAAATGTCAGGCCCTATATGTGCCTGTTTAGGCATTGCTGGTAGCCCGCATATGAAATACCTCCGGCGTAGCGGGGGGATATTTGAAGCCCGTAGTGATCCTGTAAAAGCAGCCCGGTGCCAATCTCTTCTGCATAACCGATCATGGCGCCCCTGCGGGAGCAGTACTCCGTAACGGGATGAATATTGGGATTATACCAAAAAAGCGTTGGCTCCAATCCCTCTTCGCGGAGGGCTTCAATATATTTGGTCGAACAGGGAGCACAACAAACATGAAGCAGTAATTTCATACAATTCCCCCTTTCACAAGTTATTTTATACAGTATCCAGCATCAAGAAAAGCGAGGCCTGTGGCAAGTGGAATCGTTTATGGCTGCTGTTTTCCGAGTGGGATATTTACATGGCATAAATAGTTCGATATAATTATATAAAAAACAGAAAACGGTTTCATATGAAAGAAAAATGAGTGGGGAAAACAGTATGATAGACCAGAAACTTTTCAATGAGATGATAAATAAAATGGAAAACACACTGAATGAGGGAAAAATTGATGTGATTTTATGTGAAAAGTTGGATAAACAAGCACTTGAATCACGCTTAGTAGAACATGCGTCTGAATACGGACAGATAATCTATCTGTTGAATGGAGCAATGGAATGCGAATGCAAAGACGGAAAACAAAAAGAGGTACATGCCAACGAGAGTATCCTGATCCCGCGGGGAATGCCGCACTGTATTAGAAATATAAGCAGTGAGGATTTTTTGACGATCTATGTTCAGTTTCAAACAAACCATTTCGAAATTTCCCGCTGCATTCATATTTGTGACAGAAATTTAAGAATCCTGTGGATTTTAGAAACTTTAAGAGATGAACTCAAATGTGAATACCGTTCCGCAATGATTGGACGTTATCTTTTTGGAACTGCTTTGCTGATGATGATAAAGATGCAGTTTGAAAAAGAAACTAAAATTTCAACATTTGACAAGGCAGTTTTGTATTTACGTACGAATATCAATGGAAAGATCAATATCGAAGAGCTTGCAAAGACGCTTTTTGTCAGCCCTTCTTATCTGTGCAGGTTATTTCAAAAGCGTGTGCATATGACAATCATGGGTTACTTGTGCAGCATGCGTATCAATGAAGCCATGCAATATCTGGAAGAAACAAATTATGGAATTGAAGAGATTGCTTTCAAAGTTGGATTTTCTTCCCCAAAATATTTCACGAAGAAGTTTAAAGAAGTGGTTGGTATGACGCCGTCTGCATTCAGGAAAAAATTCGAATAAAAATCAAATTTAAAAATCTGAGCCGTGTTTCATATGATAGGTTCAATAAAATATACTTTTTGTTCAATAATAGGCATTTTATTTACATAAAAACTATAATATAATTTCATACATAAATATAAACACTTGCGAAAATAAAAATCTATTTCTCAAGTCTTCATTCTATAATTCACAAAAGTAAATACAGTTTAAAGGCGCAGATAAAATAGCTGTTGTCTTTATAAATATAATTATTTTAGGAGGAATAAAATGAAAAAAAGTATTGCAGTATTGATTTCTGTCTTATTGGTTGTCTCGCTTTGTCTGGTAGGGTGTAGTGGAGGCGGTTCTGGCACTGTAGCAAGTCAGGATCAGCCTGCAGAAAAAAGTGCTGCGGCAACGGAAGCCATTGCAACGGAATCTGCGGAAACGTCCGCAAGTGCAGCCGGCAACGCGGCATCTGGAAATGAAGATCTGTTAGTCTTTATTGCCGATACGACAAACGAATCCCAAGGGTACTCCGCAAAACAATTTGAAAAATATGGAAGCGAATATGGTTTTCAGGTAAAAATTATGTCAGATGAAGGAGACGCCCAGAAACAATCCACGGCGATTGGCAATGCTGTTACGGCAGGGGCAAAAGTAATCTTTGTAAATCCGTGCGATATCAATGCAATTGTTCCCGCATTGCAGAGTGCGAAGGATGCTGGTGTGAAAATTGGTTTATATTCTTCTGATTTAGCTGAAGAAAACGCTTCCGTGCGTGATTTCTTTGTAGGAGCGAACGATGACGATGCTGGGAAATTCGCGGCAGAGGCATTCAATAAAAAGTTTCCGGATGGAGCCAAAATTGTCGAGGTAATGGGGCAGACCGGTCACGACGCACAGATCAAACGCCACAGTGGTTTTGACAAGTATAAGAACGATAATATTGAAGTACTGGACAGCAAAGGTGTAACGCAATGGGCGACAGCTGAAGCCATGGCAATCATGGAAGATTTCATTGTGAAGTACGGGGATGAAATACAGGGTGTTTTTTGCCACTGGGATAATGGAGCGACGGGCGTTATCGAAGCGCTAAAATCCGCGGGGATGAATGACGTATATGTCGTGGCGGTTGACGGATGTAAAGCAGGGTTTGACCAGGTTGAGTCAGGGGAACAATCTGTAACAATCATGCAGAACTTTGTAACAATGGCTCAAAAAGCTATGGAAGTAGCGCGCAACGCAATTGATGGCAAGGATTTCGAAGTCGTAAACTACATTGATTTTGACGTAGTTACAAAAGATAATATTAAGGATTTTGAAGTCCCGGAATGGTAAGCTTTGGGCATTGAGGGATTGGTAAGACTCGCTCCGGTTAAGCTGTACGGAGGCGAGTCTTGCTTTTCAAAACAAATGGAGGGAAAAACATGGAAAAGGATAAAGAACCGATTTTAATCATCGAAGATGTCAACAAGTCGTTTCCAGGTGTTAAGGCTCTCAATCATGTATCCCTTGAAGTAGGGAGAGGGATTGTCCACGGGATCATCGGCGAAAACGGAGCAGGAAAATCTACTTTGATGAAGATTCTATCCGGCGTATATACGAAGGATTCCGGCACAGTGATATTTGATGGAAATACGATTGAACATACGACTCCTATTCAATCACTGAATATGGGCCTGAGCATCATATATCAGGAACTTAATTTAGTTAACAGTATGAGTGTAGGCGAAAATATTTTTCTTGGAAGATTTAAAGAGCTAAATGGGATGAAGGGTGTTCACAGGCAAGCAAAAGAGCTTCTTGACAGCATTGGATGTAAAATAAACACCTATACGCTTGTGGAAAAACTGAGCGTCTCGGAAAAGCAAATGGTGGAAATCGCAAAAGCGTTATCATTTCGTTCTAAGCTAATTATCATGGACGAACCGAGCAGCAGTTTAACGGATGAAGAGTTGGAGGGCCTGTACCAGATCATTGAGGGATTAAAACAAAAAGGAATTGCAATTATTTATATCAGTCATAAAATGGATGAAATTTTCAGGCTGTGTGAAACTGTTACGATCATGCGTGATGGCAACGTAATAGAGACAAACAGGATAGGGGCATACACCCGGGAAGATATTATTGCGAAGATGGTGGGCCGCTCTATTGAAATGGAGTTCCCGGAAAGGCCAAGGAGCCAGGGAAATGTGCTTATGGAGGTAAACCATCTTAATTCCCATAAACTGCATGATATTTCCTTTCAAATCAAATGCGGCGAAATATTGGGCCTTGTCGGGCTTGTCGGTGCCGGGAGGAGCGAGATCGTCCGTGCTATTTTTGGTGCAGATAAGGTGAAAGGCCATACGATCAAGATGGCGGGGAGACCTGTAAATATCCGCAGGCCAGCAGATGCCATTAAGGCCGGTATTGCATTTGTACCAGAGGACAGGAAGGAGGAGGGCCTTGTGTTGCCATTCAGTGTGGAACAGAATATTTCGATGGCCGCCTTGAAAAACATAAGCCCAAACAGCTTTGTGAATAAAAGCAGAGAACAGGAAATGGCAAGGGAGCAAATCAAGGCGCTGGAGATAAAGACACCCTCTGAAAAGACCAAGGTGGTCAGTCTTTCCGGCGGGAACCAACAGAAGTGCATTCTGGCACGCTGGCTCGAGATGAAGCCTAAGGTACTTATATTGGACGAGCCTACGAAGGGGATCGACGTTGGCGCGAAATACGAGATTTATCTTCTGATGAAACAAATCGCAGAAAGCGGCAGCGCTATTATTCTGATATCCTCCGAGCTACCCGAAGTATTGAATATGAGCAACAGGGTACTGACGGTCAGCGAAGGAAAAATTACCGGTGAATTCAACCCTGAGGGAATCAGTGCTGAAGTAATCATGAAAAGTGCTTTGGCATAATGATGGGAGGATGACAAAAGATGGAAGCAATCAATGAAAAAGGACGCGCCCTTAACCGGGCGGGTAAATTTATCCAGACAAATTTGGTGCTTGTTGTCCTGATCGTTCTGGTCGTGATTACAGCAGTGGCGGAACCCCGGTTTGTTTCAAGCGCGAATATCGCAAATATATTAAGGCAGTTCGGTCCCCTTGCCTTCGTGTCACTGGGGATGACTTTCGCAATTATAGCCGGATTTATCGACCTGTCTGTAGCAGGAATTATCAATCTGACAGTTGTAGTTACCATAACCCTGATCGACGTGCTTGGGCAGGTCCCGGCGCTGTGCGTGGGACTGCTTGTTGGAGCGGGCGCGGGTTACCTGAACAGTAAAATACTGATTTCTGGCGGGGCTACAACGCAGGCCCGGGCACTATTTATTACTTTTGGGATGAGTACGATTTATGGGGCTCTTGCACTCCTTATTTCCGGTGGCTCGACAAAGCAGTTAAGGTCGCTGGGATCGGATTATTCTCTTTTCCAATCGATCGGACAGGATGGATTTGGAATATTGCCAGTATCGTTTATCATTTTTCTCGGCTGCCTTGCAGTTCTCTATATCTTCCAGTCCAAGACCTATATGGGGCGGGCGATCAATCTGACGGGAGGAAATAAAAAAGCAGCAAATCTGGCGGGTATTCCTGTAAACAGAAGTATTACAATTATATTTACATTATCAGGTCTTATGGCGGCGGTAGGCGCAATCGTGTTATTTTCCCGTGTGACCTCAGCTTCACCGCTTATCGGCGAAGGGTATGAAACAAACGCGATCCTGGCTGTTGTAGTCGGCGGCTCATCCCTACTGGGTGGGAACGGAAGCGTGTTAAAGACCGTTCTGGGCGTGTTGCTCGTCACCCTCATGTCAAATTGCCTGAACCTTTTGGGTGTGTCAACCTATATGCAGGTTGTTGTCAAGGGGGCGATACTTGTAATCGCTATCTGGCTTGACAACCGCCGGAAGGTATGAGGAGGGGATTGTATGAATACGGAATTGACTTTGGGTAAGAAAGTAGCAGACGGTCTTTTGAAACAAAAGGCTCTGCTTGTAGTCATCATATTATTGGCCTATATGGCGTTCGGGCATCCCGAATTTTTCTCTTCTTTCAATTTGATGGATATGCTGAAACAGGCATCTGTGAACGAAATGATCGCGTTTGGAATAACGATCGTAATCATTTGCGGCGCGTGTGATCTGTCTGTGGGGGGTACGATGTGCGTCTCGGGTATCTTGGCAATCCTGCTCATGAATGTCCTGCCAATGTGGATCGCAATTCTGGTGGCTGTCGGAGCGGGGGCGTTAGTCGGATTTATCAACGGCTTTTTTGTGGTAAAGCAGAGGACGGAGCCGTTTATTATTACGCTTGGTATGGGGATGCTGTTGAAAGGAGTATGCCAGCAGCTAACGGATGCAAAACCGATCCAGCCGGGCAATCAGGAATTTATGCAGTTGGCGAACGGGAAGATCTTGGGGATTGTTCCAAATATCGTAGTTGTAATGATTTTGGCCTTTATTGCCGTATTCGTATTGCTGCGGTATACGGCGTTTGGCAGGAACTGCTATGCGATTGGCGGGGACTATTCTGTGGCCCAGTACTCGGGCATCAATGTGATACGGACAAAATGGGTTGCCTTTGTCCTGTCCGGTGTAATAACTGCCGTGGCAGGAGTAATGCTGTCCTCACTCATGAATTCGGGTGCTTCTACCTATGGCGATAATACCGCTATGCTCGTTAATTGCGGCGTTGTTGTAGGCGGCACTTCGTTTGCCGGTGGGGTAGGCGGCGTATGGCAGTCTGCATTGGGTATGTTTGTTCTGGTTATACTGTCCAACTGTATGAACCTGATGGGAATCGATCCATATGTCCAGCAGGCCATACAGGGAATCGTTATCGTGGCGATTATCTGGCTGGATTGCTATACGCTCAAACGCGCAAGGGAAACCGTTTGATTATGGAGTATGCTTCTTTTGAAAGAAAAATACGATTGAAAAGAAAGAATAATCGTGCTAAAATGAAATAAAAAATGATTGGCTAGTATATTATGAAGAAGCGTGAATTGGATATTTTAAATATTGTCACAAAGCAGGAAAGCGTAGAAGTCTCTAAACTGGCGGAAATGCTCGGGGTATCCTCGGTGACGGTGCGTAAAACGCTGGACAGTCTCGAATCAAGGAAGCTGATCCGGCGGGAGCACGGGTTTGCACTGGCGATTTCAAAGGACGACATCAATAACAGGCTCGCGGTCAATTATGAAATCAAACAACGCATCGGAAGAGAAGCGGCAAAAACTGTTTCCAACGGAGAAACGGTGATGATAGAATCCGGTTCCTGCTGCGCCGTACTGGCCGAACGTCTGGTCAATGAAAAACAAAACGTCACAATAATTACAAATTCCGCGTTTATTGCGGATTTCATTCGGGAAAAGCCGTCGGCTAAGGTGATCCTTTTGGGAGGCGAATACCAGAATGAAGCGCAGGTAATGGTTGGCGCGATTGTCAGAAAATGTGTAGAGAGCTTTTGCGTCGATAAATTTTTTATTGGAACTGATGGATTTTCGGCTAATACCGGATTTACGGGAAAGAACCTTGACCGGGCTGAAGCGGTGCAAAATATGGCAAAGCAGGCAAACAAAGTCATCATTTTGACGGATTCCAGCAAGTTCAGGCAGCAAGGGGTTGTGATGCTACTGCCTACGAAGGCCATAGATACGGTTATTACGGATGAAGGGATCGACAGGCAGACGGAAAATTTGCTGCGTGAGAGTGAAGTGCAGATTGTCAAAGTAAAAGGGATGCCAAATGATTTGGAGCCGGATACTACAATGAAAAAAACATGAAAACAAAAAGCCGGTAAGGATACCCTCCTCTACCGGCATTTTATTTGTGGGATGATCAGAAAAACGCTTCCACGTCATTTTCGAAAAAGCGCTGTTGGAAGGCCAACAGATCGGTTTCATGAAGCGCGTCTGCTTTTTCGTAATCATATGCCAATCCCAGCATAGAATATTTTTTTTCACCAAATTGATGAAAAGGCAGGAGTTGGACACGTGCCAGACCGAGTTCTTTTATAACGCTGCAAAAGGCATCTGCATCACTGAGCGAGTTGTTAAAACCGGGAATCACGGGAATACGCAGCAATACATTTTTTCCACTTTTGACGGCACGCCCTATATTTGAGAGAATAACCTCATTCGAAACGCCTGTTTTTTCTTTATGCTGTCCGCTGTCCCAGTGTTTCATATCTGTAAGCAGATAATCGGCATGTTTTGTCACTTTATCAAACGTTTTATAAGGGGCATAGCACGAGGTTTCGATTGCAGTTCCGATATTCTCTCTCTTTGCCGCACTGAGTAAGAGGTCCGAAAACTCAGGCTGACAAAGCGCTTCACCGCCCGAGAGAGTGATTCCTCCCCCGCTTTCCTCATAGAAAGGAGTATCCTGACGACATATCTCGAGGACTTCCTGAACCGTCATTAAACGGCTGTCTGATTCCAGCGCACCTGTGGGACAGGCAGATACGCAGGTTTCGCAGCCGGTGCATTTCAGGCGGTCAAAGCGAAGGCTTTGATCAGCGAATGAAATAGCCTGATTGGAGCACATGCGTACGCAGCTGCCGCACCTGGCGCATTTTGAGAAATCCCAGAGGATTTGCTTCCCGCAGGACTGGCTTTCCGGGTTGGAACACCATGCGCAACGAAGAGGGCAGCCTTTCAGAAACACAACCGTCCTGATCCCCGGACCATCGTTTAAACTGAATTTCTGGATATTGAAGATAAGCGCTTCCATTTATGCCATACTCCTTTAAAATATTCACTTACGAAAACATTATAACAAGATAAAAAAGTATTTTCAATTACGAATGAAAATATATTTTATTGCAAATAAAAAATATTTGATATTTATAGGAAATTTATCTTGATAATTGATATCTATATGATATAATAATTACGAATGAAACTATAAATACTTTCTTTAAAAATAAGGGGCGGTAAAGATGCTTTCAGTAGGAATTGATATTGGCGGAACAAAAATCGCATATGGTTTATTTGACCGGAACAGGAAACTGATCGGTAAAATGAGGTCGCAGACTCCGCAGAATTTGGCGGCCGAGGATTTTTTCCAATATGTGAAACGTGACGTTGAAAAAATGGCTAATAAAAGTAATGGTTTATTAAATGATATTGAAGGGATTGGGGTTGGAATTCCCGGTTCTATACGTTATCCGGATGGATATATCGTTGTAAATTCCAATATTCCAAAATTAGCAGGTTTTGGGGCTGGGGATTACCTGAAAAAAATTTTCCCTGGCGCTGCAATCGAGATAGATAACGACGCACATGCGGCGGCATTGGGAGAAAACCGTTATGGAGCGGGCAAAGGGCACGACCATATGATTTATTGTGCCGTCAGCTCAGGGATATCTTCTGCGGTCGTCATTGATGGTAAGCTGTTTAAAGGAAGCAATGGATTTGCGGGAGAAAGCGGGCACATGCTGATTACGCCGGATCAGAAAAGGGAGGTTTATTGCCCGTGCGGGAATGATGGGTGCTTCATGAGTTGGTGCAGCGGGCAAATGATAGCAAAACATCTATGTAAATGGGTTGAGGAAGGCAAGAAAACCACAATCAGCGACATGGTGGAATGTCCGGAAGAGATTTCAACTCTGGAAATCGTGCGGGCATGGGAGCATGGCGATGCGCTTGCGGGGAAAGCAATCAAACAGATGCAGCACTATTTCGCTTTATGGTTTTTTAACATATATGTGTTTTTAAATATTGACTGTTTTGTTCTGGGAGGTGGTTTGCTGAAGCTAGGCGGCCGCTTTTGGAACGAGATATACAGACAGTTTGAAGGATATAAAAAAACGGGTGAAAAAGTTATTTTCAAGGAAGCGGAGCTTGGCGATGATATGGGGATCATAGGCGCCCATGAATTGCTTTATTAGATTTTGCAAGCAGATGGAGGGATGAATCAAATGAGCAAAGTTATAGAGAACTATTTTGGCGAAATGACAGGAAGGATGAGAAAGTTTCGTGAAGAGCTTGTCGACACTAAACCATATATTTGCGTAGAACGTGCGTTGATAACAACAAAAGTATACCAGGAAAACCAGGATCAGCCTTTGGCAATCAAACGTGCGATTATGCTCAAGAACATTCTTGAAGGCATGAGCATATTTATCGAACCGCAAACCCTGATTGTTGGTAACCAGGCCAGCAGTAACCGCAGTGCGCCGATATTCCCGGAGTATGCGATGCAATGGGTGATAGACGAGTTAGACCAATTTGAGCATAGGGATGGAGACGTTTTCTATATAACAGAGGAAAATAAGCGCAAGCTGCGCGACATCGCGCCTTTTTGGGAGCACAATACAGTGCTTGACCGGGGACTTGCAGCGTTTCCTCCCCACAGTAAGCTATATTATGATCTGGGAATTATCAAATCTGAAGGCAATATAACCTCGGGCGATGCCCATTGTGCTGTCGATTACGGCAGAATGCTTCAAGTGGGATTGAAGGATTATGAGCGGAGAACAAAAGAAAAGCTGGAGGCTCTTGACTTAACGGATTACAAAAATATAAAAAAAAGCTATTTCTATCGAGCGATCCTGATCGTTATCGAGGGAGTCAGGGCCTTTGCAGCGAGGTATTCAAAGCTTGCGGACGAAACAGCGGCGCAGGAAAAAGATCCGGTGCGCAGGGCGGAACTTCTGGAAATCAGCCGGATACTTGCGAAAGTCCCCTATGAACCGGCTTCAAGTTTTCATGAGGCGGTCCAAAGTGTTTGGCTGATCCATCTCATATTACAGATCGAATCCAACGGTCATAGTCTTTCCTACGGGCGCATGGACCAGTATTTATATCCTTTCTATGAGGCCGATATTCGTAGCGGAAAAATCGACGACGACAGGGCAGATGAACTATTGTGCAACCTGTGGCTCAAGACCTATACAATCAATAAAGTAAGGTCGTGGAGCCATACGCAATTCAGCGCAGGCAGCCCACTTTATCAAAATGTAACGGTGGGAGGGCAAACGACTGACGAAAAAGATGCTACAAACGAGCTTTCAAGGCTTATACTGAAGAGCGTCGCACAATGCCATCTCACACAGCCTAATTTGACTGTAAGATATCACAAAGGCTTGACTCATGAATTTATGAGGGAATGTGTAGAGGTGATACGTTATGGCTTCGGTATGCCGGCGTTTAACAATGATGAAATTATTATTCCAAGTTTTATCAAATATGGAGTTTCACATGACGACGCCTATAATTACAGTGCCATCGGCTGCGTGGAAACCGCGGTGCCGGGCAAATGGGGCTACCGTTGCACGGGAATGAGCTTTTTGAACTTTCCCAAGGCTCTGTTGATTGCGATGAATAACGGCGTGGACCCGGCTTCCGGTGAAAGGGTATGCGAAGGGACGATGCACTTTAAAGACATGAAGAGTTTTGACGACCTGCTGGAGAGCTGGGATAAGGTGATACGTGAAATGTGCAGGCAGTGCACGATCATCGACGCAACCTGCGATATGGTCTTGGAACATGATACGGCCGATATTTTATGCAGCGCCCTCACGGACGATTGTATAGAGCGCGGACTTAATATGAAGGAAGGAGGTTCCGTCTACGATTTTATTAGTGACTTGCAAGTAGGCATCGCAAATCTGGCGGACAGCCTTGCGGCCATTAAACAACTAGTATATGAAACTAAGCAGATTACGCCGGCAGAATTATGGGAAGCACTGCAGGCAAATTTTGGGGGCGAAAAAAACGAGCGGATCAGAAAGCAGCTTGAAGCTGCGCCCAAATATGGCAACGACGACGATTATGTGGACGAGCTTGTGGTAGACGCGTATAATGTTTACATCGACGAAATGAAAAAGTACCATAATACCCGCTATGGGCGCGGACCGATCGGTGGAATTTATTATGCAGGAACATCTTCTATATCAGCCAATGTTCCGCAGGGGGCAGGCACTTTGGCAACGCCCGATGGAAGGAAGGCGGGCGAACCGCTGGCGGAAGGTTGTAGCCCGAGTCATGAAGCTGACAAGAATGGGCCGACAGCAGTATTTAAGAGTGTGGCCAAGTTGCCGACTGAGGAGATTACAGGAGGAGTCCTCCTCAATCAGAAAGTGACGCCGCAGATGCTCCAGAAGGAAGAAAATCGCGATAAGATTATTATGTTGATGCGAGGATTTTTTAATCGGCTGCAGGGCTACCACGTTCAGTTCAACGTAGTCAGCAGGGAGACATTGCAGGACGCACAGATACATCCGGAAAAGCATAGGGATTTGATTGTGCGGGTTGCAGGTTACAGCGCGTTTTTCAATGTGCTCAGCAAAAAGACGCAAGATGATATTATAGAGAGAACGGAACAGGTTATCTAACAATGGGTAGCGGGCCATAAGCAAATCCTTAAATATTGAAAGTGCAGGGAGAGCTTTGTAACGGAATTGATACAGAAAGCGATATAGATGTTGTTTGTATTCTTTTGTCGAATAGGTTTATGTGCCGAAGGTCATACAAGAGATGAAGCATATTTATGTCTAATTATGTTGCCTGCAAAAATTACTTGCGTGTTTGGGAAAACTCCGTTCTGTAGAGCTTTGCTACAGGTAATATTCGTCAAAGTATGGCACCTGCATTTGCGGCAAGAATCCGAGTGATTTTGGCAAGGAGATGCAGGACGGAACACTGAACGATTTAGGGGTTATAGTATCCATTTGATCGTTGTATCTGTTTGGTTGACCGAAAGTCGTGGGATGGCCCTAACGGTATCACTGTGACCAATACGCTGAGGCTGCATTATCCCACGGGAGGTCGACTGCCGGGCAGAAGTTGTATAAAAACAAGGACTTGAACAGTGGTTGCAAGATTTCTAGTGAAAGATTTTGATAAAAAGTTTTTTAGGTCATTCATAAAAACGTAAGAACCAGATGTCTTCAAATAGTTATTATAGATGCTTGCGAATAAAATAGCGGCATCTTTTGGATTAACCGCAGCTAATTGAATATGCTTTACTAAGACGTTATTAATGTTGTGCATGATGACGATTTTTTCTATTTGGCATGGTGTGTATAACTATCCTTTGCACAAAATTGTCAACAATTCGCTCTTGATATTCTTTTTTCCGGCGCAGGAACGCTTTCGAGCCTGTCATCTGCGGCCGCGCCCCCTGCGGCGCGGATTGATGCTATGGAAGGATTGACCGCTTACCCGGCCATGCGACACACGCTTGACGGGTTCGGGAAGGACAGGCGAATCCTCCGTTGGGGATATATCGATATTCAGGTTCTTAATCATCTTTCGCAGCCGGTCGATCTCGTCCTCTTCCTGGTTGATAAACGTATAGGCGACGCCTTCCTGTTCGGCGCGGCCCGTGCGCCCAATACGGTGTACATAACTTTCGTCATCCAAAGGCGCGTCATAATTGATGACGGCGTCGATATTCTTGACATCAATACCCCGGGCGGCGATGTCTGTGGCAACGAGAGTATCAAGTTTGCCCAAACGGTATTCTTTCATCACCCGGTCACGCTGATTCTGGCTCATATCTCCATGCAGTGCGGCAGCCTTAAATCCCTTTTTCCGTAACTGGGCTGCCAGTCTGTCCGCCTTGTGTTTCATGTTTACAAAGATCAGCGTCAAAGGAAGATCATTGTTTTTTAAGAGTGTAATCAGGATATCATTTTTATAGCCGACAGGAATGATCGTATAGTATTGTTTTACCGTTTCCACCGCCAGGGATTCTTGCTCAACACGGATTTCCCGTGCATCTTTTTTTAAGAACTGGTTTGCGATCATATAGATTTCCTGCGGGATGGTTGCAGAAAAAAAGACGGTCTGCCTGTCTTTTGGCGTTGCGCGCAATATTTTTTCCATATCCTTGCGAAAGCCCATATCCAGCATGCGGTCGGCTTCATCCAGAACGACGGTACGGATATTTTTGAGCTGAACGGTTTGACGGTGCATATGATCCATCAGGCGGCCGGGCGTAGCCACAATGATATGCGGCGTTTTATGCAACATGTCAAGCTGCTTCTTGATATTTTCGCCGCCATATAGGGTGACGATACGTATACCGGGTTTGTTTTTTGCAAGATTACGAAGTACACCTGCAACCTGCACCGCCAGTTCTCTGGTCGGGCACAGGATAAGCGCCTGGGAAATTCGCTGCGTCCGGTCGATCTGCTGAACGATAGGGACACCGAACGCGCCCGTTTTGCCTGTTCCGGTCGGCGCCTGTACCAACAGGTCGGCTCCTTCCAGAAAGCCCCCAATGGTCAGCTCCTGCACCGGTGTGGGTTTTTCAAAATTCATGTTACGAAGGCTTGCTTGGATATCATCTGAGATACCGAGGTCTTTAAAAGGTGTTTCTTGCATTTATTGTCTCCTAAAAATAATCTTTAAGCCGTAGAGAGAACAATAAAATAGAATGTTTCCCAAACAGCCCGCTGTATCTTTCCATAAAAAAACGCATATTTCTGTAAAACCATACTGGGCTTACAAAATATGCGCGACAGTGCGGAATTGGATACTATAACTATGATAGCACAACAAGGGACTTTTGTAAAAAAAATTTCATATATGGACCAGTTTTAAGGTGCAAGGATTAGTGGAATTCAAACAGGAATATTCTCCGCGACAAGTGGTACTATTCTAAATATATCTTACCATACACAAAAAAATAAGGTATAATATTATTGGAAAAATCCAAAGTTCTATGTCCATGAAGTTGCTTAAGACAGTAAGGAAACCAGACAACTGAAGTTGGCATAGTATGGACAACCAGAAATGGTTGTCTTTTTAGAAACGCTGTATCAGTGTAAGGAATAATATTTAGAAATCCAGTATTGCGGCTGAAGTGCTGCAAATAGAAAAAACGTTGAAAACAGGGCGAAATAAGTAATCCAAGGGGTGAGGGCAGCCGGGAATTCCCGGGAAACCTTGAATGTATAAAGAATGATCTAAGGGAGAATAAGATGAACAGAGGTAATAAAATAAAACCGTTAATTTGTCTGGTTTTTTGTTTTGCTTTTTTACTGGCAGGCTGCGCAAAAACAGACAACGCCCCGGCGGAGAGTACACAGCCGGAGCAGACTGCCAACCAGCAGGCAGAACAAACAGAAAATGCGGAAACAGGACTAGTCGGCTCGCCGTGGGTTAATTCCGATCTGGCTGGGAATTTGCCCGGGCAGGCGCCGGATAGTAAAGATGATTTCCACCAGGCAGTCAACTACGATTGGCTTTCCAAAGCAGAAATTCCAGATGGATCAGTGTTGGTATCCTCTTTCACAGATTTGGAGAACCAGCGCAAGGAAGAAATATTGAAACTGATTTCTGACGATACGCTTACTGGGCGTGAAGCGGAGCTTGTAAAAATTTTGTATGCGTCGGTAATTGATATGGATACGCGCAATGAGGAGGGGGCGGAACCGCTCCGGCCATATATCGATAAAATACAGGCGGTAAGCAGCATTGAAGAACTAACAGAGCTTTTATGCGGCGGGGAGGATATGATCGCGGCGCCTCTGTGTAACCTGAGCGTGAATACGGACGATAAGGACAATTCAGCCTACGTGGTGGAAATCAAGCCGACTTCACTTTCCCTGAGCGACGCGAGTTCATATAAGGAACTGACGGATACCGCGAAGCAAAAAAAGGAAATTAACGATACGGCGTATGAAAAGCTGTTTGAAAGAATGGGATATACGGAGCAAGAGGCGCAGGCGATGAACGATGCGGCTTTTGCTGTTGAGACGCAGATTGCCACAGGTTGCTATGGGGCGGATGCGGTGGCTCGCGAAGACTACCGGGAGCTCACCTATAACGTCCGAACCCTTAATGAGCTGGAAAAAGAGTCGTCCGTATTTCCGTTGGCACAAATACTGGAAACAAACGGGTATGGTGGAAGTGAAAAATATGTATTGAGCGAGCCGGAATGGTTAAAAGTCATGAACGAGGTCTACACAGAAGAAAACCTGGAAGGCCTGAAAGCGTTATTGCTATATGACGTCTTCGGGAAAACGTGTAAATATCTTGACCAGGGGTTTCTTGATATTTACAATGAAAAAATTGCCGCAGTGTATGGAATTTCCGGTGAACAACCGTTAGAGCAAATGGCCTACGATGACTGTAACAAATACCTTGCGATGGCGGTCGGAAAGATTTATGTGGACAATTACTTTACGGAAGACGTGAAACAAGATGTGGAAGAAACCATTGATATGGTACGGTCGGTATTCAAAGAACGACTCCGCACTGAAGATTGGCTGACCGATGAAACACGCGAGAAAGCAGTGGAAAAACTGGATGCGATGACTGTTCGTGTCGGTTATCCGGATGTATGGACCGATTATTCTTCGTTGGCGCTCCGTTCCGCGGAAGATGGTGGAAACCTGATGGACAACATGGTACGCATCTATTCGTTTGAAAAGGAGCGTGCAAAGCAAAAAATTGGGACGTCTGTGCAAAAAGGCGAATGGAGCGAGTGCTATCCGCAGGAGGTTAACGCCTTTTACAATGAAAAAGATAACTCGATCAATATCCCGGCAGGGATCCTTGGCGGTGCGTTTTATGATAAAGATGGTACGCAGGAGCAACGCCTGGGAGGAATCGGCAGTATTATCGGGCATGAGTTTACGCACGCGTTCGATACGCTTGGAAGCCAATACGACAAGGACGGCAACCGGAAAAATTGGTGGACAGATGAAGACCGCGCGGCATTCAAGGAACGTACAGATAAGGTAGCTGCCTATTATGATCAGATTGAAGTGCTTCCGGACCTTACGGTGGATGGAGAACTGACGATCGGCGAAACTGTGGCGGACCTCGGTGGCATTGCCTGTATGATGGATATCGCCAAGACGATTGACGGATTTGATTACAAGGCCTTTTTCAATGCGTATGCGCAGGTATGGCGTAAATCGGCGTCGGAGGCTTTCTGCACGATGCAGACAAGCGCGGACGCCCATCCGCTGGGGTATGTGCGTACCAATGTTAATGTGCAGCAAATGCAGGAATTTTACGACGCCTATGGGCTTGGAGAAAACGATGGGATGTACGTTGCACCCGATGAACGCCTTGCGGTTTGGTAAGAAGGAAGATATACCAATAAACAGGCGCTGATCGATAAAGGAGCAGTACACGGAGGGTAGATAAATAAAAATGAAGAGGATCATATGTTGGCTGGTGGCGATCATTTTAGCGGTAACCGCAGTATTTTCCTGTGTATCATTTGCTTTTGCAGCGGAAGGCCCCGCGGAGCTTTCTCTGGTTTTTGAAAACTGTGATCCGCCGGAGGCGGGCGATCTTTACGCGGCGGAGGAGGACACTACAGTCCGGGTGGCCGATACTGCTCCCGCGGGCGGGGAAACGATCTATTATATGCTGATGTTTACCCTGAAAAATAAGGAAACGAGGATGACGGAGCGCATTGCGTATACGGGGACTATATTGCTTCGGGAAGCAATCGCGCAGGCGGTAGCAGATGGAGTGCTCACGCAGGAGGAGCTCGACGGCGTGGGTGTTGTATTTATCGATATGACGGCGGGCGATGAATATGATCCGGTTGCATCCGGCAATGCACGATTTATGCCGGCAACCTGCAAACAGGTCGCCTTCGATCAGGCAGCCGGAGAATATCCGGCGGGAACGGAGCTTGGGCTTTCGAGCGGAACGGCGGATGCGCAGATTTATTATACGCTGGACGGGACGTCGCCGAAGCTCTCCAGTGCGTCTTTGTATAACCCGGCGAATAAACTGACGTTGACAGAAGATGTCAGGATTTTGGCAAGCGCGCGGAAGGCGGGACTCAAGAGCAGCGAGCCTGCGTCGGGAGCCTATACCGTGCACAAGAGCGGAATGGTGAGGGCAGATCCCGCGCCGGGTACGGTTGCGGCAGGAACGCAGGTGACACTGCGTGCGGCGGCGGACGAGAAGATATTGTATACGACAGATGGGACTGTTCCGGCGAAGGGGGCGGCGGGAACGACAGATTCCGGGGCCGACACGGCAGTGGTTGTGATCGGTCAGGATACGCTCATCAATGCCCGTACCCATAAAGACGGCGCCGCTATGGGCGATGTGCAGCGTTTTTCTTATACGGTGGGGGGCATGGGCGATCAGTACGAGCCCAACGACGCCCGGGAGACGGCGACAGATGTTTCCTTTCCTTCCAAAATCCGGGCCACGATCCACAGCGCCGCGGATGTGGATTATTACAAATTCCATTACAGTTATGCGACGCCCATAGAGCTTTTGCTTTTCCAGCCGGATGAGGAAGACGCGGCATATTCGCTTACTCTTCTCCGCAGCGACGGAAGCGAGGTCGCTGCAAGCGCGCTTGCGGGAGACCAGCGGATTACGGCAGAGCTTGTCGAAGGGGATTATTATGCCGTGGTAAAAAGCCCGGACGGGGTTTTTTCCGTAAAAGAATATACGCTTACGATTTCCAAGCAGGCAGCGGAAGGCCTCGATCTCTCAGAATACAATATGCTCAATGCAATGCTCAACGCAGATTCCTCTGAGGAATGCTATACGCCGACCGAAGGACGCGGCGGGGTGCTTTCCGGCGGGGACATCTATATGGCGCTCGCCTATCTTGCGCGGTGGAGCGGTCCGGTTCTGGAGGAAGACGATCCGTATATGCTGGACGAATTCGGCGGCGACGTGAGCGAGTTCGCCTATAACCAGCTTCCTGCACGCTATCACTTGCGGCAGGCGATTCTGCTGCCAGACCGGGAGAAAACGGCGGAAGATACGCTCCACTATAAAAACGCGATCTATACCTATGGGGCGATCTATTGCGGAATTCGACATCAGGAAGGAGAAGGCGGGTATTACGACGAGACCGGTTCGTATTATTTCAAGCCGGAGGCGGATATGGCCGGGGGCGGACATGCAATCTCACTGGTAGGGTGGGATGATACGGTTCCGGCGGAACAATTCACGGTAACTGTGGACGGCAGTTCGTATACGCCTGCGGGCGACGGCGCGTTTATCGCTAAAAATAATTATGGTACGGAAAAGGGACAGAATGGTTTTTTCTATATTTCCTATTATAGCGCAGACCTATCCGCCAATCCTGCTGCCGCCATATTTGTGGACAATCCGTCGAGCGATTACGACAATATTTACCAGTACGATCCGCTGGGCTATACGAACCTCTACGAGCCCAGTCAATATTCGCGGGGCAAGGTGCTGTACACAAAAAACGTGTTTACGGCAGCAGGCGCGCAGGATGTAAAGGCCGTGTCATTTTACTCCATGCACGAGGATCAGGATTATGACGTTTACCTTGAGGCGAACGGCGAGACGCGCCATGTGGCGAGCGGGGCCCATAAATATAAGGGCTATTATACGGTGGAGCTTGGCGAGGGGATTTCCGTCGCCGCAGGAGAAGAGTTCGGTGTGACTGTGCGGCTGCAAAACCGGGACGGAAGCGACGTCGTCGCGGCGATTGAGATGCCGATCGCGGGCCGTTCGGACAGGGCGCGGGCGCAGGCCGGGCAGAGCTTCACCAGCACCGACGGACGTGACTGGACTGATATTTCCGCGAAATATTCCGCGAACAACTGCATCAAGGTGTTCACGGACGGCGCGGGCGGCGGAACGGACGATTCTTCCCAAGGCGGCGTGGGCCGGGCGCTCAGCGCGGCACAGCTCGAGAGGACGGGCGAGCTTTCCATTCCGGCGGCAGCGCCGGACAGTGCGTCAGGCAGCGGACAGAACACGACCAGCAGCCTGCCGCAGGGCAGGACAGCCGATCCTGTTACAAATTTGCCGGAAAAATTTGACCTGCGCGATATTGGTGCGGTCACTCCGGTGAAAAATCAGGGCTGGATTCCTTCCTGCTGGACCTTTGCGACGATGAGCAGTGCGGAAAGTATCCTGCTGCGGCAAAATAATATTGCCGAACAGATGGGCGTGGAAAGCGTCAGCATCGACGGCGCGGATTCGGTTTATCTGGAGATCGGGCAGACGGCAGATTTTTCCGCAACAGCGACGGTTACCCCAAACGAAGAGGTATTTTCCGGAATCCGGTGGAGCTATGCAGGCGATCTTGACAGCATCGATATCAGGACGGAAACCGGACGCAGCGGAGAAACAGCGGTGCTGTTCACTGCAAAAGCGACAGGAACGGTTGTGGTTACGGCGACAAGTACGGCAGACGATACCAAGTCGGTGAGCAAAACGATCACAATCGTGCAGGACGCACAGATTCCGGGCGCGGAAGGCAAGGAGATTATTTCATTGCCGCGGATGGAGGACGGCCTCGAGCTCGAAAAAATACAAGAAGCCCTGAATGGGCTCGGCCCACAGCAGGCGCTGCTGATTCCGGCGGAGGAAGGAACAATCGTTCCCAAAGAGGTCTTTGAGCAAATCAAGGGGCAGGATAAGACAGTCATTTTTGCAATTCTGGATGATACGGGCAAGGTGGTTGCGCGGTTTGTATTCTACGGGGGAGACATTACGGCGGCAATGGACATGAGCCTTGCGTTTTCCAATACACCCGGCGAGGCGGCGAAAAATGCAGCGGTATTTCCTCAGGGAACAAAGCTGCTGTTCCTGAACTTCGGGCACAGCGGGGCGCTCCCCGGAAAAGCAACAATATCCGTGCTTGCCGTGCCTCCGTTTGGAACAGGCGAAGAAACATACCTGTATTACTTCAATGGAACAGGATATGATGATATCAGCACGCAAAGCGTGGACAGCGCCGGATATGCGGCGTTTACCCTCGAACATTGCTCCGAATATGTACTTGCAAACCAGAAACAACCGGACAGCGGCGGAACGGCGGATAGCGGGAGCGGGACACAGCAGGGAAGCGGGGCGCAGACAGGGGATGCGAAAGATATGACGCTGTGGGTTATCGTTGCCATCATTGCAGGCGCGGCGGTGGCTGCCGCGGTGCTGATCGTGCTGCTGCGGCGCAGGAGTGGAAAGTAAGGCAAGCAGTGGTGGGAAATACCGTTAAAGTCAGGCGATACGGTAAAACTGACAATTTGCCAAAGTCAGGCCTGTACTGTACTTTATTCGCCAATTATTTTTTGGAGTTCCTGTAAAAAAAGCGTTGCCGCTTTTGAAAAAACCTGATACCGTTTCCAGATAAAATTCATCCCGGCCTCAATTTTTGGAGAAAGCGGTACAAAACAAAGATTGCTGTTACCGCTGGTATTGATCAATTTATCGAAAGTAATTGCATATCCCATACCTTCGTCTACCATGCGGGACGCATTGTAGATCAGATTATAGGTCGCCACAACGTATCCGGACTTCACAAAGACAGACAATTCATCGCTGCTTCTTTGCGCAGAGACGATCAACGGCTTCCCGTACAAATCCTGCGGGCGAATTGAATCCATCTTCGCAAGGGGGGAATCCCGCCGCATCAATACGCCCCATAAATCCTTGGCGGGAACAGCAAAATAGTCATGTTTGGATCGGTCGGCAGGAGCAAAGATAAGCCCGAAATCGATGAGGCCTTTATCAAGACGCTCCATCACAAATTCTGCATTGCCACTCAGAATGTGAAAACAAACCTGCGGATACCTGTCTTGCAGGTTCCGCGCCGCCTTTGCAATCAATCGGATGGCGTCGGTTTCGCCTGCGCCAATATAAATATCACCGGCGACAACGCCATCTGAAACCATAAGCTCGTTTTCTGTTTTCTTCACAAGATCAATGATTTCTTCGGCGCGTTTTTGAAGGAGCATTCCTTCCTCGGTTAATGTGATTTTTCGGTTGCCGCGGATAAAGAGCTGTTTTCCCAGCTCATTTTCCATGTCCTTCAACTGCCTTGAAAGAGTAGGCTGGGATAAGTGTAAAGATTCCGCTGCGGCCGAGATATTTTGCTCCCGGGCGACTGCCAGAAAATATTGCAACACTCTGATTTCCATTGTTTACCCTCCTGATAATAAAATAGCATTGAACTAATATGCCTGTCAAGCATGGCTGTGTATTTGATATAAGTATTTTTCATTTTAAAATCAGGGTGCTAATATGAAAATATGTTTGAAACAAACACAGAAAGGAATGATGGCGATGTTAGGAAATTTTAGTTATTGCAACCCAACTAAATTGCATTTTGGAGAACAATCGATCCAGGCCCTGCATGATGAGCTTCGGCAATACGGAAAAAGAGTCATGCTGGTCTATGGCGGCGGCTCTATTAAGCGTAATGGTATCTACGATGAAGTAGTGGGAATATTGAAGGCAGAAGAAAAAATTATCTATGAAGATGCGGGCGTTATGCCAAATCCAACGGTGGAAAAATTATACGAGGGATGCAAAATTGCACGGAAAAACGAGGTGGATTTAATCCTTGCGGTGGGCGGCGGCTCCGTATGCGACTACGCAAAGGCGGTTAGCGTTTCCGCTTACTGCGAGGAGGATCCATGGGATAAATATTATCTGCGCATGGAGGATGTGGATAACCGGATTATTCCGGTAGGGTGTGTTCTCACGATGGTGGGGACCGGCTCTGAAATGAATGGCGGTTCAGTTATCACCAATCATACGCAGAAGAAAAAGATAGGGCATGTGTTTGGCGAAAATGTGTTTCCGAAGTTTTCGATATTGAACCCTGTATTAACGTTTTCTATTCCAAAATACCAGATGGTGGCTGGTTTTTTCGATATTATGTCGCATATACTGGAACAATATTTTTCTGGTGAGGATGACAATACCTCCGATTACATCATGGAAGGATTACTCCGCTCGCTGATACACTCTTCGCGGATTGCGCTTAAGAACCCAATGGACTATGAAGCGCGCAGCAATATCATGTGGACTGCGACCTGGGCGCTCAACACATTGGTCGCAAAGGGAAAATCTACCGACTGGATGGTGCACATGATCGGCCAGGCAATCGGCGCATATACCGATGCGACTCACGGCATGACGCTTTCCGCCGTATCCATGGCATATTACAGGTTTATCGCTCCGTATGGACTTGAAAAATTCAAAAAATACGCAATTAATGTTTGGGATGTAGTCCCGCAGGGAAAAACGGACAGGCAGATTGCCGATGAAGGCCTTGGGCGCATGGAGTCTTATATGAAAGAGCTGGGACTTGTTATGAACATCAGCGAATTGGGTGTTACACAGAATATGCTGGAGGATATTGCAGACAGTACTTTTGTAATGCAGGGAGGATATAAGGAACTCAACCATGGCGAAATTGTCGAAATCCTTCAAAACAGCATATGACGAAGCAGGACTGAAACAGTACGGCGTAATGCGTGTTTTGATTGGGATAAGAAAAGGAAATACGTGAAGCAGGTTTGGGCGAGAGCAGGCGTTTTTTAACAATGTGCGTTTAATCATTCACGATATATTTTTGTGAATGGGAACCGCAGCTTAAGGAGCACAATAACATTGAACGATACGGCAGTACGCTTCAATGGAAATACCAATTTTGGTATGCAAAGAATATCTGTGGAGCAATCGGGATGGCTGCCTTTATCCAGACAAGATGGTAATGGGACAAATTGAAGGGTATATAAAATGAACCAGAATGAATTTTTAGATCACATGAACCGCGGGCTTTTTGTAAAGGGCGGATCGGAAGAGCATGACTGTATGCAGCAATTAAGCAGGGAGGCGCGCCGCATCACAGCAGAGCTGAACGGCTCGTATCATGAAATGGACGAGATTCAAGCGTTGTTTTCGGAATTGACAGGGAGGCCTGTAGATAAAACGTTTGGACTATTTCCGCCGTTTTACACGGATTGCGGCAAAAATATACGGCTTGGCAAAAATGTGTTTATCAATGCCGGATGTCATTTCCAGGATCAGGGCGGCATCACAGTGGGAGATAACACTATGATTGGGCATAATGTCGTGCTGGCAACGCTCAATCATGATCTTGATCCCCAAAAGCGCAGGGATATGTATCCCGCGCCCATCGTGATCGGCAAGGACGTATGGATCGGATCCAATACCACGGTCACGCCCGGCGTGACGATTGGCGACGGTTCTGTCATTGCCGCGGGCGCGGTGGTTACGAGGAATGTTCCGGATCATGTGCTTGCAGGCGGAGTTCCTGCAAGAATAATCAGGAAAATTTGAAAGGAATCGAAACCATGAGTAAACATATTTTGGTGATTTCTACAAGCCCGCGTAAGGGCGGAAATTCGGAGTTGCTTGCGGACGCTTTTATATGAGGGGCGCAGGAGGCGGGCTATGAGACGGGCAAAATGGCTTAAGGTGTTTTACGGCAGGTAGAAATAAATGACGAAAAAAATTACGGTTTTATTATGCGGAATATGGCTGATATTTTCATTGGCAGCATGCGGCAGCACTGTAGCAACAATGTCGCAGGCTATCCCTTCTGTGCAAACAACGCGGGGAACCTCAACGGAACAGCCGGGCACGTCACAGACAGAGCAGGGGCGAGCGGAGGAGAAAATCGATCAGCTGGATATGCAAATGACAATAGGCGAACATACTTTTATAGTGCGTTTGTATGACAATGAAACGGCGCGGGCCTTTGCAGAGCGGCTGCCGCTGACTCTGGAGATGGATGAGCTGAACGGCAACGAAAAGTTTAACTACCTTTCCGATGGACTGCCGACTGAAGCTGAGCAGCCGGCCATTATACAGGCAGGCGATTTGATGCTTTACGGCTCTGATTGCCTGGTGCTGTTTTATGAGAGTTTTTCAACTTCATACAGCTATACGCGGCTTGGTTATATGGAAAATACATCCGGCCTTACGGAAGCGCTTGGCGGGGGAAGCGTGCAAGCGACATTCAGTATAGGGGAATGGGGCGAAAATAGACGATGATTTTGATACGTCAAAGCGCATGGAAAACCTCCCGACCATCAAAAAAATTTTTATAGTGTAGCTGAAAAAAACTTTATTGCAAACGGTCTGGAATACCGGATAATGGTGAGTTATAAAAAACAACCGCGAAATGCGGTTGTTTTTTATAGAAACGTGACTGACAATCTACCAATCTATGTAAACAAAGTAGTAAATTTTTTGTAAAAGGCTTGACTTGGAGTCCACTTCAGGTATTATGCTGAAGTGGTAGAAGATACGATGAAACTGAAAAGAGGGTAAGATATGGAGATAAAAAAATTGGGGTTTGGCCTGATGAGGCTCCCGCTTTTGGATGAAAATGACAAAAAAAGCGTAGATATGGAGCAGGTCAGGTTCATGGTGGACGAGTTTATTTCACGGGGATTTACGTATTTTGATACAGCGTATATGTATCATGAGTTTACAAGTGAAATAGTGGCGAGGGAGGCTCTTGTAAAACGCTATCCGCGGGAAAGCTTTACATTGACTTCAAAAATGCCGACAATGTTTTTGGAAAAAGCCGAAGATATGGACAGAATTTTTTCTGAGCAGCTTGAAAAATGTGGGGTGGAATATTTTGATTATTATTTGTTGCATAACCTGAACGTTCTGCATTACGAAATTGCACAGAAGTTTGATAGCTTTGGATTCATCAAAAAGAAAAAAGCGGCTGGCAAGATCCGTAAGATTGGATTTTCTTATCATGACAATGCAGACCTCCTGGAAAAGATATTAACCGATCATCCGGAGGTTGACGTCGTACAACTTCAAATCAATTATCTGGATTGGGAGAATGAAAGCATACAGTCCCGCAAATGCTATGACGCCGCGCGAAGGCATGGAAAGGAAATCATTGTGATGGAGCCTGTGAAGGGCGGCACGCTTGCCAAGGTACCGCCAAAAGTGGAAAATCTGTTCAGGAATTATGCGCCTCATATGTCCGCAGCGTCATGGGCGGTACGGTTTGCCGCGAGTAACCAGGGGATTCTCACTGTTTTAAGCGGTATGAGCAATCTGGCGCAGCTTTTGGATAATACTTCATATATGGAAAAATTTGCTCCGCTTAATGCAGAAGAGCGCGCTATTATAAAGCAGGCGGTCAGCGAGATTAATTCAACGATTGCAATACCGTGCACTGGCTGTGGATATTGCGTTGAGGGATGCCCAGGGAATATTCCGATTCCGGCATATTTTTCATTGTATAATCTGGAAAAGCAGGCAAAACCCAAGGGATTTTCGGTTCAGGGCGTGTATTATGAAAACTATACGAAGACGCATGGAAAAGCATCCGATTGTATTGGCTGCAAAAACTGCGAACGCCAGTGCCCGCAGCATCTGGAAATTGTGGAAGGCCTTCGTGATGTGGCGAAAGCTTTTGAGTAAAAACAGATAGAGGCCGGCCTGTAAATTGTAGCGCCGGATTTTTTTATGAAAGCGTTTGATGGATTCCGATTCTGGGTATTACTAATTCAAATGAAACCATACCGATAAAAAATACCAATCAGGAAAGGAATTATGATCATGAAAAAAATTTATTCTGTTAAAATGACAAACACCGGAGGACGCACAGGAGAGGTTTTTTCGGAAGACCACTCGCTTGATTTGAAAATTGCAGCGCCGGGCAGTGGCAATGCGGGAGCGACAAATCCGGAACAATTATTTGCGGCAGGCTACAGCGCCTGCTTTAACAGTGCGCTGGAGCTTGTGATGCAAAAGGCAGGGATCAATGCGAAAAGCACGGTTGCTATCGTCGTTTCCCTATATGAAAAAGAACCGCTTGACTATATGATCGGCGCAGATATCGAGGGACATATAGAAGGGCAGTCCCCGGAAAAAACGCAGGAACTCCTGGAAAAAGCGCATGAGGTTTGTCCGTATTCCAAGGCAACGCGGGGTAATATTGAAGTAACGTTAAAGGCAGTCTGAATCAGGAGAAAAAAGCGATCCCTTTGGACCGCTTTTTTTGTTGACTAAAACCATTTGGAAAAAAAGACAAAATATGTGTACTGCATTCACCTTACAAACATGCGGGTGTTTTGGCAGCCCATGTAAAAGGGGCTGTAAAAGCAAAATCACGTAAGTATAAAGAGGTCTGTAAAATAAAAGCCGGAACAATCCGGCTTTTTGTATTTGAAAAATGCCTGTACCCATTAAAATGGTGCGTATAAAAGGGCAAAAGAATTGCGAAACATTTGCACCTATGATAAAATTGAACATATATGGACAGAGTTATGTGGGCATTTCCGCTGTTCCTTTTCAGGTGCCATGTAACAGATGATTTACAGAATTCAGGGATTTTATTACAGCAAAATAATACTTGATGGTAAAAATATAGAATTTGTATGGCAGGGAAGGTATATGCAGGACAAAAACGATAGCGCGATGTTTTCACAAAAGAAAATTTTAATTGTGGAAGATAACCAAATGAACCGGATGATTTTGAACCGGATTTTATCATCCGAATACCAGGTGCTGGAAGCGGAAAACGGACAGGCGGCACTGGAGGTTCTCAAAAAACATCATGAAGATATTTCTTTGATCCTGCTTGATATCGTTATGCCTGTCATGGACGGATATACGTTTCTTTCAATTATGAAGGCTGATCCTTTATATTCTTCCATTCCGGTTATTGTTACGACGCAAAATGACGGTGAGACGGACGAGGTTGCGGCTTTATCAAACGGCGCGACCGATTTTGTGGTTAAGCCATACAGGCCCCAGGTGATTCGCCACAGGGTGGCAAGCATTATTAATCTGCGCGAAACTGCAGCTATGATAAACCAATTCCAGTTTGACAGGCTCACGGGGCTTTTCGGTAAGGAATTTTTTTATAAACGTGCAAAAGATATACTCATTCGGAATCCGGGAAAAAAATATGACATCATTTGCTCGGATATTGAGAACTTTAAACTGATCAACGATGTGTTTGGAACCCAGGCGGGCGACAGCCTTTTAAAGGTAATTGCGGGCGTTTATACGAGCATTGTGGATGACAGGGGAATTTGCGGACGGTTTAACGCAGACCAGTTTGCATGCCTGCTGGAGCGTCAGTCAAACTATGCGGATGAGATGTTTATCGAAGCCAGCGCACAGATATGTACCCTATCGAACACAAAAAATATTGTAATGAAGTGGGGTATCTATCCCATAGAAGACGAAACAATTTCTGTGGAACAGATGTGTGACCGTGCGCTATTGGCTGCACGCAGTATTAAGGGCCAGTATGGAAAATATTTTGCTATTTATGACGACGAGCTTCGCAGCGCGTTGCTTCACGAACAGGCGATCGCCGATATTATGGAATCGGCCCTTGAAGAGGAACAATTCGAAATATACCTGCAGCCCAAATACAGGGTAAGGGACGGAGAACTGGCGGGCGCGGAGGCACTGGTGCGATGGAATCATCCACTATGGGGATTTCAATCTCCCGCTGAATTTATTCCATTGTTTGAAAAAAATGGCTTTATAACAAAGCTGGATCAATTTGTGTGGGACAAAACCTGCTCTATCCTAAGGGAATGGGAGGACAGGGGGATCCCGCCGTTTGCCATTTCTGTAAACGTATCACGTGCCGATATTTACAATGCCGACCTTACCGACTTTTTAGTGAAAACCGTACGAAAATATGGATTGCATCCTTCGCGCATTCATCTGGAAATCACGGAAAGCGCTTACACGGAAGATCCAAACCAGATCATCAATACGGTGCGGCACCTTCGCGAGCTTGGCTTTATCATTGAAATGGACGATTTTGGAAGCGGTTATTCTTCTCTGAATATGCTAAATAAGATGCCGCTTGATATTTTGAAGCTGGATATGAAATTCATACAAAGTGAAACGGCAAAACCGGTGAATGAAGGGATTTTACGCTTTATTATCGGCCTTGCCCGCTGGATGGATCTTAGCGTTGTGGCGGAAGGCGTTGAGACAAAAGAACAGCTGGAGCGCCTGAGAGATATTGGATGTGATTTTGTCCAGGGATATCTTTTTGCAAAACCAATGCCATGCAACGAATTTGAAGCGTTGCTCAAAAAGCAGCAGATAGCTGTGCAGGAAAGGGCAGATGCAGGCCCCGGGATATATGGAAAAAAACTCCTTCTGATTGCGGATGAAGATCAACAATACCGCAATGCCGTGCGAAAAAACTTTGAAGATCATTTTGAAGTATTGGAAGCGCCGGATGCCAAAAGCGCATTGGATTACATAGGGCGATATGGTTATAAAATCGTGGTAGCCGTCGTGAGCATGACGCTTGCGGATTGCGGAGGCGCTTCTGTTTTGAGCGCGTTGCAAAAGGAAAAAGCGATTTGCGATGTTCCTGTCATTGCAACAGGACCACAGGACGAACAACTGGAGGAAAAGGCGCTGAGCTATGGCGCTGATGATTTTGCAGGAAAACCGCACTCTTTAAGGGGACTTTCAAACCGAATTATGCGCATGATCGAAATAGCGGCGTCGCAGGATCGCGAAGGGGTGCTGGAAAAAGAGGCGTACCGTGATTATTTAACGGGACTCTTGAACAGGCGGGGTATGGATTTTGCAATTAATTCCATGAAAAAAGAGAAGACGCCTTTGGCGGTTTATCTGTTTGACCTGGATCATTTAAAACAGGTTAACGATACGTACGGACATTTGGAAGGGGATCGTATTATTCAGCAATTTGGCGCCTTCCTGCAATCCCATACGCGGGAGAACGATGTTTTGGCACGTTATGGCGGGGATGAATTTATTGTTGTAATGAAACAGATTAAATCGGAACAGGATATGCTGAAAAAAGGCCGGGAGATTTGCCGGACCTTTCAGGATAACTGTTTTGTAAAAGGCATTCCGGCATCCTGTACGGCAGGGATAGCCATTTGGAATGCGGGAGATTCGATGGAAGAAATCATTGACGGGGCAGACCAGGCTTTGTATCGTGCGAAGAGCGGTTATAAAGGTGATTGTTGCCTGTGGGAAGGATAAGCGGATGGAGAAGACGGGGACGGCAAGAGAGGTTGTGCGCGAATTCTGCGGCAGTTGGTTTGAACGGAGGGATGCAGAAGCAGCCGTCGGATTTTTATCTGACGGTATTAATTTTGTAGGCACCGGCGAAAACGAATTTGCCTGGGGAAGGGATGAGATGATCGAATATATAGGCAACGACATCCGTGAGATTTCGGAGCCGTTTGCCTGTAAATTTTCGTTTGTCCGTGAGCAGAAAATTTCTGATCGTATTTGCTATATATCGATTGAGATGATATTAAAAAATACTCTTTACGCATGGCACCTGCGTGGTTTTTTTACGATGGTTCAGGAAAAAAATGACGACTGGCTGATTCGAAACCTTCATTTTGCGGAACCAAGCAGCAGCCAGAAGGGGAGTGAGCATTACCCGCAAACGCTTGTAATGGAGAACATTGCGCGGCAGCGGCAGGAGCTGCTTTACGACTCCCTGCCCGGCGGAATGATGGGCGGATATATTGAAGATGGGTTTCCGTTCTATTTTATCAACCGCCAGATGCTCGAATATTTGGGCTATGATGACGAAGCGGAATTTGTTGCAGATATTGACGGAATGGTTTCAAATTGTATGCACCCTGACGACAGGAGCCTGGTGGACGCTTCCGTTGCATGCCAGATGAAAGCGGGCGGGGAATATATCGTGGAATACCGGATGAAGAAAAAAGACGGTTCTTACATCTGGGTGCACGATACGGGCAGGCAGGTCGTGGCAGAGGATGGCAGGCATGCAATTATATCGGTCTGCATTGATATAACCGATCAAAAACTTGCGCGCGAAGAGGTGCTGAATCTTTATAACAACATTCCCGGCGCGGTATTCCGTTGCCGGTTTGACGAACATTTTTCTGTCATTGACGCGAACGATGGTTTGTTCGAATTTTTGGGCTATACCCGTGATGAATTTGCAGCAATGGGAAACAAGATGTCCGCTGTGATCTGTCCGCAGGACATGGCTGAAATGCCCGGCAAGCTAAACGCACAGCTGGAACATGGCAACACCATTCAAAACGAAAACAGGCTGATCTGCAAGGACGGGACCGTCAAATGGGTTTCAATTAAGGCGCAGTTGTTTACGGAAAAAGGTAAAGAGCAATATTTCTACTGCGTTTTTGTGGATATTACGGATGAAAAGCAGTTGCAGGAGAGGGAAAAAGACCTCTACGAAAAGGAACTGGCTTATTTCGCGGAACTGGCACCGGCCGACGGGACCATACAGGGACGTATCAATGTAACGCAAAACAGGATGGAAAATTATGTGAGTACGTCTAACGTTGCTGTTGCGCGCGTAGGGGATTCTTTTGACAAAACGGTGGATAACCTTGCGGCATCGGCCGTTTATGCGGAATATGGGGAAGAAATCCGCAGCGTTATGGACAGGAAAAAGGTGCTGGCAGATTATGCGATGGGAAATGTTGATTATCATTTTGAGTTTTTGAGAAGGCGCAATGACGGCAGCACCTTCTGGGGCAGTACCAGCCTGCGCTCCTGCCTGAATCCGGAAACCGGCGATATCATCGTTTTTTTCTATACGTTGGATATTACAGAGCAAAAATTGCAGGAGCAGCTTTTGGACCGGATTGTGGAGCTGGACTATGATATCATCACGGAGATCGATATCCTGCAACAAACCCATCGCCCGGTTTCATGTGACGAAAGGTGTAAGGATACGGTGCCAAACCCGGGAATATTCCAAAAAGAAATACGTATTGTCGCAGACCGGTTTATGGACGATAAGGCCAGAAACGAATACTTACATAAACTGGATTTTGATTATATGCAAAAGCGGTTAGCTGACGATGACACTTATTCCTTTATTGTGGAAATGAAAAATACGAAAGACGAATTGAGGGTAAAGCGGTATCAGCTTTTTTATATCAGCAAAGAGCTGAAGCGGGTGTGCCTGGCAAGGAACGATGTGACTGATGTGGTACACAAGGAACAACGGCAGAAGGATGAACTGGCTGCGGCGCTGATTGCCGCGGAACAGGCCAACGCAGCCAAATCGGATTTTCTTTCACGCATGAGCCACGAAATCCGTACGCCCATGAACGCCATCATTGGTATGAGCGCGATTGCCGCACAATCGATTGGGGATGACGCCCAGGTGCAGGACTGTATTTCAAAAATTGGGATTTCTTCAAGGTTCCTGCTGTCGCTTATCAATGACATTCTTGATATGAGCCGGATTGAAAGTGGAAAGATGCTACTGAAAAATGAAGAAATTCCGACCGAAGAATTCCTTAACGGCATTAATTCGATCTGCTTTGGACAGGCGGCGGCAAAGGATGTGGAATTTGAATGTATTGTCGATCCAATGCTGGATGATTGTTATATCGGAGATGCAATGAAGCTGCAGCAGGTGCTTATCAATATCCTGAGCAACGCAATCAAATTTACGGGCGAAGGCGGAAAGGTCACCTTCTCTGCGGAGCAGCGCAATAAGAACAAAAAAGACGCTTCCTTGCGTTTTATTATAAACGATACGGGCGTGGGGATGAGCGAAGATTTCCTGCCTCATATTTTTGAGCCGTTTTCACAGGAATCGGACGGTGCGACGGCTGTGTTTGGAGGAACGGGCCTTGGGCTTGCGATTTCTAAAAACATCGTTGATTTGATGGATGGTAAAATTTCGGCGCGTTCCATCAAGGGAATCGGAACGGAATTTACCGTGGACGTAAAGCTTGGCATTACAAAAGAGGCACAGCTGCGCCATAACCAAAGAAAGCAAAATTATAATTTTACGCATTTGAAAACGCTGGTAGTGGACGACGATGTGGCGATTTGTGAAAGCGCAGTCGTCACGCTTCATGAGATAGGGATTAAGGCCGAATGGGTTGACAGCGGGCATAAAGCCGTTGGCTTGGTACAAAAAATGTTTGCAGAGGGCAAATATTTTGATATGATACTGATTGACTGGAAGATGCCGGAAATGGACGGAATTGAAACAGCCCGGAGAATCCGCAGTATTGTGGGACCGGAGGTTACCATTATTATTATGACGGCATATGACTGGGCGGCAATCGAGCATGAGGCGAAGCTTGCGGGAGTCAACCTTCTGATGAGTAAGCCGATGTTTAAAACGTCGATTATCTCGGCGCTGACAAAAGCGCTGGGAGAAAAAGAAGAACAAATAAAAAAAGCAGAAGAAATCGATTATGACTTTACAGGAAAGCGGTTGCTGTTGGTGGAAGATAACTTTATGAATACGGAAGTGGCAAAAAAGCTTCTGGAGGGAAAAGGCTTTACAGTGGACACTGCGGAAAACGGCCTGCGCGCGATGGAAATTTTTGGAAAATCTGCAAACGGATATTACGATGGGATTTTGATGGATATCCGAATGCCGGTGATGGACGGCCTGACCGCTGCTGCCAATATCCGGCATCTGAGCAATGACGATGCCAGGACAATCCCTATTATTGCAATGACGGCAAATGCGTTTGACGACGACATTGAGAAGAGCAAAGCCGCAGGAATGAACGCCCACCTGACAAAGCCAATCGATCCCAAAAGGATGTACCAGACACTTTATGATTTTATATTTGAAAACGAGGCCTGAGACGATGCAAACTTTCAAAGAAATATTTGAAGCCTATGGCGCAGATTATGAGACCACGATGGAACGTTTTATGGGGAGCGAGGAGACATACCGGGAATTTCTCGATATGTTGTTTGACGACGACAACCTTGCCAATTTGGGTGAAGCGATTGAATCCGGAAATCTTGATATGGCTTTTGAAGCGGCGCACACGCTCAAGGGCGTGGCGGGGAATATGGGGTTAAAGCGTCTTTATGAGGCGGTTTGTGATATGGTTGATCCGCTTCGCAGGCGGGAACAGCGTAATGATTACGACGTATTGTATGAATCGGTCAAAACGGAATTTCATGAAGTGGATAAGCTTCGGCAGTCTTTGAAAAAAGGGGAGCGGATATGACACAGGGCGATAGACTTCGTGCGTTTTGCGCGGAGCAAATCACAGATATGCTGGATGGTGCGCCGGTTGCGGTTTTTATCAGTGAGGCGGACGGCGGGAAGCTTCTGTATGCAAACAGGCTGGCAAAAGAAGTTTTCCTGAAAAACAGGGAGGAAGACGATTGTTTTTGTTACAATGTGGCAGGCTATGACAAGCCATGCAGTTTTTGTAATGCCGGGCAAATGACCGATAAAAAATCTGCAACCTGCGATTTTTTATTTTGCGGCGGGAAGCAAACTTTTCGTCTCAACGGAAAGCTGATCGACTGGAACGGAAAGCCTGCGCGCATTGAATATATGTTTGCTGTACCGGACGGCGAAAAAGAAAACGAGTCGTTAAAAATACCGGAAGAAGCAAGGTTATTCAGGGAAATTGCAAATGATTCTGCAGATGGGATTTATGTGATTGGAAAAGAGAATTACAATTTACTTTATGTCAATGAATCCAGAAACATGTCTCGGGTGGGGAACATCCGGAAGGAAGAAAAATGTTATGCTGTACTGCACGGCAAAGACGCGCCGTGTTCATTTTGCACTTTGAAGGATCACCAGCCTGACGGCAAAGAACATGAAATGAGTATTCCCGGCACCAATCAGTTCTATGCTACGCGGTTCAGGGAAACTGTCTGGGATGGAGTTCCGGCATACATCAAGTATATCAGGGATATTACGGAAGAGGTGAATACCCGAAGGGAAAAGGAACGTCTGGAGCAATATTTCCAAACGATTGTAAAGCATCTTCCAAGCGGGATTGCAGTTGTCCGTTTTGAAGAAGACGGGAAGATGACACCGGAATATTTATCTGACGGATTTGCCGCTATGACGCATATGACAATCGATGAAGCATGGCGGTTATATGAAGGAAACGCAATGGACGGCGTGCATCCGGACGATAAGGAAACCGTTGCGTCGAAAATCGCTGAGTATATTGCAAGCGGAGAAAATCAGTACCAGATTACATATCGGCTGAAAAGAGGCGACGAAGGCTACATATGGGTTAAGAATACTTTGACGATGATTGAAAGCAGGGATGGGGAGCGCAAGTTTTACGCCGTATACCACGATATGACAAAAGAGCTGCAGGAGCAGGAACGTATCCGGCAGAAATACAACGAATTGATTGTCCAGCACTACCGTACGCCGGGGGCTAACGCGGTGGTGATTGGGCATTGTAATATCACAGAAAACAGGATATACGAGATTATTGACCATACAGGCTCCGATTTACTGGAAACCTTTGGGATGGTCCGGGAGGATTTTTTCAAGGGGATTGCAAGCCTTATCGTCGAGGAAGAAGAGCGGCAGATGTTTTTAAGCAAATATCTGAATGCGCCGGCGCTGGCTGCGTTTGAACGGGGTGATACGGAGCAGGTTTTGAACTGCTTTGTGAAGCTGCCGAAGGAAACCCGCGGACGTTATATCCGCTTTGAGATGAATCTCGTTGAGACGCCTGATACCGGCGACATTACGGGTATTTTGACAGTAACGGATATTACGGAGCAGACGATTACCGATAGAATCCTGCACCAGTTATCCGTTGCCAGCTGCGATCTGGTTGTGGATGTTGATTTGGCGGAGGACCGGTATACGATTCTTAACAGCGGCAAAGATGCTACGGACCTTCCGGAGAAGAGCGGAAGGCATTCTGAAAAGATTGAGCATATGCTCAAGGAACAGGTGATTTCAAAAGATAAAAAACGCGCAGAGCAAATGCTGAGTGAGGAATATATGCTTGCCCGTC
This sequence comes from Christensenella sp. KGMB01412, assembly GCF_055522415.1. Lineage (NCBI taxonomy): Bacteria > Bacillati > Bacillota > Clostridia > Christensenellales > Christensenellaceae > Christensenella > Christensenella sp. KGMB01412. The sequence continues at coordinate 114,968 of NZ_JBVFVW010000006.1, read as the reverse complement.
TCGAAAAAGAGGGCACATACTCCTTTCCGTATTCTATTGTAAGTGAGAAAGGGGATATCCTTACCAAAAATATGACGGTCTCGGCGGTTGATCTCCGGCTTGGCCGTATTTGCCTCATGCGCTCGGATATTACAGATTCTGTCAGGGAGCAGCAGGGGTTGCTTAATATGATTGCCTATACCTTTGAGCTTGCAGCATTCATCGACAGAAACGGCGGTAATCTGACAATTTATACCAGACAGACGGTTCTGGAAAACCTGGCGCCTTTTTCGGCTGAGGATTTTGATGTTTCGGTTGAAAGCTTTTCAGAGTATTATGGGCTGGAGGAAGAAAAAGACGAAGTAAAGAAGCAATTCAGTTTGGAAACGATGCTTAGCCGGCTGGAAGAAAGGCCGGCGGGATATGACTTTGTATTTCCATACTGTAAGGACGGAGATCTTCGGTATAAGCAGGTTAACGTACTGTGGGGAGACGAGAACCACAGGACGGTGTGCATAGTACGGGCGGATGTAACCGATATGCTGGCTACGGAGCGGGAAACAAAGGATGCTCTGGAAAAAGCTCTGGTGCTCGCTAAAAAAGCAAACCGCGCAAAGAGTGATTTTCTTTCTGCCATGAGCCATGATATCCGTACGCCAATGAATGCGATCATGGGAATGACGACGCTTGCGACAGCGCATCTTGACGATAAGGAAAAGGTTGCGGATTGCCTGAAAAAAATATCGGTTTCATCCAACCATCTGCTGAGCCTCATCAATGATATTCTGGACATGAGCAAGATAGAGCGTTCGCAAATCACATTGAACAAAACGGCGATCGTGCTTCCGGAATTATTGGAGCAGATTTCCGGTATGATAGGCCCGCAGGCGGAGCAGGCGGGGATAAGGCTTGATATCCACGCGGAAGGCATCGAGCACAAGTATTTTTGCGGAGACGCTTTGCGTATCAATCAAATATTGATCAATATACTGAGCAATGCCGTTAAATTCACGCCGGAGGGAGGGCGGATCGATTTTCTGGCGGAGGAAGCAGGGTTCGATCCTGATAAAAAAAGATTTCGTTACAGGTTCACGGTCAGCGACACAGGGATTGGCATGGAAGAGGAAACGCTTCTGCATATATTTGATCCCTTTACACGCGGAGACAAGGTGGAGGAGATTGAGGGGACAGGCCTTGGACTCAGTATTACAAAAGGGCTGGTGGAGCTCATGGGTGGAACGATTTCTGTTGAAAGCCGGATTGGGGAAGGTTCTTCTTTCTGTGTGGAGCTGGAATTTGAGGAGGCTCAAAAGGGGTGCGGTGCAGAAGATAAAAAAGAAACGTTAAGTGCCTCGGCACGAGCGGAAGAAAGCCTGGCGGGACGGCGCTTCCTTATTGCGGAGGACAATAAACTCAATACGGAAATTGTATGCGGGATACTCAGGATGTTTGGGGCAGAAGCAGTGGCAAAGGCGAACGGCCTGCAGGCGGTAGAGGAATTCGGCAAAGCGCAGCCGGGAACCTATGACGCTATTTTGATGGATATCCGTATGCCGGAAATGAACGGCTATGAAGCAACCCGGGCGATACGAAGGATGCAGCGTAATGACGCGGGCACAATACCAATCATAGCGATGACTGCAAACGCTTTTGCCGAGGATGTGCAGGAATCCGTTGACGCAGGTATGACGGCACATATCGCAAAACCAATCGATGTAAAACTGTTGCATGCAACATTATGTGAGGCGATTGACGGGAATAAAAGCAAATAAGGCGGCATGGTCAATATTTGAAAAAATATGATTGCAGCTTTGAGTCAAGAGTAGTATAATGATGACTCCGGGGAGGCGATAGCGATGGTGGAACAGATGAAATTTAAATTGAAATCAGGCGAGGACGGCGCAGACAGACAAAACGAGATGGACGAGAGAAGCGCTGTTTTGAAAAGGATTGCACGCGGAATACCTGCCGCCTGTGCGGATGAATGCGGGAACGCATATTTAAGATATTTGGACGGCAGCAGGAAATATGTAAACTAACGGCAATTATTTTATAGGATAGCATACGGGCCATGACCGCCAGGAATCGGCGGTTATGGCTTTTTTGTATACAGTAGATAAAAGAGGAACAAATCGTTATTTTAGTGCGGGGCTTCGGGAGGCCCGGGCAATATCAAACCGCCGTCTACGCGCAGCGTGACGCCCGTCACATAGGAGGCTTTATCCGATGCAAGCCACACGACGGCCTGACCGATATCCTCAGGTATCCCCGGCCTTCGCAGTGGAATCTCTTTGGATAATTCTTCAAGATAGTCTGGCTGTCCTTTTGCTTCAATTTCCGCTTTGCTGTTTACACGCGTCGCCCCGGGCGCAACGCCGTTTACCCTGATGCCATATGGGGCTGCGTCAAGTGCAACTGACTGGAGGGCGCGGTTAAGAGCGGCCTTTACGCCCCCATAGACCGCATCTTTCGGATAGGCGCGTTCCCCGCGTGTGGAAGTAATATTGACAATGCTTCCGCAAACGCCCTTTTTACGCATAAAAAGGCAGGCCTCGCGCATGAGTATCATATAATTACGAAAATCAACCTTCAGGACCGTGTCCATCGTTTCTTCCGTAAGGTTAAATATGCTTTCGAACCGTGTGATCCCGGCATTGTTTACCAAGAGATCGATGTTGCCAAGAGCTGTTACGGCTTGGGCAAAAAAACGTTTTCCGGCTCCATCCTCCACGTAATTGGCCTGCATGATATGGCATTCGCGTCCATAATGCTCCCGAACCTCGGACTGAATCGCTTCGGCGCCTTCGCGATGTGAATGATAGCTGAGCGCAATATCATACCCGCTTTCCGCAAGGCAACGCACAATGCCCAGACCGATTCCATTGCTCCCGCCCGTTACAACTGCTTTCTTATTCATCATTGGTTTCTTCGATTTCCTTTGGTTTATATTATCGTATATATAAAACAGATTCGAGACATCTAATCATAGAGTTTGCATTGGAGGATAGGAATGGACATCCTGATCGGATTGATACCGGCGGTCAGTTGGGGATTGCTGCCCCTTGCAGTGAGCAAGCTGGGGGGAAAGCCCATTAACCAGATACTTGGCACGACGCTGGGCGCGTTGCTCGTCGCCCTGATTGTGCAGGCTGCCAGCGGTCAGTCGGCTTCCGGCACCGTTTTTTTATTTTGTTTTATTTCCGGTGCGTTCTGGGCGTTTGGACAAATGCTGCAATATACTGCATATACGGAAATAGGCGTCTCAAAAGCAATGCCGCTTTCTACCGGGATGCAGCTTCTTGGCACATCCCTGCTTGGCGTAATCGCGTTTGGCGAGTGGGCATCGGCACAATCAAAGCTGATCGGCTTCGCTTCTGTTACGATTGTAATCGTCGGCGTAATTATCACATCTTATCAGGAAAACAAGAAAAAGAACGACAACGCCAACATGAAAAAGGCGGTTATCGTCTTACTGGTTTCGGTGGTCGGATACGTAGGGTATTCCGGTTTTCCCCGTTTTGTCAGCGCAAATGGCTGGGCGGAATTTTTGCCTCAGGCAGTCGGTATGTTTTCCGCATCCGTTATTTTTTCGCTTTTTATGACAAGGGGCAGTGCGCTTGGGCAAAAATCGTCTTACAAAAATATATTGCCCGGGCTTGTTTTTTCTATTGGGGCGCTCACTTACCTGCTGTCAACCGCCCGCAACGGTGTTGCGATCGGTTTCACCCTGTCGCAAATGAATGTAGTAATCGCAACGCTCGGGAGCATATTCCTGCTCGGTGAGAAAAAAACGAAAAAAGAGATGAAGGCTGTTGTGGGGGGATTGGCGCTTGTGGTAACAGGGGGGATATTGATCAATCTTGCAGGAACGTAACGCAATAACAACACAACCTGTATTCATGGTATAATAATGCTGTAAAGCATGGATGATATCGCTTTACAAACGTGAGACCTGTCTTGAAAAGGAGTAAAAAGCATGGACATTGAAATCAAATACACAACTATGATTGTGAAAGACATGGATGAGTCGGTTGGTTTTTACAGGGATATTATGGGCTTTGAAGTAGACAGCCAGTATAATCCTCCACCGGGAGGGAGAATTACCCTCATGCGCGGAAAAGGGGATGCAATGGTTGAGCTGATCGAAAACAGCGCGTATGAAACCGGGCTTTATTCTGTGGGCATGAATGTGGACGATTTGCCGCAAACGTTGGACGAGCTTCGAAACAAGGGAGTAACGGTTACGATGGAGCCTGTCAGGACACTTGTGGGCAGTATGGCTTTTATTGCAGATCCAAACGGAGTCCGCATTGCACTCATACAGCATGACAAATAAAAATAACAGGTAAGGCCGTTTTTATTCCGCAGGATATTCCACCAGCTTTTTGGCGGTATATTCATCTGTGATGAGAATGTTGAACAGCTTTGCGCGTGCCGCGCCGATGATGGATGGAACTTTATATTCTCCTCCTGCCGCGCCGATGACTGTCGGAGTATTCCGAAGGTTTTCCGGGGAGACGGCAATAATGTTCTCCTCAAGGCTGAGCGTTGCAAGCTCCCCTTTTAGATTGTAAAAACGGGAACAGATATTTCCCACATATTGCTTTTGCTGCAATTCATAGTAAATAGACTGCAGGTTTTTTTCAAGCTTTACAGTTGTGGAATGAGCGGGATCTCCGTCAATTCCCACGATTGCGATATCCAGATGTTTCATTTTATCAAATATGGAGGTTACATCCTCGGAGGCGAGAAGCGTTTTCGCAATTTTACGGTCCTGGGCGATGAGAGGCGTATACAGCATGGAAACGGAGGCGTCCTGAAAACGGGAAGCTACGGTTTCGCACAGGGAATTGGCAAACATGGTGTAGCTGTCGCTGCCGGTGCTGCGCAATCCGCCGAGGAGGGGAATAATGTCCAGGCCTTTGACCGAAAGATCGGGACGCATAAAGTTTGCCATGGTTTGCAGGGTATTGCCCCAGCCAATGCCAATGGTCATGCCGGAGCTGAGCGCATTCACAAAATAAGCCGCCGCCGCTTCGCCGATACTGCTGTTAACCGCTTCCTGTGAAGCGCTTCCCACGCCTACGATTTTAACATCCTTCAAACCCAGCTTTTTACATAACTCCTGCTCCAGCTCGATATATTGGCTGCCCATACGGATATCATGGATTTCAATCGTTACGATGCCTTCTTTGCGTGCATCATTGAGCAGCTTTATGAGCGTTGGTCTGGAAATATGGAACAGCTCGGCGATTTCCGCCTGCGTTTTGTTTTCTTTATAGTATAAATACGAAGCTTTCAGCTTGATATAATACCGTTCTTCAGAAGAAAGTGGCATATTTATGTGCTCTCCTAATTTTTACATAATAAAAGTAATATAATTTTTGTAAACTACTACTATAATCATAATTGTTTTTGATTGGAATGTCAAATCCTTTGTAAATTTTCCGTCCTCCGTCATTCGGTTTTGTAATACGGAGGAATTTTTATTTGCATTTTTTCCTGTATAAAAGCTTTTATCAATGATTTATCACACAACAAACGAGAGGATTCCAAAAAAGGTTATTGACAGAAAACCTGCTTGGCGTTATAGTAGCAGTAAAGGTTACAAAAGATAAATTAGTTTACAAATGTAAACAAACGAAATACAACCAATCATTTTTGAGAAGCAGGTGAAAAAATGGAATTAACAAGAGAGCAAATGCAAAAGATCTATTATCAGATGTATAGTGCGCGTACGTTCGAAGAACGCGTAAACGAGATGTTTATGAAGGGGTTGATCCACGGTACGACGCATCTTTCCGTGGGGCAGGAAGCCACGGCGGCGGGAGCGGTTAACGCGATCCGCCCGGATGATTACATCATGAGCTGCCACAGGGGGCATTCGCACTGTATTGCAAAGGGAGCGGACTTGAAGCGTATGATGTGCGAGCTGCTTGGAAAAAAGGACGGCTTTTGCAAGGGCCTCGGCGGTTCGATGCACATTGTGGATATATCGGTGGGCAATTTTGGCGCGAATGGAATCATTGGACCGGCAATACCGATTGCAACGGGTATTGCGCTTGCAATCAAAAAAGATAAGAGCAACAAGGTAATCCTGGATTTCTTTGGGGACGGAACGACAAATTCAGGGATGTTCCACGAGGCGCTCAATATGGCGGCGCTTTGGAAATTACCGATTGTCTATTTTTGCGAAAATAATCTGTATGGAATGTCCACGCCGGTTTCAAAGAGCGTATCGGTTGAAGATATTGCAACACGGGCAAAAGCTTATGGCATCCCGGGCGTAATCGTAGACGGAATGGATGTGCTTGCTGTGATGGACGCTGTGGCCGAAGCGGCGGAGCGTGCGCGCAGAGGGGAAGGGCCTACGCTGATCGAAGCAAAAACGTACCGCTACCTTGGACACTCCAAGAGCGATAAACGCGCATACCGGACACGTGAAGAGGAAGCGGAATGGAAGGCAAGGGATGCGATCAAATCCTTTGGAGCTTATATGCTGGAAAACGGCTTCACGGAAGAGGAACTGGCGGCAATCCGCAACGGGATCGAGCAGGAATGTGAAGAGGCTGTGGAATACGCACAGAATGCGGAAACACTGAGCCTTGACGAAGCAAAAGAACTGATTTTTGCATGAACGGGAGGAATACGATGGAAATGACATTTTTACAAAGCGTGTCCGACGCTTTGCGGGAAGAAATGCGCAGGGATGAAAAGGTATTTCTGCTGGGCGAAGATATGGGCGTATATGGCGGGTGCTTTGGCGTGACACGCGGGTTTCTGGATGAGTTTGGGGAAGAGCGTGTGATGGATACGCCGATTTCCGAAGGCGGATTTACCTCTGTCGCGGTGGGCGCAGCGATGGCGGGCTACAGGCCGGTTGTGGAATATATGTTTTCTGACTTTGTAACAGTGGCGATGGATCCTATTTGCAACCAGGCTGCAAAGCAGCGGTTTATGCTTGGCGGGCAGGTAAAGATGCCGCTTGTGGTGCGTACGCCTGCGGGCAGCGGAACCGGAGCTGCGGCACAACACTCACAGTCTCTGGAAGCATGGTTTTGCCACGTGCCGGGGCTTAAGGTTGTAATGCCTTCCACCCCATATGACGTGAAGGGACTGCTGAAGACGGCAATCCGTGAAGACAATCCGGTGCTGTTTTACGAGCATAAGCTGTTATATGGCACGAAGGGTGAAGTACCTGAGGAAGAATATACGCTTCCCATTGGAAAAGCAGACGTCAAGCGCGAAGGCGGGGATATTACGATGATCAGCTATTCGCTGACATTACTGAAAACGCTCGAAGCGGCAAAAATGCTCGAGAAGGACGGGATAGATGCGGAGGTTATAGACCTGCGGACGCTCTCGCCAATCGATCGGGATACGCTGATTGCATCGGCGAAAAAAACAGGAAGGGTGCTGGTTACGCACGAAAGCGTAGAAAAATTTGGCGTAGGAGCTGAAATTTCCGCTATGCTGTCGGACAGTGACGCGTTCTTTTACCTCGACAGGCCCATCAGGCGGTTTGGCGGCGCAGATATGCCGATTCCGTATTCGCCGCAGCTTGAGTCTATGGTGGTGCCGCAGGCAGATACGATTTACCAGGCTGCAAAAGAGTTATTGAAATAGGGGGACGCGAATATGGCAAGCATCAAGTCCACGCCTGCGGCGCGAAGGGCGGCGCGGGAAAGAAAAATAGACCTTGCGAAAGTCAGGGGTACGGGAATTGGCGGATATGTGCAGCTATCCGATGTGCTGGCAATGAAAGGCGGAAGGGTTACATTCCTTGCCCGCGCGGTTGCGGGGCATTTGGGGATGGATATCGAAGCTGTGGAAACGGCAGAAGGCATAGTTCGCAAGGAAGATGTACTGGCGTATAAAGCGCGGCTGGGCGAAGACAGGATCATTCCTCTCGATGGTATGCGCAAAACGATAGCGGCGCGCATGTGCGAAAGTCTTTCAACGGCGGCGCAGTATACCATTATGGGCGAGGCAGAGTGTTCCAGCCTGAAAGCGCTGATGCGCGAATACACTGCGGAGTGCGTGGAGAGCACTGGAATTAAGCCAACGTTTTCCGATTTGTTTATCAGGGCCTGTGCGCTTTCCTTGCAGAAAAATCCATTGCTGAACGCATACTTTATGGACGACCACGTTCTAGTGAAGGGCGAGATCAATATTGGGCTTGCGGTTTCGCTTGGAGAGAATGGGCTTATTGTTCCCAATATCAAAAACGCGCATATGCTGTCGCTCGAGGAAATTACAAGGCAGCGTGACGACCTTGTGGCGCGTGCCCGGGCAGGAAAGCTGAAGCCGGATGAATATACGGGAGGAACATTTTCGATATCGAATTACGGACGAACGCCCGTACAGTATTTTACGCCGATTATCAACCAGCCGGAAAGCGCGATACTGGGGATTGGGAATATGACCAATAAACCTGTTGCAATCGGTACGGATATCGGTATCCGTCCAATGCTGGGGCTGAGCCTGACGCTGGATCACAGGCATATCGACGGAACGACGGGCGAACGGTTTTTGAGGGATCTGAAAGAAATTTTGGAGCATCCTGAAGGATTGAAGGAAAGGAACTGACATGGGAAATTTTGTTACAATGCCAAAGCTTGGTATGACGATGACGGAAGGAAAGATTATTCGTTGGCTGGCGCAGGAGGGCGCACAGGTAGAAAAAGGGGATTACATTTTTGAGACGGAAACGGATAAAACTTCGCTTGAGGTGGACAGCCTGTATTCCGGAACATTGCTGAAAATATATTATGGGGAAGGAAGTACGGTTCCGGTAAACGAGCCGGTTGCGTTTATCGGCGCGGAAGGGGAAGAAATTCCGGAGCGTCCTGCCCCGCAGGAACCAGTGAAACAGGCTGAGAAAGCAAAAGAGATACCTGTTGTTACGGAAACGTCCAAGCCAAAACCTGCAAATAAAACTGGGAAAACAGAGCGCCCGGCGGGAAACTTTGATTTTGACCTGATCGTTGTGGGGGCCGGGCCGGGCGGCTATGTGGCTGCGATTCGGGCAGCGCAGCTTGGGGCAAAGGTTGCGGTAGTGGAAAAAGATTCTGTCGGGGGAACCTGCCTTAATCGCGGCTGTATCCCTACCAAGGCGTATTATGCAAGCGCCAATCGGTATGAGGACATGAAGCGGGCGGAAGAATTCGGGCTGAAAGGGGATCACATCGGCTTTAGCTGGCAGGCGATCCGCGCCCGCAAAAACGAAATTGTCAGTAAGCTTGTCGCAGGCGTAGCCGGACTCCTGAAAAAAAATAGCATCACGCTTTTAAAGGGCAACGCGAGTGTGAAACACCCTAACGAGGTGTTGGTGGACGAAAAAGCGTATACATGCGCTTATATCCTGCTCGCAACAGGGGCGAAACCCGCATCTGTGCTGAAAACACAGGTGAAACCCATGAACACAAACGACGTGCTCGATCTGGAAGCACTTCCGGAATCCATGGTAATCATAGGAGGCGGGGTGATTGGCTGCGAGATGGCGGGAATTATGAATTCATTTGGCGTAGAGGTGACGATTGTAGAGCTTCTGCCGCAAATACTGCCGATGACCGACGAGGAAGTAGCGGCTGAACTTCACAGGAAAATGGAGGCTAAAGGCGTAAGGATACTGACAGGGACAACCTGCGAGGATATTACGCAGGAAAACAAAGATTACATCGTCCGGCTGTCAAACGGAGAAACGATCCGTTGTAATGCGGTGCTTGAAGCGGTAGGAAGAAAACCGGAGACAGGCGCAGTTGAAGGGCTTAAGCTGGAACGGAACCGGAAAGGCTATGTGGTTGTGGACGATATGATGCGTACGAGCGCGGACTACATTTACGCAATCGGCGATATCAACGGGAAATTCCAACTGGCCCATGCCGCATCCGCGCAGGGAATCCTGGCGGCGGAGCATATGTTTGCAGACAGGCAGGACACGGAAGACCAGGCAATCCCGTCGTGTATTTTTACGGACCTTGAAATTGCGTACATTGGACTGACGGAAGCACAGGCAAGGGAAAAGGGGCTGCCCGTAAGAACATTTAAATTCCCGTATTCGGCAAATGGGAAAGCGTTGACGCTGGGCGAGACGGAAGGATTCGTGAAGGTGATCACAGACGAGCGGTGGGGCGAAATACTGGGCGTTCACATCATTGGCGCGGAAGCGTCCAGCCTGATCGAGGAGGCTGTGATGGCAATGCGCTGCGAGGCGACTGCGCAAGCAGCGGGAAGCACGATCCATGCGCATCCGACGCTTTCGGAAACCCTGATGGAGGCCTTTTTGGGCGCAAGCAGCGGGGCGATCCATTTTTAGAACAGGCAGGAAGGGAGATATGGTAATGAAAGAGCGGAAAACCTGTTTGCTTGGAATCGATATGGGAACCTCCAGCGTGAAAGCCGGATTGTTTGACATATATGGTAATCCGCTCGGTTTTGCGGATGGGGTTTACCCGCTTTATACTCCTCAATCCGGATGGGCGGAACAAAAAGCAGACGAATGGTGGAATACGGTAGCTGCTACAGTCCGCAGACTCATTGCGGGCAGCGGCGTCTGTACTACGGACATTATTGGCATGAGCGTAGATACTACCTGTTGCACAGTTGTGTTGATGGACGAACATATGAATGTGCTGCGTCCGGCAATTATGTGGATGGATGTGCGCGCATCCGGCCAGGCGAAACGGATTACGGCAACTGGGCACGATATGCTGAAATTCAACGGATACGGAAACGTATCGGCTGAGACCATGCCTGCAAAGGCCTTGTGGCTTAAGGAGAACGAACGGGAAACCTACGACAAAGCCCGCTATGTTGTGGAATGTACGGATTGGCTGATGTACAGGCTGACCGGCGAGATGAACGCAAGCATATCCTGCGCGGCAGCGCGGTGGTATTACGACCATCCGGGCGGAGGATTCCGGGAGGATTTTTACGGCGCGTTTGGCCTTGAGGATGTTCTTGAAAAATTCCCACCGCAGGTCGTTGATATGGGCGTACGCGCCGGGACGCTGAACAAAGAAGCGGCAGTGGACCTCGGGCTGCCGGAAGGGCTTCCGGTGGGCGAAGGCGGCGCAGACGCATTTGTGGGCATGATAGGCCTTGACGTTGTATCCCCCGGAAAAATCGCCATGATCACGGGATCGTCGCACCTGCATCTTGGTTTGGTGGAAAATGAACTCCATTCACAGGGTATGTGGGGCTCTTATCCGGATGCGATCGTACCGGGACTGCAGCTCATCGAAGGAGGGCAAACCTCTACAGGCTCAATGGTCAGCTGGTTTCAATCCAACTTTTGCAGCGGCGTAGAGCAAGAGGCGCGAGAGCAGGGAAAATCTGTGTATGATTTACTGAACGAAGGCGCGCAAAAGCTGCCGATAGGCGCGGAAGGACTTTTACTGCTGGACTATTTTCAGGGGAACCGCACACCCCACGCCGATCCGGATGTGAGGGGAATGCTTTACGGGCTATCCCTAAAGCATACGCCATACCATATTTACCGCGCAATGATCGAAGGAATTTGTTTTGGTACGGAAAACGTGATGCAGGCATTCCGCAAAAGCGGAACAGGGCTGAAAGGAATTTATACCTGCGGCGGCGCTGCGGCAAGCCGGTTCTGGATGCAAACACACGCAGACGTGTGTAACCTGCCGATTTATGTGCCGGCAGTGACGCAAGCGCCCTGCCTGGGAGCCGCAATCCTCGGGGCGGTGGCTGCAGGGGTATATCCGGACATCAAAAAAGCCTCCGCGCAAATGGTAAAGATCAAAGAAACGATCCAGCCGGATTCAGGCAGGCATGAGGAATATCGGTTTTATTTTGAAAAATATATCGAGGCATATGACACATCGAAAAACTGGATGCACAAAATGACTGAAAAGGCGTCAAATATCGTTTAAAAAACTGACGACGGCTTTGGCTGTATTTTCATCTGTGATAAAATGGTTGATGATGCCAGTCCGCAGGCCCGCAATGATAGAAAGGATTTTGTGCCTGCCGGCGGCGATGCAAAAAACATCCTTGATGCGCTTTAGTTGCTCCGGCGTTGCCGCGACAAGACGGTTATTAAAGCTCGAAGACAGGAATTCCCCATTCAGGTTGAACCGCCGGGCGATAATATCGCCAACCGGCTTTGCAGGATTAGCTTTGTACTGCTCCAGAACCTCGTATGGGTTTTCAATATCATTGTTGATGTAATAATCGGGAGGCGCACCGATACTGACAATGGCAACATCCAGATGATCCCAGAGGTTTACAATGTTTTTCATGCCTGCGCTGTTCATATAGAGCTTTTTATCTTCTTCGGAATCAGCGTAAGCGGGAGCGTAAATAAAGGATGGAATACCGTTGGTCTTTTCAGAAAACATACGCACCATTTCGTTGAGCTGGTATTCAAAGGCGGCTGAAGCGCTTCCACCTACAAGCGGCACTACGGTGATATTGGAAATCATGGAGGAGGCGGGAAATATGTGCATAAACTCATAACAGGTTGTTCCCCACGCAACGCCCACTGATTTGTGGGGACGAAAATAGCCCTTCACAAGATTTGCGGCCTGTGAAGAAACAATACGGTTGAGGATTTTGAGGGAGGTCGCCATGGTTGGCACGACAACGCAGTTTTTTAAGCCAAAATGCTTTTTGAGCACATCAGAAAGCTCTGAAACGTTTCCGGCCGGGTTTTTGATCTTGATTTCGATGAGCCCCTTTTCCTTCGCCTCGGAAAGCATAACAGAAATCATCGAGCGGGAACAGGAAAGCATCTTGGAAATTTCAAGCTGGCTCATGTCTTCCAGATAATACATTTCCGCGACCTGGGCGAGAATTTGTATGTCGTATTTGGCGTTTCTGATATCCATATTAATGTTTCCTTTATCTGCCGGGGTGGTAAAATAATGTATATGTTTCTTGATTACTATCACTATAATACGGAGCGAAAATTTCGTCAAGACAAAATTCATAAAATATGTCTTGACAAATTTTACAAACAAAACTACAATAAGATTATACAAGCATGATACCATGCTCATCATTTTATAACATCGGTCTGAAAAAAAGAATCCAAATGTAATTTTAATCTGAATAAGCGCCGGAATGGTTGAAAAATCATAGCAGGGATATACATTGCGGGCGCAATCCTTATATCCAAAAACGGGAAAATCTGCAGGAGGTAAAAAATGAGATTTGTAGATGAAGTAACTGGCAAATTTGTTGACACGGGAATCACGGTAGGAGGCAAAAAAATTTACAGGAGCAAACGAATAGAAGAGCTCCGTAATTATTTGCTTGGCTTTGAGCCGGTGCTGTGCCCGCAGCGAATGGAAGCCTACACACAAAGCTATCAGGAAACGGAAGAGCAGCCTGTTTGTATCAGACGGGCGCTCGCCTTTAAAAAGACTGTGGAAACGATGACGATCATGATACTTGACCACGAATTGCTTGTGGGAAACCTGGCTTCTTCGCCAAGAGGCGTGCCGCTGTTCCCGGAATTTTCTGTCAACTGGCTCATCGAAGAGCTTGACGGGAATCCGGTCCGCCCGCCGGACAGGCCGGGGGATTCCTTTGATATTTCGGCGGAGGATGAAAAAAAGGTGCGTGAGCTTACAGAGTACTGGAAGGGCCGCACTCACGAGGACAGGTGCCTTGCGCGTATGCCGGAGGAAGCGTGGAAGGCGCATGAGCAGGGCGCGTTTAGCTCCTATTGGCTCATGACCGGCGGGGAAGGACATCTTACGGTAGGCCTCAAACGCGTTGCATACGAAGGGCTAGAATCCTTCCGCAAACAGGCGGAGGAAAAGATCGCGTCCCTCGATCTGCAGGACAGGGAGGAATCCCAGAAGCTGTATTTCCTGCAATCTGTGCTGATTTATATTGAAGCAATCGTAAATTTTGCTCACCGTTATGCGGCGCTTGCACGTGAGAAGGCAGAAAAAACACAGGATGAGCAGCGTAAAAAAGAGCTTTTGCTGATTGCGGATATTTGTGAACGGGTACCGGAAAAACCTGCGCGCAGCTTTCATGAGGCGCTGCATGCTTATTGGTTTACGAATCTGTGCCTGGAGCTTGAAAACAACGGTTTCGCGGTATCCCTTGGCAGGATGGATAAAAATCTTTATCCGTTCTACAAGAAGGATATAGAATCCGGAGTGCTCACAGAAGAAGATGCGAACGAACTGTTAAGCTCCTTCTTCCTGAAAATTTTCCAGTTGAACCGAATCCAGAATTGGGACAGCACGCAGTATTTCGGCGGTTATCAAACCTTCCAGAACATCACGATCGGCGGACAGGACGAGAACGGGGCGGACTGCACGAACGACCTGACGTTCCGGCTGCTTGAAACACAGGCAAAAATCAACCTGCACCAGCCCTCGCTTTCCCTGCGCTATCACGACAGGATGGGAAACAAGGTGCTGATGGCTGCCATTGACTGTATCCAGCTTGGCGGCGGACAACCTGCGATTTATTCGGATGAAAGCTACATTCCCGCACTTGTAAACAGGGGAATTTCTTTGGAGGACGCTTCGGATTATTCAATCGTTGGCTGTGCGGAGGCGATTGTGGAAGGAAAGCAGGGTAATCGTCCAAGCGGAAGCGCGTTTGTCAATCTTGGAAAGATTATGGAGATTGCCGTGAACGGCGGAACCGATCCGGCGACAGGAACCCGGTTGATTTCGCAGAAGGGGCTTTTGAAGAGCAAAACGTTTGAGGAATTCTATGAGGATTTCAAAGAGGTGTTTGCTTATTATACCAAACAGCAAATGATCGTTGACACGTTTCACGACGTTGCTACAGAGGAAGGAATTGCCGATCCGCTCGTATCCATGCTGGTAGAGGATTGCATCGGACGGGGTAAAACGATCAAACAGGGCGGCGCTAAATATGACTTCCTTGCCCCACAGTTTGTAGGCGTTGCAAACATAGGAAACAGCCTTGCGGCGATTAAAAAGGTGATTTTTGAGGAAAAATCACTCACAAAGGACCAGCTGTTACATGCGCTTAAAACCAATTTTGAGGATGAAACGACAAATCCGACAGGAAAAGAGATCAACAAAATGCTGTCGGAAGCGCCAAAATACGGTAATGACGAGGATTATGTAGACTCGCTGATGACCTCTTCCTTCCGGTTTATGTGCGACGAGGTATGTAAATACAAAACCACGCGCTACGGCAGGGGCCCGATTGGCGGCGTATGGCAGCCGTCGGTCAGTTCGGTATCCTCAAACGTACCGCACGGCATGAAAGTGGGCGCGCTTCCGGACGGAAGATATGCGAACAGTCCGCTTGCGGATACCACTTCGCCCATGCACGGTACGGATCGCAACGGGCCTACGGCGGCGCTGAAATCGGTCAGCAAGCTTCCCTCCATGCTGGTGGCGGGCGGACAGCTCCTGAATATGCGTTTGAACCCAACCTCCATCCAAAAGGAGGGCGGAAAGGAAAAGCTGGTGTATATGCTCAGGACATTCCTTGGAGACCTGAAAGGAATGCACATCCAGTTTAATATGATCAACAGTGAAACGCTGCGCGACGCACAGCAGCATCCGGACGAATATAAAGACCTGATGGTGCGTGTGGCAGGGTACAGCGCGCTCTTTACGCCGCTCGATCCGGAGTTGCAGAACGATATCATAGCGCGCACGGAGCATGTGCTGTAGCAACAAAACGGTACTTGCAGGAAGGCCGCTTTACGGGGAATCCCAAAGCGGCCTGAGAAGCAGATGCTTTGCGGGGAAACAGGCAGTAGGAGAGACAATGAACAAGAACGAAACGACTGGTATGGTTTTTAATATTGAGCGCTACCGGATCCACGACGGCACGGGAATCCGTACCGCTTTGTTCCTCAAGGGCTGCAATCTGGTATGCCCGTGGTGCTGCAACCCGGAATCCCAGCATGGCACGGGAGAGGTCGCAATCCATAAAAACCTTTGCAGGGAATGCGGAAGTTGCATCGGCGTTTGCCCGCAGAAGGCGATTTCGCCTTCCGCACAGGGAAATGTAATAGACAGGCAGGCGTGCATCCTGTGCGGCGCCTGCAAGGAGAAATGCACATACGGGGCGATCGAGATTTACGGTGAAC
Organism: Christensenella sp. KGMB01412; assembly: GCF_055522415.1. Classification (NCBI taxonomy): domain Bacteria; kingdom Bacillati; phylum Bacillota; class Clostridia; order Christensenellales; family Christensenellaceae; genus Christensenella; species Christensenella sp. KGMB01412. Next base: position 98,914 of record NZ_JBVFVW010000006.1, on the reverse strand, counting down.
AAAAGACGGTTTCCGAAGTGATGGAGCCACTTACAAAGGATATGGCGTTTTTCATGCGCTCGCAGGGAGGCGTTACGGTGAGCGGAGGCGAACCGACGTTGCAGGCGGATTTTGTAAACGCGGTGATGCGCGAATGCAAAAACGAGTGTTTGTATACGGCGCTTGAAACGTGCGGGCTTGCTACATGGGAAAATATGTGGAAGTGTTGTGAATATTGCGATGAAATACTGTTTGACATCAAAACGCTGATACCGCAGCAGTTTGCAGAAATAGTTGCGGGTGGTATCGATATGAAGGCGAATGCGCTTGAAATGGTAAAAAACAATGTGCGCGAACTGTGCAGGCTTGGCAAAAAAGTGGTGTTCCGGTGCGTGATTATTCCGGGCTTTAACGATAATGCGGAGCATATTGCGCGGGTGGTGGCATTTGCAAAGGAAAACGGGGTAAAGCAGATCGATTTGCTGCCGTTCCACCAGTATGGCAAGCATAAATATGCGTCGCTGGGGATGGACTACCGTTACAGGGACGAGCAGGCCATAAAAGATGAAGAAGTGGAAGGATTTGTACGGCAAATTGAGGAGAACGGAATCCTTTGCACGATTGGCGGGTAGGAAAAGCGGGGAAAATGGAATGAAGGATTATTTACTGGGAATAGATAACGGCGGATCAAACGTGAAAGCCGCGCTATATGACCGGGAAGGCCACGAAATCGCCGTTGCGGGAAAACCCCACGCAAGCACGGAAAAGACCGCTAAGGGATTTACGGAACGCAGCGGGGAAAACGTATGGAAGAATAACTGCGAAGTTATCTGCGAGGTGTTGGAAAAAGCGGGAATCACCGGAGAGCAGGTTCGTGGGATTGGCGTGAGCGGATACGGGAACGGGCTTCATCTGGTGGACGGAGGAAACAACAGCACGTATCCGCATATCGTATCCACGGATTCAAGAGCGGCGGAATATGTCCGGTGGGCATATGAAACAGGAAAAAGCGAGCAGATATACAGGGAAACCTACCAGTCCACCTGGGCAGCGCAGCCGCTCCTGCTCCTCAAATGGATGCAGGACAACAAGCCGGAGGTACTGGAAAAAAGCACGGCGTTTTTGAACATCAAGGACTATATCAGGATGAAGCTGACAGGCGTTCAGTGTATGGAACAAACGGACGCGTCGGCTGACGGGTTTACGAACATCAGGGATGGCAAAGCAGAAAAGAAAGTGTTTGAAATTCTTGGGATCGGGGATTTGTTCCGGTTGGTGCCTGAAATTAAATTGAGCTCGGATATCTGCGGTTATGTGACTCGAGAAGCTGCCCGGGAAACAGGACTTTCGGAGGGTACTCCCGTCGCGGGGGGCATGATCGACATTGAAGCGTGCGCGTTTTCGAACGGGCTTCAGGACGGCAGGGACCTTGCCATCATAACGGGCACATGGGGAATCGTGGAATATCTTTCCCCGGATCTTGTGGACGATAAAGACCTTTTTATCAATGCGTTTTCCTATTTGCCGGATTATTACATGATTGCCGAAGGAAGCTCCACATCGGCAAGTAATTTAAACTGGATGATGGACAACGTACTCGGCGCGTGGGTGCAGGAGGCCGGAGGCAAAGCGGAGTTTTACAGACAGTGCGATGGGATACTGACAAAAATACCGCCGGAAGAATGTTCGTGTATTTTCCTGCCGTATCTTTATGCGTCCAATACCAATCCTTTTTCACGCGGTGCGTTTTTCAACATCAACGCCTTCCACACAAAGGAGCACTTTATTCGCTGTGTTTATGAGGGCATTGTATTCTGTACGCTGTACCATCTGGAGAAGCTGAAACGGCACAAGGATGATTTTCGTATGGTAAGAATGAGCGGAGGTATGACAAATTCGGTTCCGTGGACGCAGATGATGTGCGACGCGCTGCAAATGCCGGTTGAGGTTGTAAATGGAAAAGAGCAGGGTGCCAAGGGCGCGGCGATGTGCGCTGCCGTGGCCTGCGGAGAGTTTGGATCGATGCAGGAGGCTGCGCGGCAAATGACAATCGTAGACCATACGTACCTGCCGGACCGTACCAAAGCGGAGATATACCATAAAAAATATGAAAGCTATAAAAAGGCTGCGGAAGCGGCCAATATATTCACGGAATCCGTAAAAGAGGACTGCGGGAAAACATCTGCGCAGTAAGCGGCAAAAGGAAGGAAACGATATGTATACGGAAGAAAAAAGAGAAGTAATCAAAGCAGCCCTTGAAATCAAAGAAAGCGGACTGATTATGCTGGCGGGAGGGAACGTATCCATACGGATGCCAAACGGCGATATTCTGGTGACCCCGTCCGGAACGTATTATGAGACAATGGAGCCAGACGACATTCTGGTGATGGATAAAGGCGGTGAAATCATAGAAGGGATGATGAAACCGTCAGTCGATTTCATTGCCCTGAAGTATGTGTACGACAATATGCCGGAAGTAAATGCAATCATCCATACCCACCAGCCGTATGCAACGGCAGTGGGACTTGTTGCGGACGAGCTGCCGGTTTGCGTAACAACGCTTGCCAATGCGACGCTTGGCGCGGTGGCGGTTGCGCCCTACAGCTCGGCGGCGAGCCTTGAAATGGGAATTGCAGCTGTGGAAAACCTCAATGGAAAACGGGCGGTGATTCTAAAGCACCACGGCGTACTAACCGTTGGCGGGACGCTGAAGGAAGCGCTGTATGCCGCGGTATATATGGAAGAGGCGGCAAAGGTTTACCTGCTTGCGAAAAACGCGGGCGGCGAGGTTCCGGTACTGGATGAAGCACAGATAAATGAAGCGGTCGAGGCCTTCAGGAAATGCGGGCAAAAAGGGAAGTAAAGGGGCGCACATGAGAGAATTATCGAGTTTGCAGCTGGGCGTTTACGAAAAAGCGATTCCAATGATTTTACCGTGGAAGGAAAAGTTTGCCGTCGCACGGGATGCGGGATACGATTTTATGGAGCTCAGCATCGATCCCACGCCGCAGCGCCTTGTGCGGCTCGAACCGGACGACGAAACGGCGCTTGAACTGAGGCGCGCGATTGATGAAACAGGGTTTCCAGTCCTTTCTATGGCGGTGAGCGCGCTGCGTGCGTATCCGCTTGGCGACCTGTGCGGGCATGTGCGCGCAGCGGGGGTGGACATCGTAAAAAAGTCTGTGGATTTTGCCTGCAAAACAGGCGTGAGGCTGATACAGCTTTCCACATACGATACTTATGAAGGGGTGAGCAATCAAAAAACCAGAAGACTGTTTCTGGAAAACCTCAGGGAATGTGCAGACTATGCACAAAGCCGCGCGGTGATGCTTGCGCTTGAAACAATGGATACGAGCTTTGCGGATTCACTGGAGAAGACACTGGAACTGGTGGAGGATATCAATTCGCCTTATGTACAGATTTATGCGGATGTGGGCAATATTGCCGCGGCTGGTTATGACTTTTGCAACAAGCTTGGCGATATGGACGGACATGTCGTGGCAATCCATTTGAAGGACGCTAAAAAAGGCGAGGTGCGAAGGGTAAATTATGGGGAAGGAATCGTGGACTTCGAGGGCGTTTATGCTTCCCTGTTAAAGCATCGGTTCAGCGGGCTGCTGGTTGCGGAAATGTGGGGAGATGAAAAATGTGCGTTTCTTCCGTATGTGGAGTTGTCAAACCGCTTTTTGCGCGAACGGATGGAGAACGCGCAAAGGGCGTATGTTGCCCAAACGCAGGAGGATTCTGCGTTTGTGGTCTGAACTGAATGAACGAAAAATGAAGGCCTGTTCCTATCTGGGGAACAGGCTTTTTTGCAGCAAAAGCGGGATAGAAAAATTATTTTGAAAAGCTGCAAAAAATCGGAATGATGAGGCACACTACAAACAGTAAGGATAAGGTTTTTGGTACAACGAACAGGCAAATTTTAATGAATGGTTTAAAAAAGCCGCGGTGAAGGCTTTTTTTGTTTTATAAAAGTATTTTTAGGGCATTGGCCATGTTTAGGGAGCAACAGAAAGTGTAAGAATAAAAAGATTTAGAGACCAAACTAAAATACAAATTTGATTCAGAACTCGAAAGGAGAAGGGATTTGAAAAACTTAAATTTAAAGGCCTTGTTTGTAGGAGATAAGGCAGAGAACAGGGACTTTTATGAGAACCAAATGAGCAGACTTGTAAACGAGCATATGGGTTGGCGCGAGGACTATATTCCGTCCGACATGGCAGCGATTTCGGAAGAAGACAAAGAGCAGCCGGACTTTATTGCAACCAAGGACCACGTGCTCGACGTACTGGACGACCTGAGCCAGCGCATGCGCTCGGGTTCTATCCCATGGCAGAGTGCAGGGCGCTACTGGGGCCAGATGAATTCAGAAACGCTGATGCCCGCGCTTCTTGCATATAATTACGCAGTGCTTTGGAATCCGAATAACGTTGCCCTTGAGTCTTCCATGGCTACATCGCAGATGGAAGCGGAAGTCGGAGCGGATTTTGCAAAGCTGTTCAGCTTCAAGGACGGTTGGGGACACATCGCTGCGGATGGTTCTATCGCAAATCTGGAAGGGTTATGGTATGCACGCTGTTTTAAATCGATACCGCTGGCAATGAAGGAAGTTTATCCGGATAAGGTTGCGGGGAAATCTGACTGGGAGCTCCTTAACATGAGCGTTGAGGAAATATTGGATGCTGTTGCAAAGCTGTCTTCAGAGGAGATCGACGCGGTTAAGGCGGCTTCCTCGCGCAGTGGAAAGTTTATCAATCAGCTTGGCAAGTGGATCGTTCCCCAAACCAAGCATTATTCGTGGGAGAAAGCCCTCGATATTTCCGGCGTAGGGTTAGACCAGATGGTTTCAATTCCCGTACGCAGCAATTACAGAATGGACGTTGATAAGCTGGAAGAAGCCATTCGCGATCTGGCGAAACAGCAGATACCGATTCTTGGAGTCGTAGCGGTCGTTGGAACGACGGAAGAGGGAGCGGTGGACGAGGTAGATAAAATTGTCGTGCTGCGTGAAGAACTCAAAAAAGAGGGAATTTACTTCTATCTGCATGTGGACGCGGCTTACGGCGGATATGCGCGCGCGCTTTACATGGATAAAGACGGCGAATTTGTAAAATACGACAACCTTGCGGCAATGCACAAGGAATATGGCGCGTTCCATTATCCGGTCAAGCTGCAGGAGGACGTTTATAAGGGCTTCGAAGCAATCCAGTACGCTGAGAGCGTAACGGTTGATCCACATAAAATGGGATATGTTCCATATGCGGCGGGCGGAATTGCGATCAAGCATAAGGATATGCGTAATATTATTTCATATTTTGCATCCTATGTATTTGAGAAATCCACGACGACGGCTCCCGACCTTCTTGGTGCATACATTCTCGAGGGCTCCAAGGCAGGCGCCACGGCGGCTGCGGTATGGGCGGCGCATCAGGTATTGCCGCTTAATATAGAAGGCTACGGGCAGCTGATCGCCTCTTCGATCGAGGCGGCGCAGCGCTTCCGGGATTATCTTGGGAACCTGACCTTTGACATCAATGGAAAGACCATCGAGGTCTATCCGCTTAACCATCCGGATTTCAACATGGTGGACTGGGTATTTAAGGAAAAGGGCAGTACGGATTTGAAGGAGATCAACGCCCTCAATGAAAAGATGTACGATTACTCCTCTTATCTGGATGGAAGCGTATATGCCAACCGGTTTATCTCCTCGCATACCACCTTCAACCAGTCTGATTATGGCGACAGCCCGCTCCCATTTGTAGAGAAAATGGGACTTCCTGAATCGGAATGGGAAAAGGAGAAGCAGGTGACGCTGATGCGTGCTGCCATTATGACTCCGTATATGAACAGCGATAAGCTCTTTGATTTTTATACAAAAGGGATCACGCAGGCCATGCAGAAAAAGCTGACGGAAATCCTTGACAGCGAAAGCAAATAATCCGCAGTAATGCGAAGAGAAAGAAGTGAATCTTATGAATAAGACAAAGCCTATGACAATTTCAAAGGGGACTTCCCTCTCGAAGGTCAGTACGTTTACCTTTATCGGCATGACTTGCGCCCTTGTTGCCAGCGTCCGGAATATTCCGGACGTAGCGGCTACAGGCTGGACAATGTTTTTCTACATAATCGTCGCGGTAGTATTGTTTGGATTACCCATTGCACTCATTTCGGGCGAATATGCGGGAATGTACCCCTCCGATGCAGGCGGCCCTGAGCTTTGGACGTCAAACGCGCTCGGTAAAAAGTGGGGGTTTGTGACCTCGTGGTTGTTATGGGTACAGATGTTCCCCGGCATGGTTATGGTTGGTTCGGTTCTTGCGCCGATGCTTGGCGTGGGAATCGGCCAGGAATCCCTTGGCGAAAACAATGTCGTTATTTTGGTCGTAATACTGGTTGTGTACTGGGGTGTTACGCTTCTGAACATGAAGTTTGACATGGCAAAGATCGGCGGCAAATGGGGCATATGGTTTATGCTGTATATCCCTATCATTATGATATTCGCCCTTGGCATTGCCGCGACGGTCAAAACGGGGATCGATCCCAAAAGCACGCTTGGGGCTTTTGACGCGCAGGCACTATTACCCACGGGGAAATCATTTAACACCATGCAGTACTTTGCGCCGATTATATTCATCTTTGTGGGGATTGAAATGTCCTCGGTATACATCAAGCGTCTGGAAAAACCTGTAAAGCAGTATACTGCAGGAATATTTGCAGCACTGGCGATCATGCTGATCGTCAATACGCTGAGCGCATTCATCGTTGCAAATGTCGTACCTGCCGGAAAGCTTGACCTCAATAATATAGCGCAGCCGATTGTGATGTTCTGCCAGATACTTGGCATTCCAACGGTAATTGGAAATATTTTTGGCATCCTTGTGTTTGTAGGCGTTATGGTGCAGCTGTCCGCGTGGATCACAGGCCCGTCAAAGACGATCACGCAGAGCGCGCGCAGGGGACAATACCCGCCCAAATTCAATTTTTGGAAAACCAATAAGCTGGACGTTTCCAAAGCGGTACTGGTTACACAGGCCGCGGTCATTTCGATTTTCTCACTTGTATATCTTCTGATACCCGGCGCAAACAGCGCGTTCCTGACGCTTGTAAATGCAACGACAATCATTTATTGCTTTGTGTATATCATCATGGCAGTCGGTATTTTGAAGCTGAGAAAAACGCATTCCCAGCTTGAGCGTCCGTTCAGGGTTGGCAAGAAGGGAAATGGGCTGTTGTGGACGATTGTCGTAATACTCATCGCTGTTATCTGCGTTGCGTGTTTCTTCTCGGTCTATTACAGTTCGCCGATGAGCGCTATCTTTACGCTGGTGGTAGCGTTTGCGTTCCTGATCATTCCGTTGATCATCAATAAAAAGAGCAATCCGGACTGGGCGGCGCAGGTTCAGAAGCTGATGGAAAATGAACCGCATAATATTCCGAAGGAAGCGCATGCAGACCAGCTTGCAGCAGCGCAGAAGACGGCAAAAGCAACTGGTAAATAACAGTATCATTAATCGGAACGGGAAAGCCTTTCCTCTGGAACGCGTAATCAGGGGAAGGGCTTCCATTTTCATTTCAGGAAAGGGAATGGGAGTATGAAAGAACAGAAAGGACTCACAAGGTCGTTATCAAACTTTAACCTGCAGCTCATTGCGCTGGGAGGATCGATTGGAACCGGGCTGTTCCTGGGATCTTCGACGGCAATCAAGCTGGCGGGGCCGTCTATATTGATCGCGTATATCATTTCTGGCGTTGTGGTATTTTTATTTATGCGGGCCATGGGTGAAATATTGCTTTCCGACGAGACGTTCCGGTCGATCGGAGATTTTGTGGGAGCCTTTCTTGGACAGCGCTGGGAATTCCTTGTTACGCTAACATACTGGCTTTGCTGGGTAACGGCAGCACTGGCGGAATTTACGGCGATCGGAATCTATATCAGGTATTGGTTTCCTGAAATACCTTCGCTGGTCTCGGGCTTGATAGCCCTTGGTTTTCTGATCGTAATCAACCTTTCAATCGTAAAGACGTTTGGGAATCTGGAATCGGGTTTTTCCATCATCAAGATATTGGTTATTGTCCTTTTTATTGCTTTTGGAATCGTACTTGCATTCCGTCATCCCACTTATGAAAGCCAGACGCACGGGCAGGTAACCGTAAGCGTTGCAAACCTAATAGATTATGGAGGCTTTTTCCCCAATGGCATAAAGGGCTTTCTTATGTCCTTCCAAATGGTGTTGTTTGGTTTTGCCGGAATTGAAATGATCGGCCTTACAGCAGGTGAAACCAAGGATGAGGGCAGGAACCTGAAAAAGGCGATCAACGCTCTGCCGGCCCGTTTATTGCTGTTCTATTTTGGCGCGATTGCCATTATTTTGATCTTAGTGCCGTGGAACGAAATCAGCCAAAGCCAAAGCCCGTTTGTCTCTGCGTTTAACCTTGTTGGAATTCCGGCGGCAGCAGGCATTATTAATTTCACCGTGCTGATTGCATCGCTTTCGTCGTCAAATACCGCGCTGTACAGCACCAGCAGGATTTTGTATACTGGCGCGCGAAACCACTTGCTGCCGAAATTTTTCAATCATGTGTCCAAAAAAGGAATACCAACGCACAGCCTCCTCTTTTCCTGCGGGATATTCCTGATTGGCCTGCTCGCGAACTTTCTGGTGCCGGACGCGTCCAAATTGTTTGAGATCATTGCGAGCATTACAACGGTCTGTTTCCTGTTTGTGTGGAGCGCCATTGTGCTATCGCACCTTAAATTCAAGAAAATGCAGCCGGATGCAAAAAGCACGTTGAAAATGCCGTTTTATCCGGTGTCGAACATATTGCTTTTGATCTTTTTTGCAGCGGTTGCGGTATTACTGTTTGTGAATCCATCCACCAGGTTCAGCACATTGCTTGGCGCTGCATGGTTTGCCGTTCTTCTGATCGTATACCAGGTCATCAAACGTAAAAAAGCATTGCAACAACCGGATCATAAGTAAATAGTCCCCCGCACCTAAAATAATTTCCTTCCTATATTAATACGATTTGGCAGAATATGCTAAAGTTTTCATTAAAAATGCCGATATTAATATTGATTCGTTTTAGAAAATGATTAAGGGGGATAAAAAAATGGAGCATTCAGATTTTAAATGGAATCAACTGGGGGACGTTTCAAAGGGGCGCATCAATCTGGGGGAAGAGATGCCGGTGATGGTTTACCGCCTGTTCCAATACACAATGCGCGACGTTTTAAGCAGGCGCTATGGAAAAGAAGAGATGATTGACCTGTTCCGTACGGCAGGCGAGCAGGCAGGACATGAATTTGCAACAAATAATCTGGACCTGACACTGGAGCTGAATCCGTTTATCGCCCAGTTACAAAGCGTGCTTGCCCAGACCAAAATAGGAATCCTGCGGATTGAAAAATTTGATACGGAAACAGGAAACGCAATCCTGACCGTAAGCGAGGACCTTGATTGCTCGGGTTTGCCTGTTACAGGAGAAACCGTATGCAATTATGACGAAGGATTTATCGCGGGTATTCTTGCGGAATATACAAAGAAAGATTACATCGTAACGGAAATTGATTGCTGGGCAATGGGAGATCGTGTGTGCCGGTTTGACGCACGAGTGGCAGCTAAGTAAATTTCAACTATTACAATCACCTTGGAGTAAATTGGTATGAGCAATCAGGACGCTAATATTTTGTTGCGCTTTATTCGTGACATTCTGGAACAGGATAACGTGCCGCCACTCAATACGATGCTGCTTTCATCCGGATTCCGGGAGCTTGGCGATAACCTTAATTACCTGAACCGGTATATTATGGAAATGGAACAATATGCAGGGGCTATTTCCCAGGGGATTTTTCCGGAAAAGGCTCCTGACAGGGCAAACCGCTTTTGCTGGCCCCTCAAAGCGCTATGCTCAAACCTGATGCACCTTGCCTGGCAGACACAGCAAATTGCACATGGAGATTATGAACAGCACGTAGATTTTTTGGGCGAGTTCTCAGAGTCGTTTAATATTATGGTCGAGCAGCTCAAACAGCGGGAAGTCAATTTAAAACTGGAGACAAGCAGGGCTGCGAAAAAAATTGATACTTTAAAGGAAGCCAATGATCTGCTCTATTCCATTATGAATAACATCCTGGGATGGGTTATTGTAATTGGAACCGAGACAGGAGAGATATTGTTTGTAAATCAAACCGCCAAGGATGAATTCAAGAAGCATCCGGAGATTTCGGAAGAGGTCTGTAAAAACCTGTCTCAGAATACGATATCTGCAGGAAAAAGGCACCATAATATTTCGCTGCTTGTCCATGACAAAAGCGAAATCCAGAAAATGTACCAGGTGAATATGTTTCATGTTTTCTGGAAAGGAACCGAAGCAAATGCCTGCATTATCTACGATATTACCCAGCAGCAGAATATAAAAATACTTGAGCAGGATGCCTACACGGATTCGCTTACCGGTATCTACAACAGGCGTTATTGTATGGACGGCCTGGAACGGAATTTGGAAGGACATAAGCAGTTTTCCGTTTGTTTTCTGGATATCGACCACCTTAAGTTTGTCAATGACTGCTTTGGACATCTGGAAGGGGATCAATACATTAGGCTCGTGGTGCGTGCGCTGCAGCAGGTTTTCGGGGAAGACGATATTATTTGCAGGATCGGCGGGGATGAGTTTGCGATTATTTCTGGAGGAGATGACGCAGGTATCCTTGAAAAAAACATGGAAAAGACAGAAAATGCCCTGTTGCGGTTGAGCTTAACAAAAAAGTATGCAATGAGCGTAAGCTATGGCATTATTTCGATCGGGCACAACTCGATGATGACAACGGAGGACATCCTGCACAAGGCGGACGAGCAAATGTATATTTTTAAAAAGGCGCAGTATAAAGCTTTTGCGTCGAAAATCCCGCCAACGCCGAACCACAGCGCCATTCAATATGATACAATCACAAAATTCCCCGTCTATTCATCCTTTGAAGGAGAGCTCGCGAATTATTTCATCGAGGGAGAATACCTGCATCAGCAGGACAAAAAAACTGCGATTATGTATCTTGACATCCTGGATTTTAAAGCACTGAACGAATATTACGGATATGCGGAGGGAGACAGGGAATTATTTGAAATTGCAGAGTTGCTGCGGGAAAAATTAGACATATATACAGGTACCAGGATATTTTCGGATTTTTTTATTCTATTGTTTTCCATGGACAAAAAGGATACGCTTGAGCAACTGGCAAAAAAACTTGTGAGAAGCTTTAGGATATTTCTGAAGGACCAGCGCGTCTATCATCCGAAGTGCAAGATCGAGATAGTTGCGGGACTGTGCGAGGTTGAAGATGGATTTAACGGGCTTAACCAGGCCATCGACAATGCAAACGAAGCCCGGAAAATCGCCAAGGCAAGTTACCGTACCGAATGCCTCGTATTTAACAGTGCAATCAAGCGCAAGAAGAACGAGGAGGCGCGGCTCAACGCGGAAATCAAGACGGCTCTGGCCAACAGGGATTTTTCATTTTGCCTGCAACCCAAGGTCAGCTTAACAAGCGGGAGGATCGTAGGCGCTGAGGCGCTCGTACGGATGTCCGAAAATAACGCGATGATTTATCCCGGGGAGTTTTTACCGTTAATGGAACGCGACGGCAGTATTACGGAGCTGGATTTCCAGGTATACGACAAGGTATGCCATTACCTGTACCAGCGGATACGGGAAGGGCTGCCGGTTGTTCCGGTTTCGATCAATGTTTCGCGGTTACATTTGCGCGACGAAACGTTTGCAGATAATGTCCACAGCCTGATTCAGTCGTACAACATAAAGCCTCCGCTAATTGAATTCGAACTGACAGAAAACATCTTTTTTGACGAAGTGGTAGACCGTGCACGCCACATTATCACGAAGCTGCGAAGTTATGGTTATCAAATTTCCATCGATGATTTTGGAGCTGGCTATTCCTCTACAAATCTTTTGCTTGATCTTGATTTTGATGTTTTAAAGCTGGATAAAAGCCTGGTCGATTATACGATAGAGCAGACTCGGAAAAGCGAGGTTATCATATCCTCTTTAATTTCCATGGCAAAGCGGCTTGATATCAAAGTGGTATGCGAGGGAGTAGAGACGCTTGGGCAGTTGGAATTTGTGAAAAAAATGGGTTGCGATATTGTGCAGGGGTATTATTTCCTGAAGCCTGTGGAGCTGCGGTCGTTCGAAAAAATGCTTGAACAAAAAGGCGGGTATTGCCCATTGCCATGGGATAATGAGGTTGTCGGACAATAAAAAAGCTAAACAGATACACCTGATGTAACGATATAGAAAGGTGAGGTGTATTTATCATGGAGGGGCAAAGCGGGAATCATATCAAACGACAGGATTTTATTGACGAAATACTTGAGGAATGCAGTGAAATTTCCCAGATAGATAAAGGGGATATCAGTAAAAAGGAAGTTGCCGTACAACTGGCGGGCGCAGAAGAAAAGCTTTTGGACGACAGTTGGATGGATGTTTTTGATAACCAAAATCTGGTAAAAAAGGTGTTGGCTGATATCAAAGCAGGCGCTGCGCCTGAGCGGCAAAGGGATAAAGAAAAGGATGCGAAGGTTAAAATAACAATCGCGCAGGACAAAATGTCGGCGCGGATACGGATATCTCCTCCCGCAGAAGGAGGAAAAGGCATTACGGAAGACGACATCCTGGAACAGCTGCGTGAAAAACGGATTATCAAAGGGATCAAATTTGAATATATTTACAGGCTTGCCAATCATACGGTCTACAATAAAACATTCAAAATAGCCCAGGGCGAAGAGAAAATTGACGGGACCGACGCGCAGCTTAAATGTCATTTTGAGACAGAGCAGGAAGCTACGGCGTTCTACAGCAAAGAGGATTATGCCCGTATCCAGTTTCAAAAAGTGAAGGCGGGCGATTTGTTGTGTGAAATATTGCCTTCCACCTACGGAAGGTCGGGATGGAATGTTTTGGGGCAGACGCTGCCGGGCAAGGACGGGGACGGAATTGGCGACGTTTCCGGTACGAATACAGTACTGACGGGCACGCTGCTGTATGCGACGTGCGACGGTCTTGTGAGCCTGCAAAACGGCAAGGTGAACGTATTCAGCGCGAAAACGGTTGTGATGCTGGAAAATGCGTGCCTGGAATATGACGGTACTGTATTTGTTGAGGGGAACGTTACAAACGGAAGCCGGATCAAAGCAAGCGGTGATATCATTATCAAGGGTTCCGTGCAGAACGCCGTGATGGAGGCGGGAGGCAACGTTACGCTGTGCAAAGGAATTACAGGTAAAAACAGCAGTATCAGGGCAGGAGGAAATATCAGGAGTTACTTCATCGAGAAGGCGGAAATTCATGCGGGAAAGGACATTGTATCTGACGTCGTTATGCTTGCAAACATACGGTGCGGAGGGACGCTGACGTTGTCGGGCAGGCGCGCGGCGCTGATCGGAGGTTCGTGCCAGATTGGGAAAGACCTGAACGCCAAAAATATTGGAAATGATGCAAATGTTCTTACAGAAGTTGCGCTGATTGGCCAGAAGAGGCTCCAAAAAGAAAAGGATGCGGCTCTGACAAGGATCGAAGAATGCCGCGCCGCAATCGATCAGATGCTGCGGGCGATGAAAGCAGCGATGAACAAAGCAAAAAACAAAGAAGAAATAAAGACTCTGGCGATACGGATCACCTACGCCAAGAAGAAACTGGAGCAGGAGATCGAAGAACAGAATGCAGTAATTGAAGAAATCAACGCAAGAGAGGGGTTGAGTCCCAGCGGAAAAATCACCGTGAGCGGAAAGCTTTATCCGAATGTGGCGCTCAATATTGATGAGGTACATTACACAAATATGCAGGAAAAAAATTATTGTGTGATCGCGAAAAACAGAAGCGAACTTAACTTTAGTTCTATATAGAAAAGAAGAGGAAGAAAAATGGCTCTATTTAAAACTCAAAAAAGTGCAACTGATGTCCGCAAGGAACAGGACCGTTACATAGGGGTAAACATGCCGTATGATTCGGTAACCGGTTTGCCGACAAGGGAAGGAATGGAACGCTTTTTTGAAACGCTGCCCGCGGGCGGCGCAGGATATGCGTACATGACAATTTGCATGGAACGTTTTTTCCAGTTGTATGATTTGTTTGGCTACGACGCAGGGCACCTTAATGTGGTTGCTGTTGCGGATGCGATTCGTGAAGACCTGCATGAAGATGAAAGCGTGTGCAGGGATATGCTCGACCATTTTGATATTCTGTTCCGGTATCATGGGGAAAACGAACTGTTGCAGCGCGTAGAAGGGCTCCTGAAGATACTTTCATCCATAGAGATCACGGATAGAACCTCAAAATATGAATATCCGCGCTGGTTTACATGCGGCGTATTTGAGGTAACAGGCGAGGGAGAGAGCTTTGACGACATCAGGGATATGGCGGAGCTTGCGCGAAAAAAAGCACGTCAGCAAAACAGCGCGTTTGGTTTTTTCAAAAAGGATATGCGCGAGGAGATAAACCGGATGAGAAAACTGATGCAGGACGCGGGCGGCGCAATGCAAAAGCAGGAGTTTGTTCCGTTTTTTCATCCAAAGTACGACCTGAATACAAAGCGCATCGTGGGCGCGGATGTGCTTGCACGCTGGCAGCATCCGGATCAGGGGATCGTAATGCCGCAGGTGTTTATACCAATGCTTGAGCAAAACGGACAAATCATCGAACTCGATATGTATATGCTGGAGCAGGCATGTAAATTGGTGAAAAAATGGACTGAGCGGGAGGAAATGCCGGTGCCGCTTTCGGTTAATATTTCACCGCTTAATATTTACAAAAAAGGATTTATCAAAAGGATTATTGAGATTACCGAAAAATACCAGGTCCCGCCTTGCCTGATTGAGCTTGAAATGAGTGAATCTGCAATTATGAAGAACAGCAGGAATATCAGTCAGCGTATGCGGGAGCTTAGCGAGGAAGGGTTTCGGGTTTCGGTGGATAATTTTGGAGCGGGATACCTTTCATTGGGGCTGTTCCAGGAATTGCCGATTAATTTGATTAAGCTTGACAGGAGCTTTTTAAAGGATGCAAAGCCGGAGAAAAGTATTGCCGTCATTATGGAAAATATTATTCGGGCGGCCCACGAACTTGGCATTATGGTCGTTGCCGAAGGAATTGAGACACAGGAACATACCGAGCTTCTGAATCAAACAGGTTGCAACTTCGGTATGGGATTCTTATTCTCAAAGCCGATGCCGCTTTATGAATTCGAACGGCTGACGCTATAAAGAAATTGCAACGTTGGAGAGAAAATGGGAGAAAAAATCGCCATCAGAAATTTGAATGAGGACTTCGTTGAACTGTATGTGGACGAATGTATGGAAAAACGTGGGATGTGCACTTGTGAAATCTGCAAAGCCGACGTGCGTGCCTTTGCGCTCAACCAACTACCGCCGCATTATGTTTCGACTGAAGTGGGCGACGCTATGGTAAGGCATGTAGCCCAGACCACGCAGGGACAGGCCGATATTCTTGCCGCAATCATGGAAGGCGTTAAAGTGGTTGAAGACAATCCGCGGCACAAATAGTTCTATCCTACCTTGGCGCTGCGAATGGCGTCTTCTTCGGAAATTTTCTGGAACGTTTTTATGATCGTTATGTTTAAATTCTGACTGTCGTTATAAAGGTCAAGCGTTGAAAAGGGCTTTTCCAGCAGGCGGACCACCGGACGCAGGGATTTTTTGCTTTGTACTACAACCGCCAGTTTTCCCGTGCTCAGCTTTACAAGCGTACCGATAGGATAGAATTCCATTTTATTCATGAAGACTTTCACAATTTCATAATCAAACGCAATATTGCTGTTGCCCATAATGTATTCCGCAGCATCGGCAGGAGACATAGGATCGCGATAGGGGCGCTTTGAGGTAAGCGCGTCAAATACGTCGGCGATTGAAATAATGCGCCCAAAAAGTGGAATATCCTCGCCGGAGAGCTGTTTTGGATAACCCTTGCCATTGTATTTTTCATGATGGCTTATAACGCCGGAATAAATTTCTTCACCGTCAAATTTGTGCTGCTGGAGATATTCGATTCCAAATTCCGCATGTTGCTTAACGACCGTAAATTCGTCGGACGTAAGCTTACCGGGCTTATTGATCAGTTCCTTTGGAATCTCTATTTTGCCAATATCGTGCAAGAGCGCACACAACGCAAGCTGATGCAGCTTTTGCTTTGGAAGCTCCATCTCTGTACCAATAGCAATCGATATTACGGCAACGCTTACAGAGTGGTGGTAAGTATAATCATCATAAGATTTCAAATCGAAAATATTGACAAGTACGTTTTTATGATTGGTAATGGTATCGACAAGCTCGCCGGCAACGCTGCCTAATTCACCGATGGGCGGCGCGTCGGTTGTCTCAAACATATTTTGAAGGGCCACAAGCGCTTCTTTTTTCAGCTTGTCACTGATCAGCGGTTTGGGTATCTTGACGCCTTCAGGGACAATGTCTTTCATGTACACGCCCGGCGCATCATGCTGCCTGAGGCGATCGATGATTTGCGTTGTGATTTTCTGTCCTCTTTTGAGTAGCGCAAGTCTGGCGACGTGAAAATAATACACATCCTCCTTCAAAACGCTTCCAACTTCCAAATCGTCGACAGGTATAAATATCATAACGCAATCAATCCTTATTTTGATATGTATTGTATTATAAACCATTTTATTGGAAGTGGATAGTACTTTTTAAATGTGAATAATGAATTAATTAAAGCAGGGGAATGAATAACGACTGCGGAAAGGAGGTATTTATATAGTATGAAAAAAAGTACGGTACTAATTATGGCCGTAATCTTGCTGTTGATTGCAACACTGTTGATACAGGCACTGCCAATGGAGCAATCGAGATTGCAGGACGGCATTGATACATATTCTGAAAAAGACTGGCTGGTCAGGCTGGAAGGGGATGGACAAAGTTGGGAAACCGAAATGAAAGGGGAACGGATTTACAATCCTGACAACAAGAAAGTTTACCTGAGCAAAAAGCTTGAAGAAAACGGCAAGAATGATCTCTATCTGATGATACTGACATCGAATCAGGAATATAAGGTTTACATCGACGGAGTGGAGTATGATGAGGAACTGGATAAGGACGAACTGGAAAGCACCTCCGGAAACCGGCTGACACTGATACCTTTGGCTGAGGCTGCGGAAGGGAAAGAAATCACCATAATGCTGGACACCTCTACGGGGCTGAAGGCAGAAAATGCGCCGATTGTATATATGGGGACAAAGGCGCAACTGGTTTTAAACATGGTGACGGCACAGCTTCCGATTTTTACAATGGCGGTTATACAATTTGCCGTGGGAATCACGCTGCTGATTTTTTATATTGTATCAAATGCGCTTTATTCCCTGCGTAAAAAAACAGTGCTCTATCTATCGCTGCTTACGATTTGCCTTAGCTTTTGGCTCATTTCGGAGTCTTATATCTGGGGAATTATGTATAATAACAATGCGTTTTTTTTCATACTTGAGAACGTATGCAGACTTTTGATATCGATTTTATTTTTGCTTGCAGTTTACCACTTCCTTCCATCAAGTGAAAACAGGCCGGTACTGATTCTGATCTATGTGCTGGCTGGCATGTTGCTTTTTGCCATGATCGGTCAACTGACACAGGTGTTTGACTTCAGTCATAGCTATCAGTATGCAATTTTTTCAATCATAGGGCAGACAGTGGTTCTTTTAGTTGTATTGGTTCGTGCGGTTTTGCATAAGGCAGGAGTACAATATTTAATTTTGCTTGTAGCGGTTTTGTTGACGCCGGTAAGCATCGTGATAACCATATTTCAATCCGGCGTCCGGATAGACCGGTTTGATATCGCACTGCCAGTGGCTGCCGTTATCAGCGTACTTACAACGCTTACAATCATCAGTTTGTCAAAGGCCCATCAGGAAATGATAATGACTTATTCGATTCGCAGGCAAATGACAGTACAGACGGAGTATTGCAGAAATTTGGAGAAAATGAACGATGAGATGGAGCTTTTTCGGCACGATGCAAAAAACCATATGCTGGTGCTGGGCCAGTTTCTGCGGGATGACAAAATAGAAGAAGCAAAGAGCTATGCCGCTTTGACTGCCGGCGCGTATGCAAACAGGGAGGATCTTTTGGCTACGGGTAACCTGGTGCTTGATTCCCTGTTGACGGAAAAAATGAGGATGGCGAAGGAACTGGGAATTGATATGCAACTGGAACTGTTGATTCCAAAGGAAATTCCCGTTCCTCTTGCTTATTGGATCGTATTGATGGGCAATATCATGGATAATGCAATAGAGGCGTGCGAACGGTCTGAAAAAACACAGCGTTTTATTTCCGTACGGATAAGAATGGAAGGGAATGTGCTGTTTGGCAGTATTGCGAACACGTCGGACGACGATAAGATTATCAGAAGGGGCGATTCCATGCAGACGACAAAAAAAGATAAACGGTTTCATGGAAGGGGAATGCTTGCCATCCGATGGGCAGTCGAACAATATGACGGGGCGCTGGAATATGAGCAAAAGGACGGCGTGTTTACCCTGAGTTTTACGCTTTACGGCATTGATTGCGATTCCAGGGACGGAGGGTTGCCAAACATATGATTAAAATAATGCAGGATTGATCGCCTGATTTCTTTTGCATATTTATTGCCGACAGGAATTTCACCCTGACCGCGCAGCATAATTTTATGACTTGATACACGTTCAATATAACGCGGATTGACGAGAAAGGACTTATGCGTGCGGATAAAGCCGAAAGGCGATAAGCGTTCCGAAAGGCTTTTCATCGAGGAATAAAACCGGTGCGGGCCGGCGCTGGTGTGAAGCGTCACGATACGGCCGCAAATTTCTAAATAAATAATATCAGGCACAGGAACACATACGAGCTCCTGTTGGAACTCGTAATAAAATATGTCCTGTGTCTTTTTTTGTGCTTTTTTTACAGCGGCAAGGAAAATATGCTCGAATTTTTCCGAAGCAATATCATCTTTCAAAATATAGTGCAAGGGGGAAGTATCAAAGGATGCGATCGCATGATGCTTGCTGTTCGTAAGGTACAACAGTTGCGCCTCGCATCCGAGCGCCCTGATCTTTTTTCCGGCCTCAATCCCGTTACAGGAATTCATCAGAACGTCCAGATAAATGATATCCGCTCCGTTTATATGATCTTCCAGATCGAAGATTAACTGCCTCGCATCTTCATAACAAGACAAACAAATTTCCAGATTGTTTTTTTGCGCAATGCGACTGATAAACCCGGAAAGGTATTTCAGCACGGAAGGCTCGTCATCACAGATATAAATTTGCAACATATCGTAAACCTATCGTTTTCCCTGCAATCTTTTGTTACACGAAAACAAGCGTTTGTTACACCATGCGTATTTTAGCGATTATTAACGATAAACTGATCCAATCGATGAAATATCGTAAAAAAAATTCGTAATATATTGTATATTACGAAAAATAAGTAAAATACGTCAAAATTTAATAGCTTCATAGGTATGTTATCAAAAGATCACACATGTGTCAATGACTTTCACATCAATAGCTATATGATTTTGAAATCCTGTGGAATGCTTTTGTTACGACAATATCTGAAGCAAACCCAAGGAGACGGAAACCATTAAATTTTACGTGATTTTTACGCCGTCAGTTACGCCGTCAATAAAAGTCGAAAAGGAGATAATAATATATGGCACGACATGGAGAAAATATCTATCTGCGCAAAGACGGAAGATGGGAAGGAAGATATGTGAAAGGGAAGGATGAAAATGGCCGTACAAAATACGGATATGTTTATGCGAAAAAGTATACTGAGGTAAAGCGCAAGCTTACCATCCTGCGTGCAGAATATTCAGGATCGGATTGCTCAGTTCAGGCATATGGAAACGGCACGGTTCGGGCATGGCTGGACTATTGGCTGATGGTTTCCACGAAGCCTTACGTCGGTCAGTCTACTTTTAACTCTTACCAGAGCCTGATCGAAACCCATATCAATCCGGCTTTCGGCGCATTATATCTCAGGGACCTCAGCAGGGAAAAAATCCAGGACTTTGTGAACGAACTAAGCAGCAGGCTAAAGCCAGGAACGCTGCATAATGTTTGCAGGTTGCTTCGATCCGCCCTGACAAAAGCGCAGGATCATGGATTGCTGCGCGAAAACCCTTACCGGGACATCAAGAAACCAAAGAATAAGACGCGCGCGCCGCGCGTACTCCTTCTGTCGGAACAGGCAAAGCTTGAGCGTGAGGCCCTCGCAACAGGGAAGCTTGAATATATACTTTGCCTGTATACAGGTTTGCGTCTTGGCGAGGTCTGCGCCCTCAAATGGAAGGACATAGACTTTGACAATAAAATTATTTTCGTAAACCATACGGTGAAGCGCGTTAAATGCGAAGGAAGAAGCACGCGAACAGAAGTCATATTGGGAAAACCGAAAAGCGATGAATCCATCCGGGAGATACCTGTCCCTCTTTTCATTTTAGATAAACTATCCCGGAAGTTCAAACAGGGCGGTTGCCAAAGTGAAAACTTTGTTTTTCAAAACCGCACCGGAAGCTACCTCGATCCAAGAACCGTCCAAAAACGTTTTTCGCAGTTCATGGAAAGGCTTAGGATAGATAACGTACATTTCCATACGTTACGCCACACGTTCGCGACGCGTTGCCTTGAACAGCGCATTGGGATAGAGACGCTCAGCGAGCTGCTGGGGCACAGCACTCCGCAAATTACGCTCTCACGGTATGCACATTGTACGCGTGAAAATAAAATGAAATCGATTAAAAAGCTCAAAAAGGTCGCTTGTTAAAAAGTTTAGACCGTCAGCCGCCGTCAAAAGGGCACGAAAAAAATGCAGGGCAATACTCTTAAAACAAAAAGTTCGTAATATACAATATATTGCGAAAGAGTAAGCGCGGAAACAGGGTGTCAATGGAAACAAACTGATTGGTGTTTCCAAAGCAAGTACCCGTATCCGGCGTCGTCCTGCCGCAGGTAGTAGGCCTACGATATAATGATACCAACTATGGAACGGTGGTAACATTAAGGATTACAGCAATGGCATTAAAATTTTGTCCGTCAGGTAAAAGCGGGGGACAAAGAAGAAGGACGGAAAAATGGGTTGTGTTGTTGCAGAGGAACGCATCGTTCCAGTGAGCTGGGGGAATTACCAAATACAGGTGTACACAGGGGATGCCTGTATTTTGTGTTGTTTTTCATTAAACAATACCTGAAAAGGATAGTTAAATTATAACACAAAAAAATACCGGACAAATACAACATTGTTTCATGAAGGAAGAGGATAAAGTATGGAGATTGGTGCGGCAGATCTGGATTTGCTCAAAGAAATCGGGAATATCGGTGCAGGAAACGCTGCCTCCGCGCTGTCGGAGATGACGGGGCTGCCGGTTAGCGTAAACGTTCCAAAATGTGAAATGATTGGTTATTCGGAAATTGCGGATAAAATGGGCGGCGCAGAAAATGTGATCCTTGGGATGCTTGTCCAGATGAGCGGTGATATTGAAGGTTTCATTTTGCTTGCGCAGGAGCTTCATGATGCGAGAAATACGATTAAGGTATTGATGGGCCAGGAAATCAGCGAGTCAGAGGAATTCAATATCGAGGTCTATGAACCAATGCGCGAGGTATGCAATATTTTGGTTGGAACGTATCTTTCAGCGATTTCTTCCATGATGCAGCTGAATATTATTCCAACAGTGCCGGAGATGACGATCGATATGGCAATGGCCATTATGAACGTACCGGTTCTGGTATATGGCGAACTTGGCGAATCCGTATTGATGCTGGATACAAAATTTGGCGGGGCGGCGGAGAATATCAATGGCAACTTTTTCCTGATGCCGACGATGGAGTCGCTCGAAGTATTGAAGAAAGCGTTGTATATATAAGCTATGAAAACGATGGTGATTGGTATGGCGGAGCTGGGGGTTGTGAAATGCCCGCAGCGTATAACGACGCTTGGGCTTGGATCGTGCGTAGGGGTTGTATTGTTTGACAAGATCAATAAAATCGGCGGGATGGTCCATATCGTACTCCCGGAAAGCAATGGCAGGACAGATGCTGCGCGGGCAAAATTTGCCGATACCGGCGTAGACGAGCTCTTGAAACAAATGCTGAAAGCCGGCGCCAACAAGCAGGCAATGGTTGCCAAGGTGGCGGGTGGCGCACATATGTTTGGCGGGATCAGCAAAAGCAATACGCTTAAGGTTGGGGAACGCAACGCGTTCAAAAGTAAAATAGCGGTGCTGAAACTGCGTATACCAATCGCGGCTGAAGATTTGGGCGGAAGCTATGGGCGCACGATCGAGCTCAATACAGAGGATGGAAGCCTGATGGTTAAAACCGTTGGCAAAGGAACCAGGACGATTTGATGAATTGATATAAATTATGGAAAGAAAAGCAATTATATTGTTAGGAGGAAAATTATGAACAAGGTAATGGTTGTAGACGACGCTGCTTTTATGAGGCTTACAATTAAAAATATGCTGTCGAAAAATGGCTTTGATGTAGTAGGCGAAGCAGAGAATGGTGCGCAGGCAATCCAGAAGTGTACCGAATTACAACCGGATATTATTACAATGGATATTACGATGCCTGAAATGACGGGAATCGACGCGCTAAAAGAAATTATGAAAATAAATCCAAAGGTAAACGTTGTTATGGTTTCTGCCCTGGGGCAGGAGGGCATGGTAAAAGAAGCTGTCATGCTTGGGGCAAAAGGATTTGTTGTAAAGCCGTTCAAGGAAGATATCATTGTTCAGGCGCTCAGTAAATTCAAATGATTATTTGTATGCAGGCGCATACAAATGAGGGGGTGAAGCCAAATGGGCGAGAATGATTCCATGCTGACCATGTTTGTGCTGGAAAACAGCCAACTGCTCGAACAGCTGGAGGAATTGCTGCTGGGCGGCGAAAAAAATGAAAAACTTGGCAAGGAACAAATAGATGAAACGTTCCGGGTTATGCACACCATCAAGGGCTCTTCGGCAATGATGGGTTATGACGCGATGACGACGCTTGCACACGCCGTTGAGGACCTGTTTTCCAAAATAAGGGAAAAGGAACCTCAGGATTCCGATTGGGAGCGTATTTTTGATGTTGTTCTGGAATCTATCGATTTTTTCAAAAATGAAATTGAAAAGCTGCAACAGGGATATTTGCCCGATGAGCAGGCGGACGAGCTGTGCAGGGAGCTTGGCGATATCCTCAATGCCTTGATTGAAGGGGAAAAAGAAGGAGAACCGGTAAACGAAGAAATGCAGGCTGGCGAGGCAGAAGACGGAGAAGACGCTGCGGGAGAGGACGCAAAGATTCTCAGGGATCTGATTTCCCGGATAAAGCAGCAGGAGCAGGAGAAAATCTATTGGATCAGGATGTTTTTGGATAAGGGCTGCCAGATGGAGACTGTTCGCGCTTATGGGGCGCTGATGTCCATCGAGGAGCTCTATTCGGCGATTGCGACCTATCCGGAAGAGGTGGAAGAAAACCACGATGAAGAAATTGCAAACCATGGTTTTTGGATTGCGGTATCCACCACGGAAGAATGCGCGGAAATGATCAAACAGAAAATTTCTGAAACGATGTTCCTGTCCACGATGGATTTTGAGGAATATGCGCCGGAGGCGGAGCAAGAAGGGCAACCGCGGGAACCAAACGGCGCGGCAGAAGCGCAGGGAACGCCTGCAAAGAGCAAGGAGGCTCCGGCTCAGGATAAGCCATCCACCGTCAAAAAAGCGGCGAAGGAAGAAAAAGCCCTGAAACAAAGCTTTATCAGCGTAAATGTCAATAAGATCGATAAGCTGATGAATCTGGTGGGGGAAATTGTAACCACAGAATCCATGGTGACGAAAAATACGGATATTGCAGACCTGCATCTGGAAAATTTCGAGAAACAGGCGAGACAGCTTCGTAAGCTGACGGACGAGTTGCAGGATATTGTTATGTCGATCCGTATGGTGCCGATTGCAACCACGTTTCATAAAATGCAGCGTATTGTGCGCGATATCAGCAAAAAAACAAAGAAACAGGCTGAGCTGGTGATTATCGGCGAGGATACGGAGGTTGACAAAAATATTATCGATAATTTGTCCGATCCGCTTATGCACCTGATTCGTAATGCAATGGATCACGGCATCGAAACGCCGCAGGAACGTCTTGCGGCAGGAAAAAGCGAAAAGGGCACTGTGACGCTTGAGGCGTGTAATCAAAGCGGCGACGTAATCGTACGCGTCATGGACGACGGTGCGGGTATGGATCGGAATAAAATTATCCAGAAGGCAATCGCGAACGGGCTGACCACAAAAACGGAGAATGAAATTTCCGATAAGGAAGCTTATGGATTTACCTTGCTTCCGGGATTCTCTACAAATGATGAAGTGACGGAATATTCCGGCAGGGGCGTCGGCATGGACGTAGTCCATAAAAATCTTGATAATGTCGGGGGTAGTATTTCTGTAGACAGCGAACCGGGCAAGGGAACGACGATTACGATGCACATTCCGCTCACGCTTGCAATTATGGACGGAATGAAAATCACGGTTGGGAAATCGATCTATATTGTGCCCACGCTTGTGATAAGGGAATTTTTAGAACCCAGATTATACGAAATTATAGTTGAGCCAAACGGCAACGAAATGATCATGATTCGCGGGGTATGCTATCCGATCATAAGACTGCACAGGGTATTTGACGTCGCAAATGGAGTGGAAGATTTTAACAGCGGCATTATGGTGCTGGTGGAGAGCGACAGCGGGGCGGCCTGCCTCTTTGCGGATACGCTTTTGGGAGAACAGCAGGCGGTTGTGAAGCCAATGCCGCCTTACGTAGTGAAATCATTTGGAAAAATAAAAGGGATTAATGGCTGCAGCATCATGGGTAATGGCGGAATCGCGCTTATCCTGGATATCAACAATCTTTTGGAATAGCAGACCTGAAGTGCCGGTGCAAGGAGGAATGGCTTTTGGATGAACAGGAAATGAAGCAGGAAAATGAGGCGGAAAACAAAGAAAAATACCTCACGTTCTTTATTAATGGGCAGTGCTATGGAATACCGATAGCACTTGTTATTGAAATCATCGGAATGCAGGATGTTGCGGAGGTGCCGGAGTTCCCACCCTACCTGAAGGGCGTTATCAATCTGCGGGGGCTTATCATACCGCTGATCGATGTGAACCTGAGGGTAGGCTATGAGGAGAAGGAATACACCGATAAAACCTGCGTTATCGTCGTGAATGTGAATGACATGGAAATTGGACTTATCGTGGACGAGGTAAACGAAGTGCTCGATATTGACAAAAGTACAATTAATCCGCCGCCGCACAGCACCGGTGCCCAAGCGGATCAATATATCAATGGGATTGCGGTGCAGGAAAACAAGCTGATATTACTGATGTCCTGCGAAAAGGTCATTGGGGATCAAGATTTTGAATAGGAAAGAAGAAATATGAGTAAAGTGGGAGGACAAATAAGATGCTAAAGAAGATGAAGGTTGGAACGAGGGTGCTCTTCGGCTTCCTGATTGCGATTATCCTGACGATCATACTGGGCGCTGTTTCGATCATCGGATCGAATATGATGAGCGGGAAAATCAACGGACTGTATGATGGGCCGTATGCCGCGCAGCAGGAGATCGCCACGATCAAGGTGGACATCAACCAGGCGACGCAATATATTTACGGCGCAATGATGACGTCAGACCAGGCGCAGCTCGAGGACGTCAAAAAAATGGTCGAAAGCAAGAACACTGAGATGATGGCGGCGTCCGCCAAATTAAAAGAAATCTATCCGGAGGCGGCTTCTACGGTCGACAGCTTTGAATCGATCGTCGGGGAAGCGGCTCCGCTTATCAACCAGATGCTGGAATCACAAAGCAAAGGCGATACGCAGTCCGCGCTGCAGATGATGAGCAACCAGTTTACGCCGCTACTCGATAAGGCGCTCGGGGTGATCAACCAGATGCAGGATACGATCAATACGGAAGCGTCCACCTTCAAGGCGGATGCCGACCAAATGGCGTTTGTCGTCCTGATTGCGATCATTGCTCTGATCGTCGTCGAGGTTGTCGTTGCGATGCTCCTTGCGATCGCGATTACGAGAAGCATCCGCAAACCAATCGAGGAATGTGCG
Source organism: Christensenella sp. KGMB01412 (assembly GCF_055522415.1). NCBI lineage: Bacteria > Bacillati > Bacillota > Clostridia > Christensenellales > Christensenellaceae > Christensenella > Christensenella sp. KGMB01412. The sequence goes on along the minus strand of NZ_JBVFVW010000006.1, from coordinate 72,762 downwards.
AATGCGACGACGGAAATTGCCAAAGGCAATCTGGACGTGGGAGTCGGATACAGCTCGAATGACGAACTCGGCACGCTTTCCGGCAATATCAACTCTATGGTCGGCACACTGAAAAGCTATATCGGCGAGATTTCCGACGTGCTGAGCGAAATGGCGGATGGCAACCTCGCGGTTGAGACAAAAGAAAACTATCTGGGTGATTTTACGCAAATCGGAGAATCGCTCAATAAGATGATACTTTCCCTGAACGCAACCTTTGAATCTATGGATCAGTCCGCAGGGCAGGTTGCGATCGGTTCAAACGAGGTGTCAAGGGGCGCACAGGCGCTCGCACAGGGCGCTACGGAGCAGTCAAGCTCCGTACAGGAGCTCTCTGCTTCGATCAACCAGATTTCCGACCAGGTACAGCGCAATGCGGATAACGCAAAGGAAACACAGGGCCTGATTAAGGAAACAGCCGATCAGGTGGGGGCATGCAATGTCCATATGCAGGGAATGCTGGAATCTATGGATGCGATTGACAAAAGCTCTTCGGAGATTGCCAAGATTATCAAGGTGATCGACGATATTTCCTTCCAGACGAATATTCTTGCACTGAACGCAGCGGTTGAGGCGGCACGTGCAGGAAGCGCGGGAATGGGCTTCGCGGTCGTTGCGGACGAAGTCAGGAATCTGGCGACAAAGAGCGCGGAGGCGGCAAAGGAAACATCTGCGCTTATTGAAGGTTCTGTGCAGAAGGTACAGATTGGAAACAAGAATGCGCTGGATACGGCCGACGTACTCAAGAGTATTGTGGAAAGCTCTGTGAAGATCAGCCAGAACATCGACGATATCGCAAATTCGTCAGACGAGCAGGCGCGCGCAATCGGCGAAGTAAACCAGGGCGTAGAGCAGATTTCTACTGTTGTTCAGACAAATTCTGCGACAGCCCAGCAAAGCGCTGCCGCAAGTCAGGAGCTTTCCGGCCAGGCAGATATGATGAAGCAGATGGTAAGCCGGTTCAGGCTTAAAAACCAGTCGGTTGATTCGATCAATATGTACGACAGCGGGAGCTATTCTGATGGAATGGACGATTCCATGGATTTCTCCGGAGAAAAGTATTAAGGCAGGCTGAGGGGTTGAAATATCCGGCCTTATAGGCCGGATAATCGCTTTGAAGGCAGGACAACGAAGGAGGAAATTCCGCTGAATAACGCATTCGCAGATATGGGCAAGAAAATGCTCGCATCGTGGCAAAAGACAAAAAAATCACAGAAAATACTGATTATTGCAGTGATCGCACTCACCATAGTTGCGTTATGCGTTGTCGTTACAATGGCTAATCAGGTGGAATACGAGACATTGTTTACAGGTCTTAACGATGAGGAAGCCGGAACCGTGGTGACCGAACTCGAAACAATGGGGATTGATGTAAAATCTCTTCCGGGGGGCACTCTGATGGTGCCCAAAGGCCAAAGGGACGAGTTGAAGTACAAGCTTCAGGCTCAGGGGATACCCGCGGGCGATACGCTCGATTACGACCTGTATTCCACAAATGCCGGAGCGTTTGGTTCTACAGATAAGGACAAGGCTTATTACGAGCAGGCGCAGCTCCAGCAAAACCTGTCGCTGATCATCAATCAGATGGATAAGATCAAGAGCAGCACGGTTTTGCTTTCCCTTGCGGACAAAAGCGGGTTTGTACTGTCGGACGACTCCAATCCAAACTCTACGGCTGCCGTCATGGTTGTGTTGAAATCAAGCTCGGATATGCTTTCCCAGAGCGATGTGGATGCGATCCGTGCGATTGTAACAAAATCGGTTCCATCGCTTACGGAGGAAAATATTTCGGTTGTTGACCAGAATATGCACTCTTATGGATCGGGTTCGGCTTCAAGTGGTGTGAACCAGGTGGATACGCAGGTAAATCTGCAGCAGAAGGTTGCAAGCGACCTGGAGCAGCAGATTGTCAATCTGCTTTCGCCGGTGTTTGGGCCGGAAAATCTCTCTGCAAGCGTCAACGTTACGTTGAATTTTGATAAGACGACGACAAATTCCCTGACTCTGACGCCTCCCACAAATGATGCGGAAAATATGGGAATTATCACCAGCATGAAGCAGACGGAAGAACGGCTGCAAAATGGCGGTACAACGCCTGAAGGGGAACCGGGACAGGATCCGAACGGAGGAGCGCCAACCTATCAGGAGATAGATGATGCGGCGCAGGACAGCACCTATTACCAGACGGTAAATGAGGTCAACGCCGAAGTGAACGAAATCAGCCAGCAGATTGAAGAGGCGCAGGGGGACATTACGGAACTTTCAGCAACCCTCATCATAAACGGGGACGACTCTATCGCCGATGTGCTGCCGCAGGTGCGCCAGCAGATTGCTACGGCGATTGGCGTATCGGAAGATAAAATCACTGTATCCAGCATGCCTTTTACGCAAAATACGCTCTACCAGCAGGCGTTGGAGGAACAAGCCGCGGCAATGGAACAGCAGCAGCGCAGTGAGATGCTTCAAACGCTGATTCCGCCGATTGCAATCGTTGCAGGAATCCTGATTCTCCTGCTCGTGATTATGTCGAACAGGAGAAAAAGGCGCGAGCAGGAGCTTGAAGAGCAGAGAATGCAGGAATGGAGCGGGGATACGACAGGGCAGCATATCGATGTTGCCGTGGATGACGAACTGTCGGTTGAGGAGCTGCTCAAAAAGGATGACAATACGCTCGGACAGATACAGGGACTGGTTGACAAAGATCCGGACGCGATTGCACAGCTTTTGCGCAACTGGCTTTCTGACGACTTTTAGGGGGGATTGCTTTGACTGAAAATTTGATGCCCAAGGAAAAAGCGGCGATCCTCATGGTGGCTCTGGGGAAAGACTTTTCCTCAAAAATATATAAACACCTGACCGATGATGAAATAGAGCAGTTGACGCTGAGCATTACAGGCTTGCGCGCCTTTGACAAGGAAACGCGCGATGAAGTGATATCGGAATTTTACGATCTTTGCGTCACACAAAAATATATTTCGGAAGGCGGGATCGATTATGCGCGCGACGTTCTTGTAAAAGCGGTTGGCGGGGACAGGGCGGACGAGTTGATCGGCAAGCTTTCGGCAGCATTGCAGGTAAGGCCGTTTGACTTTGTAAGACGCGCCGATCCAACGCAGGTCAGTAATTTTATCCAGAACGAGCATCCGCAGACCATTGCGCTGATCCTTTCCTATTTGGAACCGGAAAAGTCTGCAAACATTCTGGCGCTGCTGCCTGAAGAAAACCAGGCGAAGGTCGTTGAGCGGATCGCGAATATGAGCGTTGTTTCCATGGAATATATCCGGGAAGCAGAAAAGATACTGGAATACAAAATCAGCAGTATCGGGCAGGAAGAGAACACCTCAGTTGGCGGCGTGGATACGATTGTTGAGATGCTTAACGCAATCGACAGGAGTACGGAGAAAAGCATACTCGACAAAATTGAGATGGATAATCCCGAGCTTGCCGACGAAATCCACCGGAAGATGTTTGTATTTGAGGATATTGTCAAGCTTACGGACGTGGATCTGCAAAAAACGCTCAAAGAGATCGACAACGATGTTCTCACCATGGCGCTCAAGGGAGCGAGCGAGGAAATCGCAGAGAAGATTTTCGCGAATATCTCCAAGCGCCTGCACGATATGATTGTGGAAAATATGGAATACATGGGACCTGTACGCGTACGCGATGTAGAGCAGGCGCAGCAGACGATTGTAAATGCGATCAGGAAGCTCGAAGATGCGGGCGAGATCGAGATTGCAAGAGGCGGAGCGGAGGAAGAACTCATTGTTTAGGATTGATAAGCATTCCCTGACGGCAGAGGATACATATTCGGCAGAGATGGTTGAACTGCCAAAGCTGGAGGACCTCGTGGAGTTGGTTTCCACTTCTCAGGAGGAAGAAATAACGCAGGAACGGGAAGAACCGGACGCTTCCCCGGCAGAGAAAAAACAAAACGAACTTGCGCGGCTTGAGGCTGAAATACAAAAGGCAAAGAAACAGGCGGAACTGATCATCGCGGGGGCGCAGGAGCAGGCTGAACAAATACGCAGGGACGCCCAGGCCCAGGGATATCAGGACGGGCTTTCCGGCGCGGCGGAAGCTGCGGCGACGGAACGACAGAAGGAAAAGGAAGCCGCGGAGCAGGCGTTGATGACGCTTGTGCGTGCAAAGGAGCAGATGATGGACGGGGTTGAGGAGAGCGTGCTCGATATCAGCCTTTACATTGCGGAGCACATCGTAAAGCAGAAGCTTGACCAGTCTGAGGAAGCCTTCCTGAATGTACTTAGCGATACGCTTTCCAGGGTACAAAGCGATAGCGATATGATTTTAAAGGTCAGCAAGCACGAATATGAGTATCTGTTTGCAAAAGAAGAAGAATATGTGACAGAGCTGAGAAATTCCGGAATTACGGTAAAGCAGGATTTATCCCTGCAAAAGGGAGACTGCGTAATCGAAACAGAGTACGGGACAATACGTTCCGGCGTAAGGACGCAACTTAAGAGAATGGGATACGCGCTGCGTGAAGTAGGCTGAAAATGCTGGAAGACAGAATCAAAAAATTGAAGCAGGTGATCGACCACGCGAATCTTTTGGAGATGAGCGGCACCGTAAAAAAGGTAGTCGGCATGACGATAGAGTCCAAAGGCCCTATGGTCAAAATGGGGGATATCTGCAAAATATTTCCACACAGCGGCGGCGAAGAGGTTCTGGCCGAGGTGGTTGGATTTAAGGATGAGAATGTGGTGCTGATGCCCTTTGGAAATGTTTCGGGCATCGGCGCGGGAAATAAAGTGGTTGCAACAGGCACCGAATATAAGGTGGCGGTAGGAGAAGGCTTGAGGGGAAGAGTGCTTGACGCACTCGGAAGGCCGATGGACGGAAAAGGCCCCGTCGTGACAGACGGGCATTATCCGGTTGAGAATATGCCGCCCAATCCGCTTGAGCGGGTACGCATTAAGGAAATTCTGCCTCTTGGCGTACGGGCGATTGACGGACTTCTTACCATGGGGCAGGGGCAGAGGATAGGGATATTCGCGGGAAGCGGCGTCGGGAAAAGCACCCTGCTGGGAATGATAGCGCGGCGCGCAAGCGCGGATATCAACGTAATTACTCTCGTGGGAGAACGTGGCAGGGAAGTCCTTGATTTTATGGAAAAGGACCTGAAGGAAGAGGGGCTCAAAAAGTCTGTACTGGTAGTGGCAACCTCGGATCAGCCCGCCTTGCTCCGTTTGAAATCCGCGCTTGTAGGAACAGCGATCGCCGAATATTTCCGCGATATGGGATATAAGGTGATGCTGATGATGGATTCCCTGACGCGTTTTGCTATGGCGCAGCGCGAAATTGGAATGACGGTGGGCGAGCCGCCGGTATCGCGTGGGTTCCCGCCTTCCGTATATTCGATGCTGCCAAAGCTTTTGGAGCGGTCGGGTACGTCAAAAAAGGGCAGTATTACGGGAATTTACACGGTACTTGTAGAAGGCGACGACCTCAACGAACCGATTTCGGATACGGTGCGGGGCATTCTGGACGGACACTTTGTACTTTCCAGAAAGCTCGCCAACAACAACCAGTATCCGGCGATTGATATACTGGCGAGCGTGAGCAGGCTGATGACGGATATCGTTACACCGGAGCACCGGAAGATGGCGGGGTATGTCAAGAACATGATGTCGGAATACAATGCGGTGCAGGACCTGATCAGTATTGGAGCTTACAAGCAGGGGGCAAACCCAAGGATCGATACGGCAATCAACCTGCACGAACCGATTCTTGGATTTTTGAAGCAGGAGATTGGGGAAGGTTCCACATTTGAGGAAACGATTGACAGGCTGCGGGAGATAACGGCAGGCACGATGGAGTAATGCGATGAAAAAATTTGTGTTTACACTACATAAGCTATACGACGTAAAGCAGTCGGAGGAAAACCAGAAAAGGGTTGAACTGAAGGGGCTTGACAAGGTGATGACCGGACTGCAAACGCAGCGGGTGGACATGCAGCAAACCTACGATGGACAACAAGCGGTTTATTGCAGGAAATGCAAGACTGGAATGAGTATGACGGAAGTAAAAATGTTTGGGGAATATTTCCAGTACCTGAGCGTTGAAATGAGCAGGAAAGACCGCGAAATTGCGGACTGCAATATAAAAATAGAGGAATGCAGGAAGCAGCTTGCGCGCCTGATGAACGAGCAGAAGGTGCTCGAACGGATGCGCGAGGAGCAGCTTGAGGAATATAAGGCGGAGATCCAGAAGGATAATGATAAGCTCATAGAAGACTTCATGCAGGCAAAAGCGGAAACACTGGCGATTTAAACGGGGAACGGAGAAAGACGTGGCGGTGAATAACAGTCGTGCAGCGGCGCAGGAAAATAACAGAATACAGGGAATACCGCAGGAAGAGGGGCCGAAAGGCAAAAAGAAAAAGCTGAGCGGGAAAGCCGTAGCAGCGATTATTGTGGTCATCCTGATAGCGGGTGGCGGCGCGATGTACTATTTTAACCTTCTTGGCGTGAAAACAAAGGTTATTTCGTTTTTTATTTCCCAGGATTCGCAATACGAAATGATGCTGAGCGAAAAGACGGCGTACGAGCAGGGGAAACAGGAGCTTGAGCAAAAGCAGCAGGAACTTGTTACCAGGGAAAAGCAGTTAAACGAGCGGGAAGCGGCGCTTACGACGCAGGAGGCCGCAAAGAGCACCTCGACACAGGGAGCGTCCGGCAAAGAGGTTGCCTCCGTTTTTGAAAATATGGACAAGAACGCGGCGGCAGGGATTTTTAACAATGTCGCCAGCGACCAGTGGATTGCAAGCGTACTGGGCGCGATGGACCAGAAAAAAGCAGCTGAAATCCTGGGCGCTATGGATTCCGCAAAGGCGGGCAGCGTGGCGCAGCAAATGAATCAATGATTCTCATTGAAATAAAAGAAGTGAGGAAAGGAGGTGAGAAAGGATGATGAAGATAACAAACGTGACGGAGCTTGTAGTGAACACTGCGACCGTTCCGGAAAACGGAAAAACAGACGATGGATTTGCACAGGAGCTCGATAAGGCCAACAGCTCGAAAGCGGAAACCGTAAAAGATGATTCCGTTGCAGCTCAGGAGCCGGAAGAAACGGAAGCTGACGTCGTGCAAAAGGCGCCCGGTGAAAAAGCGGAACCTGAAGAGAAGCAACCCGACGCCGGTCAGGCGGGCCTTGTTGCAGCAGCCGTAGCGTTGCCGCTGGAAAGCATACCGGCGCAGGACGCGCAAACGGTGGAGTCAACGCCAATGCCTGCTGCTGAAGCAGTGGACCGGACTGGACCGTTGCCGCAGCAGACACAACCTGTTTTGCAGGAAGCGGTTGACGTGTTGGACGGTCAGGCGAATGCAGCGGTTGGAAAGCAACCGGAGAAAGCGAGCAGCGAGCCTGAGCAGGCTGCGGTTTTGGTAGACCGCGAGGCGGAGCCGTTTGTACGGCAGGCGCTGAGTGAAGCGGACGCGATTGTACGACAGCAAGCAGGCGGCTCCGGAAAAACAGATCAAACATTTGCCGTCCCGGCATTGCAGCCTGAGGAAACGGTTTCAGGAGAAAGCGAAGAAGCCCGCAGCAAAGAAAAACAGGGCGGCGGTGAAAAAACTGCATTGCAGTCTCCAATGACCGCAAACGTCACAAAAGAAGGCAAGGTCGAGTTCCAGCTTGCAGGAGAGCAGCAGCCGGAGTACCAACAGGTGCAGCAAAAGGAAGAATTGCTGCCAAAGCTGATTGACCAAATCAAGAGCACGGTAACAAAGGAAAAAACGGAATTTTTCCTGCAGTTGAAGCCGGAGCATTTGGGTGGACTTTCGATTCTGCTTTCGGCAGAGGATAAAGGTATTGTGGCAAAGCTGATGACTTCAAGCAAAGATGTGCAGCAGGTGATGCAAAGCGATATGACGGCAATGCAGGAAGCATTGCGGGATAAGGGCATCAATGTGGTTCAGATGGAAGTGATCTACGGTCAGATGACGGATTCTGCTTCCAAGGATAACAGCGGATCGCGGCAATGGAACGAAACAAAGGGAGGCGGCCACGGAGGGGCGCAGGAAAGCATCGAGAGTGCAACAGCGTTTTACGACAATCTGTCTTATTACGATGTACTTGCAGAGCAGGGAGGTTCTGTGGAATTTAGTGCTTAGAAACGCAAGAAAACAGTAATTTTGAAAGGATTGTTTGAGTAATTATGGCAAATACGAGTGCAGTAACACCAACGACGGGCGGCACGAACGGTCCCGTAAACGCGAACAAGAGAACGCCTTCAAGCGAGCTTGGGGAACAGGAATTTTTGCAGCTGATTGCAGTACAGCTCGCAAACCAGGATCCGCTCCAGCCGATGGAGGATACGGACTTTATCGCACAAATGGCTCAATTTAATTCATTGACACAAATGCAGAATTTGAACCAGTCGTTTTCAAGCTCACAGGCATATTCCCTGATCGGCAAATATATCCTTGGGAATGTGACGGATGAAAACGGCACGCAGCAGCAGGTCTACGGAAAGGTAGGCGGGGTAGCCAGCCAGGGAGGCAAGGAATACCTGATGGTTGGCGATTTCTATGTGCCGCTCAGTGCGGTAACGGCGACGTACGACAATGGAATGGATTCCAATGCGCTTACTTCGCAGGCGGCGAACCTGATCGGCAAAACGGTCGAAGCAACGATCGTAAAAGATGTGAAGGATGAAGCCACAGGCGCAATCACACCTCAAAAGGTAACCGTAAAGGGCGAGGTAGAGTATATCACGATCAAGAACACGGGTGAACTCTACGCGAAGCTCAAGGATACGGTGGATGCGGATGGAAATACCGTTAAGGGAGAGGAAGTCCCTGTTTCATATATCACAAAAATCAGTTAATAGACTGACGCATACGGATGTGACGGATATATGGAAGTACAGCAGGTACCACATTATTTGCAATGATGGCAGGGATAATAATGATGGATACAACAATAATTGACATAGAGACAGCATACTAAGGAGGCAGCTCATTATGATGAGAGCACTTTTTTCGGGCGTAACTGGTTTGAAGACACACCAGACTCGAATGGATGTAATTGGTAACAATATTGCAAATGTAAACACACTTGGTTTTAAGAAAAGCGCCGCAAATTTCGCTGACCTTTACAGCGAGACGGTAACGCCGGCGTCCGCACCTTCGGCAACGCAGGGCGGTATTAATGCACAGCAGGTAGGGCTTGGCGTAAACGTTAATTCGATCGTAATCAAGCATACCCCGGGCGCGGCGCAGTATACAGGAAATACGCTGGACCTTGCAATCAGCGGGGACGGATATTTTGTGCTTCGTACCGGCGCGGGAGAGCGGTATTCGCGTGCGGGCAACCTGTCTGTTTCAAGCAACGGCAGCCTCGTAAGCCCCAGCGGATATTTTGTTCAGGGATATAACGCGATCTATCAGCAGGGCACGGCCGGGGACGCATCGACTACGGTGGGCATAACCAACGATACGCAGGTTGCAGGGAAATATGACACCTTCAAATGGACGCCGGATGCGGCAACGGCAAAATCACAGCCTGCCGGAAGTTATACGTTTGAGGCGCAGGCGGACGGAACCGTCAATATGTACAAAAACGGTATCCTGCAGAGCAACCTGAAAATCAAGGCGGCGGACGGAACGGATGCGACAGCATTGACCGCGGGAGATACCTACCATCTTGATACAGGTTTCGGAAAGCTTGAGTTTAACGCCCTTGCAAACGTGGCCGCAGGAGATTTCAACACGTCTGTTTATTCAGATCTCAGCACAGTGATTGACAATATGCGCGTTGAGGTAAAGAACAACGATACGTTTACTGCGGGAAACCGCCTTGGGGATATCATCATTGACCAGGACGTGTATGAAAACGTAACGATCAACGAGGAAGGAGCGGTGATTGCACAGCTCAAGAAGGAAGGGATTCCGATTGGCCCTGACGGACAGCCGATTCCCGGCGCACAGACGATGGCAAAGGGAGAAAAAGTAGTGCTTGGGTATGTGGCGCTTGCTAACTTCCCAAATGTGGAGGGCCTTGAAAAGGTCGCGACGAACCTCTACGCATCTACTGCGAATACGGGCCGCGTATCCTATAACCTCGCGGGCGCGGGCGGCACGGGCAGCATCACGCCTTCGTCCCTTGAAATGTCAAACGTAGACCTTTCAGAGGAGATGGTCAATATGATCACCACGCAAAGGGGATTTCAGGCGAACTCAAGGATCATAACCACCACGGATTCCATGCTGGAGGAACTGGTAAACCTGAAACGGTAAAGGAATAAAGTATGATTGAGGTTTCTAAAATAAGTGGCGAACACTTTATGGTAAACGCGGAAGCCATTGATTTGATCGAAACCATTCCGGACACGCTGATTACTCTGGCATCAGGAAAAAAAATCCTGGTGCTGGAGAAGCCGTCCGAAATTGTAGATGAAATCGTGGAGTACAAACAAAGGATCTATTTGGGTTTGCCCAGGGTAGTGGCGAAGAATTTGGAACAGGAAGGGTAGCAGACCTTAGAACAAACACAGGACTGGCAAGAGGTGTATAGGCTTGAACATTACGATTATTTTAGGCATCGTTATAGGATTTGTAACAGCGGCAATCGGTATGACCAACGGTGGCTCGGTTGGAAATTTTCTGGATCTTGGATCTTTTGCAATCGTTGCGGGCGGTACGATCGGAGCTATTATTGCAGCATATCCGATGGCGGATATGAAAAAAATACCGACGCTGATCAAAATTGCGATCAAAAAAAGCGATACCGATTATTCCAGGCAGGTTGCGGAAATTATTGAGATGGCGAATATCGCGCGAAAAAACGGACTGCTGGCACTGGAGGATAAGCTTGCCGATATCAATGATCCGTTTATCAAAAACGGTGTGATGCTGATTCTTGACGGTACTGATCCGGAGCTTGTCAAAAGCATGATGGAGACAGAGTCGTATTTTATGGACGAGCGGCATTCCAACTATATTTCGATTTTTGAAACGGGATCAAAAGCAGCTCCCGCATTTGGAATGGTTGGTACGCTGATTGGACTGATCAATATGCTTAAAAACCTGACCGGCGACATGGACACCATCGGGCCTTCTATGTCTCTGGCGCTGATCACGACGCTGTACGGCGTGCTTTTTGCAAATCTTGTGTTCAATCCGATTGCGTCGCAATTACGTGCAAAAAACCAGGAAGAGCAGGTCTGCAAAGATATTATCATCGAAGGCATCCTTTCAATTCAGGATGGTGAAAATCCACGCGTCATCGAGGATAAACTCAATGCTTTCATTGCGGACGCGGACCTTAACGGCGGGAAAAAGAAGCCGGAAACCGCCACAGAAGAGGAAGAAGCGGGAGATGACGGCAAATGAGCGATAAAAGGCAGAAGAAAAAGCGCGAGTCAGACGGCGCAAACTGGATGGACACCTATGGTGACTTTGTGACGCTGCTTTTGACGTTTTTCGTTATGCTGTTTGCATCTTCCCAGATGAGTGAATCGAAATGGATTCGTATTGTGGAATCGTTTACCGGGGAACCGGCTGCGTCGATCGTGGAGCCGATTGATCCCTTAAACCCCACATCGGGGTTTGCGCCCAGCGACTATATTCCAAAGGTTACGCCGCGGGATAAGACGGAAGAAGATAAGGCCAGTAATGACAATCCTGAAGAGAACGAATACGACCAGGAGCTTGCGGCGGTATTTAATGACCTGTATGAGCAGCTCCAGCAGTATGTAAATGATAACGGCCTGCAAAACACGATTGCGTTGGAAAAGGAAGGGGAATATATCTATATTACGGTTCTGGACGGAATTTTGTTCGACGAACTAAAGGCCGATATCAGGGATGAGAATGCCGAGAATATTCTGAATAATGTCGCAACTATGATCGCAAATTCGCAAAACAGCGTCAGGGCGATTACGGTACAGGGCCACACGGACAGTACGCCCATCAAAAACACAACGCAGTTCAAGGACAACTGGTCGCTCTCTTCCGAACGTGCGAATGAAGTAAAGCGGTATATGACGGAGCACAGCGATCTGACGGATGACAAGTTTTACACGACGGGGAGGGCGGATCAGGATCCCGTCGCCCCAAATGATACGGAAGAAAACCGGCAGAAGAACCGGCGCGTCAAGTTCATTGTGCAGAGCATGAACGCCCCGCCTGACAAATAAACGGGCATAGAGGTATTGGAAAACGATAACAGCAAAGGATACAGGAAAAGATGAAGAAGAAAATTGTACCGATCATAATTGTGGTAATTGTAGTTGCAGCGGCATTCTTTGTATATTTTAACTTTTTTGCGAATAAAGACGAGACGGATCAGGGCACGACAGGAACCAATTATGAAGAAATTTATTACTATGTTCCCGGTGAATATTTCGTAACAAATATTGTAGACAGCACTGCGCTGTGCAAAACCAGTACCTCGCTTGCGCTTTCAGGTAAGGATCAGACTACTTTCCTGGAAACGAATGTAGCGGTAATCAGAAACGAAATTGTAAAGGTGCTGCGCTCGCATAATGAAGAAGACCTCCGCACTCCGGGGGCAATCGACCAACTGGAGCAGGAAATGACGGCTGCAATTCAGGAGGAGTTACAGCTTACTGACCTGGTGCAGGTTTTTATCAGTGATTTCGTTATACAGTAGCCAGAAAAAGGCCATTACTTATATATTTTACAGCATACAAACAATTCATAGCGCACGCTGTGCGCATGGAAATGTTGTTGCGTAGCAGTTTTATGCAAATGTTGCATGCGCCACAATTTCAGAAACTGCAATAGTCTTTAGGAGGAAGCTAATTGGCGAATGTATTATCGCAAAATGAAATAGACGAGCTGCTGAATGCGCTGAACGCAGGGGAGGACCTTTCGCTTGGCGACGAAACGAACGATCATTCAAACAGCGTGCGAATCTATGATTTTCGAACTGCAAATAAATTTTATAAGGAGCAGATGCGAACCCTTAATGTCGTATATGACAGCTTCGCGTATCTGTTTGCCAATAAACTGACAGGGCTCCTGCACACGGTTTGTACGGTGGAGGTCGTGTCGGTGGAGGAACAAAGCTTTGGCGAATTCAATAATTCGCTTCCCTCGCCCGTTGTGCTTGGGGTGATCGATATGAAGCCGTTTCAGGGTTCGATCCTTGTAGAGCTTTCTTCAACGCTCGTCTATGCGCTGATCAGCAGGTTGTTTGGCGGTGCGGCGGATTATTCGCAAAACGAAAAATCGTTTACGGAAATCGAAATGTCTATTGTGGAAAATATTCTGCACCAGATGATTGGCGTGCTCAAGGAAGCGTGGGAGAAGATCGTGGATGTGCACCCCATCCTGACAAGCATTGAAAACAGCTCGCAGTTTACGCAGATCGCGGCTATGAATGAACCGGCGGCTATTGTTACGATGAATACGAAGCTGGACGAGATTGAAGGAATCATATCCTTTTGTATCCCGCATTTTTCGATCCAGCCGGTGGCAAAGGAACTGAATACCGTAAACTGGACGCTCGCCGATACTGTGACGGAAGCAAAGGAAAGCAAGCAAAAAACACTGGAGGAGCAGCTTAACAATACTTATGTGACGCTGCAGGCCACCTTTAACGAAACAAAGGCGCCTCTTTCTGAAATTATCGGTATGCAGGTGGGGGACGTTATCTGCCTGGATCATGGAATCAGGGACGGGATTAATGTAAGCGTTGAATCGATTCCCAAATTTATGGGTGTGATCGGTACGGAAAATCATAAATATGCAGTACAGGTAGCAAAGATTATCAAGGAGAATGAGAACATTGAGTAATGAAGTTTTAGACCAGGACCAGATTGAGCAGATGCTCGTAGAGGCAGGGCAGGTGAGTGAGGGGCCGGACCTGTTAACGGATGATTATCTGACAAAAAATGAACAGGATCTGCTTGGCGAAATCGGCAATATCTGTATGGGCACCTCAGCCACTACAATGTCTACGCTTCTTGGACGAAAAGTAGGAATCACAACGCCGATGATATCGATCCACACGCTCGATTCCCTGAGCAGGGAGTATCCTGTGCCGCTTGTGGTTTCCGAGGTGCAGTATACCGAGGGGCTTGAGGGAAATAATTTACTGATTTTAAAAGAATATGACGTAGCGCTGATAACAAATCTGATGCTTGGCGATGAGGAGGAAGTGGATCCCGATCATATTGAGCTTACAGAGATACATATGAGCGCTATGGGGGAGATCATGAATCAGATGGTCGGATCTTCGGCGACGGCGCTCGCAGATATCCTGCACAAGCTGGTGAATATTTCCACACCGACCACCAGACGGCTGGTGATGGACAGCGGCGTAGTGTCGGACTCCTTTGCGGATCCGGAAAGCCCGCTTGTAAAGATCAGCTTTAAAATGGAAATCGAAGATTTGCTTACGAGCGAGATTATGCAGATTATACCGGTGGAATTTGCAAAGAGTACGGCGGACAGCGTTTGGCGTCAAATGCAGGAGGACACGGGAATGACGGAAGAGCCATTGACTTCTGTGCCCGCTGCGCAAGTACCGGCGACGCCTGCACAGCAGGCGCAGCCGCAAAGCAACCCGCAGCCTGCCGCCGAATATGTGCAGCCGCAAGGAGATATGCAGCCGGCGTACAACGCTCCGGAAAATAATGTAATCCGGGAACGGCAGAACATACGGGTATCGGAACCGCAATTTCCAAGCTTTAATAATATATCCGGGAACCCGCAGATACCGTCGCTGGACAATATCGAGATGATTATGGACGTTCCGATGAACGTAACTGTGGAGCTTGGTAAAACACATAAAAAGATCAGGGATATTCTTGATTTTAATATCGGATCGGTGATCGTCCTGGACAGAATAGCCGGGGACATGGTGGACATCCTTGTGAATGGAAAGTGTATCGGCAAGGGCGAGGTAGTTGTCATTGACGATAATTATGGAATCCGCATTACGGAAATTAATATGCCAAATGCAAACGATTTGATTTGAGCGGAAATGGGGTAGAACTCTTTGAAAGCTATCGGCAACGAAAATAAAATAAAGCTGCTCATTGTGGATGATTCCGTATTTTACAGGACGGCAATCGCAAATTCGCTGATCAATCATCCTAAAATACAGGTTGTGGGCACTGCGGAAAACCCATTTGACGCAAAGGATAAAATACTTGCCCTGAAACCGGATGTTATGACGCTGGACGTTGAGATGCCAAAAATGAGCGGCATTGATTTTTTAAAGATTATGATGCCGCAAAGGCCGATGCCGGTTGTGGTGGTAAGCTCCGTATCGGGCATTGTTTTTGAAGCGATGCGTGCGGGTGCGGTTGATTTTGTCGCGAAGCCATCCGCCGGCCAAAAAGGATGTCTCGAATCGTTTACCCAGGAAATTGCAGCCAAAATTGTAATTGCATCCAAAGCTTCCATGAAACGATTCCAAAGGCCGGCTAAGCCTGCCGCAAATACAAAAACGGTAAATGTAGCTCCGGGAGTGACTGTGGGTAATCCCCACGGACTGATTGCGCTTGGGGCTTCGACAGGAGGAACGGAAGCGACGAGCGTTATTTTGCGGAGACTTCCTAAAAATATTCCGGGAATGGTTGTAACGCAGCACATGCCGCCGGTTTTTACCAATATGTACGCACAGAGGCTGGATAAAGAATGTGCCGTTTCGGTCAAGGAAGCCGCGGATAACGATGTTGTAAAACCCGGATGGGTGTATATTGCCCCGGGAGACAAACACCTCACGGTTACAAAAAGCGGAAACGATATGGTATTGCATTGCCGGGCGGGGGATAAGGTCAACGGGCACTGTCCGTCGGTGGATGTGATGTTCCAGTCGGTCGCTAAATTTGCAGATCAGAGCACGGTGGGGATTTTGCTCACGGGAATGGGCGCGGATGGCGCGCAGGGATTGCTCGAAATGAAAAATAAGGGCGCATTTACGATTGGTCAGGATGAAGCGACATGCGTCGTATACGGTATGCCGATGGTCGCGAAAAAATTAGGCGCCGTAACAAAGCAAGAGCCGCTCGAGGAGATTGCTCCTGCGTTGATGAATTACCTGGTTGCGGGAAACGTCAAAAAATAAAGCCGCTATGGTTTGATTCTGGAATGGAACTCGCTGTCCTTCTGGCTCAGGAACACCAGTATCTGCGCGACGGCCTCGTACAGCTTGGGAGGGATCGCATCGCCGACGGACAGCTTTACCAGAACGTCCGAAAGGGATTTATCCTCAACGATGGGAATGTTGTGTTCCTCGGCGGACTCAATGATTTTTTCAGCGACATAGCCGGTGCCGAGGGCAGAAATAATTGGAGCGTTGTCACGCTCAGGATCGTATTTTAAGGCTGCGGCCTGTGAGCCCGGTTTTGAATTGGTTTTCATCTGGTACTCCGTATCGGTTGATTGGGAAAACGTATAAATCCCTTTATAGTTTATCGAAGGGATTTGGCAAATGATTAGCGCTTTTGCGTAAGAAAGGGATTACAAATGCAGATATCGGGTATGATGCAGGTTTCTCCTGTGGGAAACGGGAATAAGCCAGGAATTGGCGGCGGATTGTCTGCATTTGAGCGCCTTGCTCCCGGGCAGAGCACACAGGCGCAGGTTGTGGAAGTTTCTGAAGGAAAGCTGACGCTTAAGACCGCAACCGGCGATTTGGTTCAGGCGGATTTCCCCAAAGATTCAGGGATTGTGCCCGGTGACGTTTTAGAGCTGACGCTTGTAACAAAGGGCGAAGGCCGGACGCAGCTCCGCCTTACGGCAATCAATGGGCAGACGGTGAATCTGGAAGCGAACGAAATGCAGGTATACCTGATGAACATGGGGGTGCAGCCCTCGGAAAGCAATACAAAGGCAGCCCAGTTTTTGCTGGACAGGAATGTATTTCCGACAGCGGCAAAAATCAGCACGCTGCTGAAAATAGCGGAGCAGTTTCCGTTGCTTGAGGCGGCGGTGGCGTTTTTCATGGCGGAAAACGAGGTGCCGGTTACAAGGCAGAACGTTGAGACTTTGCAGAGATGGTTTTCACAGCCGCAGCCCATTGGCGATACTGCACAGGAGCTGAGCAATATTCTCGAGCAAATGATAACAAGCGGGCAAACTGTGGAGGAAAAGCCTGATTTTATAGAATCTTTTTTGAACCGTGTTTCGGCTCAGGAAGGGCAGGCAGCAACGAAAAGCATTGCACCGGAAGCGCTGCGCGCTTTGGCACAGCAGCTTTCCGGTCTTGAAGAAGGACAGGCGGTAGCCGCAATACAAAAATTTACAGCGGCTGTGCAGGTGCCGCAGGAGCAGAAAGCAGCCCTGAGCGCGATTCTGGTTGGAGCCTACGAGACCGCAAAACACACACAGGCAGCGAGCGAGGCTCAAATGCCTGCAAGCGAAGCCGCGCCACAGGAACAGGCCGGCATCCAGAAGCAACAGATTGCGGAAGGACAGGAGCAGCCTGCGGGAAGAACAGACAGGCAGACACAGGGAAGCGCCGCAGGAAGAGAAACAGCGGCAGCTACCGGACAGGGGGTTCCTTTACAGGAACAGCCGGTACAGATACAAGGCGGCAACGGTCAGGCTGTACAGGAAGCAAAACAGATCATCCAAGCGCTGGAGAAATTTTTCACACCGGTCAGGCAGGATGCGGAAAATGCGGCAGTGTTGCAGCAGGCGCTTAAAGGGCAACAGGCGCTCGCGGAGAATGTAAGGGAGAACGCGGCAAGGCTGACGGGCGAAGGGGGGTATCTCACGCAAAAAGCGGGAGAAATGTCCTCGCAGATTAAAATCGGCGCAGAGCTGAATCATTTTTATTATTGCCAGATACCCTTTGAAACCGGTGGGAATAAGAACACTGCAGAGCTATATGTGTTTGAACGCAACCGTGGAAAACAGGAGGGTGAGCGCACCCGTATGACGGTGTTGATTGCCCTGGAAACCCAATATATGGGAAGGGTGGAGTCTGTGCTCAGGACGGAAAGCGGGGAGCTTATGGTTGAGCTAAGGGTGGAGAACGAACGCGTGGAACGATTTTTACAGGAAGCCGCAGAGCAGCTAGCCGGCGAGCTGAAAGAAAGCGACTTTAAAATTGGCGGGATCAGCGTATGCCGGATCAAAACGCCTGTAACGCCGCTCAACGCGACGCAAGCGCTTGGAGCAGAAGCGCCAGCAGCACGGGTGGAAGGAATCGATATCAGGATTTGAGTCCTTATAACGGAGGAGAAAATGTCTACGATCAATGGAATCAATTCAAATTTGTATAACGGCACGGCCACGGGTACGTCGCAAAGCGGCTCAAACAACAATATGTTTCTTGAGCTTCTGAGCAGTTACATGGGCTCGCAGGCCGGATCAATCGGGGGCTTTGCTGATTCTTCCTCATCAGGCAGCTCTATGAGCGGGCTTCTTGGCGGAATGGGCGGCTCTTCTTCCATGCTTGGCGGAATGGGCGGCTCTGACAGCAGTATGATGCTTATGTTAATGATGATTTTGTTATCGCAGCAGAAAAGCGGAAACACGAACCTTACCGGCAGCACGGGGACGACGTCGCAATGCCAGCATTATTTTGTGGATTCTTACCAGAATGCAGCGCAGCAAGGAATACCAAGCTCGTCCTGGCTGCCGTCCAATCCATCGCTTACCAACCATGTCGGAGAACGCAGCGCACAGGCGTACGAAAGCGTGATCGATCAGTTTGGAGTGGAAACGAATGAACGCTACCGTGTCAATAAAAACGGTACAGGAGATACATACTGCAATATTTTTGCGTGGGATGTGACGCGCGCGATGGGGGCGGAGATACCCCATTTTATCAATGCGGCGACGGGCGTGCCTATGGCCTCGGCAGGCGCGAATGCGAAAGAGCTTGATGCGAACGGCGTGAACGACTGGCTGAACGGTAATGGAGCCGCTTATGGATGGAGAAAAGCAACCGCTGAGGAAGCGCAGCAATATGCGAACGCAGGGATGCCCGCGGTAACATCGTGGAAAAATCCTTCGGGGCACGGACACCTGCAGGTGGTGAGGCCATCCGCAGACGGAACTTACGACCAAACGCGTGGAGTCGCGATCGCACAGGCGGGCAGGCAGTTGATTCGCAACGGATATTGCTCCGACGCATATAGCAATAATACGATGTCACAAATCGACTATTTTGTGCATATTTGAAGAAAAGCATTAAAGTTTTTGGCAAACAATACGATATAAACAGTGTAAGACCGTTTGTTTACCAAACGAAATGTTTTGAAAGGAAGTATGAATTATGGCAACAAATCCAATCAGTTCTTATTCCACGTCGAGGATTACCGGACTCATCTCTGGAATGGATACCGACTCGTTGATTGAAAAAGCGATGAAATCGGAGCAGGCAAAGCTTGACCGTATGTATCAGAGCAAAACGAAGCTGGAATGGAAACGGGACGCATATACGGACATTAATACGAAGCTTTTGGAATTCAGCAATAAATATATGAGCCAGACAAGCGCGGATAATATATTCTCTACGAATGTATACAAGGCTTATAAAATCAGTATTTCAGATAAATACAGTTCATATTTTGACATCAAAGGCACGGCAAACGCCACGATTTCAAACCATAAAATTACAAAAACCACGCTGGCGGAATATGCGACGGTGAATGGGGCGAAGTACAGGAACAGGGTTGCGGGGCTTACGGGAACGGCAAATTCGAATTCGCTTGCATCGGTTTCAGGCACAAAAAAGCTTGGAGCGGACTGGCAGGACCAAAAGTTAAGCGAGCTTACCTATGAAGACGGAACCAAAGTATTCAATTTTTCAAGCTCGGGCGATAAGCTTTCCTTCTCTGTCAATGGACAGACGTTTGTGTTTGACCAGGACGAGAAAATGACGGATGTGCTGGATTCGGTGAGTGGAAATCCGTCCGCCAAGGCAAAAATGTCGGTTGTGGGAGGACAGATTCATTTTGAAAGCACGGTAAAGGGCGAAAAAACAGCGCTTGTATTCGCAAATTCCGCCGGCCCTGAAGTATTTGGCAAAAACGGGGCGTTTGGAATTACGGATACCACAATTAAAGCCAAAAGCCTGATCAATGAGGATATGACGCTCGGGGAGATCGCTACGGCGACCGGTAAGGACCTGGGATTTGATGCCAGTGGGAAAATAAGCTTTGAAATCAATGGAGAAACCTTTACCTTTGAACGGTCAGATACGCTAAAATCCGTGTTGCAGACTGTAAATGACAATACGGACGCCAAGGTTACGATGACCTACGACCAGGAGAAGGATCAGTTTATGCTGCGCAGCGATGTGACAGGAACGGGTACGGAGGTTTCCGTATCCAATAAGACGGGAAATTTCTTCGGGAATGATGGCCTTACGGGCATCAAGGAAGATACAACGACAAAATATCAAACCATTGACCGCGGAACAGACACCATTGCGACAGCCGCGGCAAAAATGGGCATTGACCTGCAGCTTGATTCGGAAGGCAAATTCAGTTTCACTGTAAACGGAGTGGATTTTTCTTTCAACACTACCGATACGCTGCAGACAATGATCAATAAAGTGAACGGAAACGAAGAGGCGAAAGCAAAGCTTACTTACAGCCAGATTACAGATTCGTTTGTTTTCACCAGTAGTGAAACAGGGCGCGATGCAACGGTAACCGTCGCAAATAAAGACGGCGCGAACGCATTTGGCGGCGCTGATTCCTTTTTTGGGACGGCTGAAGCAAGCTCGCGCGGAACAGACGCGACGATTGAAATCGACGGGGAAACCATCACACAATCCTCCAATTCCTTCGTGCTCGATGGAATGGAGTTCACGCTCAAAACGGCGTTTGACTCTTCAGATCCGAAGGTGGCGGAGCTTGGCCCGGCTTCTTTCTCGGTGGAGCAGGATATCGATAAGGTGGTTGATAAGGTCAAGAAATTTGTAGAAGATTACAACAAGCTTGTCCAGTCCCTTTACGAACAGATTACAGAAGAGATTGATTATGATTATTCGCCGCTTTCCCAGTCCGCACGTGCCGACTTGTCTGAAGATGACCTGAAGCAGTGGGATGAAAAGGCAAAACAGGGCATATTGAGGAACGACAGCGTGGTCAATAACCTTCTGTTCGGCATGAGGACAAGCCTTTTTGAGGCGGTAGGGGATACAGGGCTTTCGGCCCATGACCTCGGGATTTCCACGATTGCTTACAGCAAGGAAAAGTATGGCGGGCAGCTTGAATTTGACGAGGATAAATTCCGGGAAATGATGAAAAAGGATCCGGATGCGGTCGCAAACGTTATGGCGGCTACCTCAACGGCTACGGACAGCAAGGTTGAACACGCGCAGTCAGGCCTTATTTCCCGTTTTTTCGACCAACTGTCTGATGCAAGGAGTACGATTCGCAGCACGAACCTGAAAAATACCAACCAGCAGATCAGCGATACGGAAACAAAAATGAGCGACCAGCTGAAGAAGATGTATGAACAGCAGGAGGCGCTATACAATAAATTTGCAACGATGGAGACGTTGATGTCACAGTATCAACAGCAAAGCACCTGGCTGACGCAGCAGATATCGTCGCTCAATTCACAGCTTGGAAGAT
The DNA here is from genome assembly GCF_055522415.1 of Christensenella sp. KGMB01412. Classification (NCBI taxonomy): domain Bacteria; kingdom Bacillati; phylum Bacillota; class Clostridia; order Christensenellales; family Christensenellaceae; genus Christensenella; species Christensenella sp. KGMB01412. The sequence continues at coordinate 51,179 of NZ_JBVFVW010000006.1, read as the reverse complement.
CGTAAGCGCAATTTGGCGGATAAAAACTGCGTGGCAATTACGAAAATAGTAGGAGGAAACAGCTTTGTACGCAACTGCAAACCTGCAAAACAGGTATAAACAGGAATCTGTAACCACGGCCAGTCCGATTGATTTGGTCATTATGTTATATGAAGGCTGTATTAAACAGCTGAAACTGGCAAAGATATTACAGGAAAACAATGAGTCCGGCAAAATACTGGAATGCTTTGAAAAAGCGGAGAACATCATTTTAGAGCTTGTAAGGAGCCTTGATTTGAGGTTTGACGTATCAAAGGACCTGCTCGAGCTTTATCAGTTTATGATAGACGAGATCGTCCAGGCGGGCCTTACGAGGGATATGGAACGAATTGATCCTGTAATCGGAATGCTGACATCCCTCTGCGAGGCATGGGGAGAAGCAAAAGGAAGCGTGGATGGAGATGTGTTCAGTGAAAGCGGAGCGGAATAATGATGAAGCCGCATGGAAAGCGGCAACTGCACTTTTGCAGGATTTTTTAAAGCTGACAGAGGAAATTTCGACGCTTTTGACCGGGGAGGTTGACGAGCCCGGCGATGTGGAGAAAAAGCTCGATGAACGTGCGGAAATCATTCGGAAGATACAGGGCTTGAATTTACGCACGGACGATGGAGATGCAGGCCAGGAAGTGCAAAAGCACAGGTGGCTTTACGGGCAGCTGCTCGAAAAAATTGAAAAGGCAGAGGACGCCAACAAAAAACGGCTTTCAGAGATCATGCAACAGCAAATGAAGCAGATGCGTGAGACAACCAGGTCTATCAGGACGATAGACGCGTATAACAAACAAATGCAGGAAGTGGAGATGCCTGATGAGCAAGTGCCGCTCAAATAGCAAAGGGAAAAGATGAAGGTTCAGACAATCAACAGCCTGTCGATGGAGACCATTGCCAGAAACGATGCGGAAATTTCAAATCCGCTGGATGGGGAACTGGTTTTCCGGAGCCAGATGACAAAGGAAACCAATTCCGCATATATGAAGCACGTCAGCCAGCTGGTTGCCGACATTGAGAAACAGGGAACAAAGCTTGGGCAGCGCGCAGATATGGGCGAGCTGCAAAAATACAGGGAGATGATTACCAGACTGATCAATGAAACCGTGAGCAATGGGTTTGCATTCTGCAAGGAAAGCAAATTTGGCGTGAATGGGCGCAGCAAGATATTTGCCATGATCAAAACGGTAAATGGAAAGCTGGACGGTATGACAAAAAAACTGCTTGAGCAGGAAAAGGAGAATATCAGCTTTTTGGATGACATCGACGACATACGCGGCTTGTTGGTGGATATGTTTTTATAGAAGAGACTACAAATTGATATGACGAGGATTGTATGCAGCTAAAAGAACAAGAGTTTCATCGCCTGCGCGATTATATGTACCAGAATTTTGGAATCAACCTCAGTGAGAAAAAGCTTCTTATTGAGGGAAGAATGGCAAATGCGCTCAAACAAAAGGGCTTTCATTCTTTTGGAGAATTTATCGATCATCTGGAGAAGGACGATACCGGCGAGGATGTGTCCATGCTCGTTACAAAGCTTACGACCAATTTCACGTATTTTATGCGGGAGGAACAGCATTTTGATTTCATGAAAGAAGTTGCACTGGCTGAAAGCGTTGCAAAAATACGTGACGGAAATCTTTGCATATGGAGCGCGGGCTGTTCGTCAGGCGAGGAGCCATACACGATTGCGATGCTCATTGACGAGTATTTTAAAGGAAATAAAAGAGGACTCGATACGAAGGTGCTTGCGACCGATATTTCAGACAAGGTATTGCGCATCGCAAAAACAGGAGTGTATAAGGATGAACGGATGAACCGCATGCCGCCTTACTGGAGCAAAAAGTATTTCAGGAAGGCAGGAGACGACACCTATGAGGTCAAACAGGAAATCAAAAACGAAGTAATTTTCCGCAAATTTAACCTGATGGAGCCTGTATTCCACTTTAAGAGGAAATTCCACATGATTTTTTGCAGGAATGTAATGATCTACTTTGATTCGCAGACAAGGGGAAGACTTGCTAAAAAGTTCTATGACAGCCTGCATCCGGGAGGATATTTGTTCATCGGCCTTTCGGAGACGCTGATCAATAATGAGACGGATTTTGAGTATGTCAGGCCGTCGATTTACAGGAAGAAGTAAACGGAGGAAAGCAGATTGGGAATTGAAAATGTACAGGCGAGGGTTGGGGAAATCCAGGCGCGTATTCAGAGCGTTTTAGGGACTCCAAACGCACAGTTCCAATCGATCCTGCAGGATAAGCTTGGAGTATCGCAGCAGACAACCACGCAGGATACTGCGGATACTGCTTCGGCACAGACGGCGCTTTATAACACGCTGACGCAGGATACGGGTGTGCCAACGGGAAGATATTGCGCGAAATGCGGTACGCCGGAGCTCATGAGCAGTTACGGCGCATCCTATACGGCTGCCGTAGATACAAGCGACGGTATGATTGAAAAAGCCGCGCCCTATATGGATATTATCGAAGAAGCGTCGCAAACGTACGGCGTTCCCGTAAACCTTATTATGGGGATTATCAAGGCGGAGTCGGATTTCAATCCACAGTGCGTGTCAGGCGCGGGAGCGAAGGGACTGATGCAAATCATGCCGGAGAACGCTCGGGAATTTGGCGTAACCGACGTGTATGATGCACGTCAAAATATATTTTGCGGCGTCGACGAGGTAGCCCGCCTGATCGATAAATACGACGGGGATGTAAAATTGGCGCTTGCAGCCTACAATACCGGCCCCGGCAATATCGCAAAACGCGGCGTAACGAGCAGCAACAGCCCGGAATATCTGACCGTACCGCAGTCAATCAGGGATTATGCGGACAGGGTGCTTGGTTATGCAGGGCTCAGGACATTGGTGTAAGGAGAGGTTTATATGCAGTCATATATTGTAAAACAACCGATCCACAATGAAGAGAATGAATTGTGGGCATATGAAATCCTGTATGTGGACGAAGGAACAGGAATGGGAATCGTTGGGGATTCCAATGCGGCAAATGCCGTGGAAACGTTATTGATGCAGTTCCAGAGCGGCGATTTTCTGGAGGGGAAAATTGCGTTTGTTAATTTTACGCCCAACCTCCTGTTCCGAAATGTGCCGCGCATATTTGATCCGGATAAACTCGTAATACAGATCGATGAGGATGTCCTGCTGAATCCGCTGGCGGTTAAAATCGTACAGAAATATAAAAAACAAAACTATAAAGTAGCGCTAAAAGGCTTTGAGTTCAACAGCCGGTATCTGACTGCACTTGATTACGTAGACATCATTAAACTCAATTTCGCAAGGGGGCTTGCGTCGCTTGATAATATTGTAGAAATCGCAACAGGTCTCAAAAAAGAGATCGTCGCTTACAATATCAACGACCAAAAGGCATTGGACGCTGCAAAGCATCTGCATATCAGGTTTATGCAGGGGCCCTACATAGCGACGGTGTTGCCGGAAAAGACCAGGAATATGCAGCATTTGCAGGGGAATTTCCTGCAGCTTATGGCGGCGGTTACGAGGGACGAAATTAATTTTGACGAGGTAGAGGAGCTTGTATCGCGGGATGTAACGCTTACGTATGCTCTCTTCAAGCTTGTGAATTCGGCATATTTTGCCTTGCGCAAGAAGGTGTCCTCTGTGCATCAAGCGCTGGTGGTGCTTGGTATGGGACAGCTCAAGCAGTGGATTTACCTGATGAGCTTCCGTTCGGACGCGCAAATGCCTTCTGAATTTATCAAGGTGTCGTTCCTGCGTGCGAACCTGTGCGCAGAGCTATTGTTACTCGCGCAGGATATGCCGCTTTCCAAATCGGAGGCATACCTTATGGGGATGTTTTCCACGCTGGGCAATCTTTTGGATATGCCGCTTGAAGAAGCGCTTGGGCAGCTCAACCTTTCAGACGTTATCATAGAAGCGCTCCTCGAAAAAAAGGGACGTGCGGGTACGCTGTATAGCCTCGTGCTGCATTACGAGCAGGGAAACTGGGTTGAAATGTCCAATAACGCGCAGGAACTCGGCATACCGGTGCATGTAATTTCGCAAAAATACTTCGAATGTATCGATATGGTGAACGAGATGTGGGACAGCGTTCTGGGGTAATGCGAAAAAGATAAAAATTGTGCTAAAGTTTTTTGGAAAAGTGACGATAAAAGAAACTAGAGAACGCAACACAAGTTACCTGGCGCGGCAATCCTAGGCAGCGGCGCAACAGAAACAATATGCTGCGATTTCATAATAAAACGGCAAGATGCCAAAAAAGAATCAGGAGGATTCAAAAATGAGGATTCAGAATAACATTATGGCGCTTAACACACAGCGTCAGTACACGATCAACAACGATAACGTAGCCAAGAGCGCTGAAAAGCTTTCGTCCGGCTACCGCATCAACCGCGCGGGCGACGACGCTGCAGGACTTGCGATTTCTGAGAAAATGCGCAGCCAGATCCGCGGCCTGAACATGGCGACAAAGAATTCGCAGGATGCGATTTCGCTCGTACAGACGGCTGAGGGCGCGCTGCAGGAAACGCACTCCATGCTGCAGAGGATGAACGAGCTTGCCAACCAGTCCGCTACAGGCACCAACCAGGAGCTTGACCGTAACGCGCTTGCAAAGGAATTCGAGCAGTTAAAGCGCGAGATCAACGACGTTGCAGAGCAGACAACCTTCAACAACATGAAGATCCTCGACGGCTCCCTTTCCTATCAGGGACCGCAGAGAAGCGCGCAGACAGCGGGCGTGAACGTGACGGAGACGGTGGACGCTGCGAATAACGGCGTTATGACTACGGAAGTGACAACCAAGGGCCAGGCGGCTGTTACGGCTGTAAAGGCGAAATACGAGATCGATTTCACAGGTACGACTGCAGTTGATAATGCACAGGGTAAGGTTACGATTGGCGGGAAAGAGCTTACATGGACTGCTGGCGCAGGCGATACTTTATCAGATAACCTTGACGATATCGTAACAGCTTACAATGCTTCCGGCGATCCGATTCTGTCTGGCTATACGGCGACGAAAGATGGTAACAAGATTGTTCTTGAAGCGGATACTGCTCAGGCGGATCCGAATAAATCTGCAATCATGGGTACGACAAGCGGCTTTGGCGGCGGAAAAGCTGTTTCTGAAGTGACAAAAGGTGTTGACACGGTCGCTGCTGCACAAGGCGTAACGACGGCTAAGGTAAAAGCGGAAGACCTGAAAGTGGGCGACCAGATTACGATCGGTGGCAGGAAGTTTGAACTGATCGCTGCAGGTGATGCGGCTCAGACAGGCAATGTCGGTATCGAATGGGATTCCAGCAAAACGCTTGCGGATCTCGTGACAGCGCTTGACGGTGGTATGAACGATGTTACCGTTGCAGCGACAGCTGCTGGAGATGGCTTCACAGTAACGCAGGACGTAGCTGGCACTGGCGAATATGGCGTGAAATTCACGGCTGCTGCAGCAACGAAATCCACAGTTGAGCTTGACACAGTAAAGCTCAAGAGCGGAGATACGATCAGCATCAAATCGAACGGTACGGAATACACCTATGAATTCCAGTCGGGCGATACGGTGACAAACATTGCACAGGGCCTGAAAGACGCTGCTGGCAACGTGCTGAACGCTCAGATCAAGGGCTCGGCATTCATCGTGGACGGCAAGGTCGATACGTCGGGCTTCACACCGGTGACGGAAACGAAATTTGACGCGATCCGCATCCAGGTCGGCGCTCTGGAAGGCGAGCAGCTTTCCGTTTCGATCGACTCGATGAACACGAAAGGCCTTGGCCTTGACGGCATCGAAATCAACACACAGGATGCTGCCGGAAAAGCGATCACCGCCACAAGATCGGCAATCGACAAGGTTTCCGACCAGAGGGCTGCGCTTGGTTCCATGCAGAACAGGCTGGATCACAAGATTTCCAACCTGAAGGTTTCGGCAGAAAACCTGACGGCAGCTGAAAGCCGTATCCGCGACGTGGATATCGCTTCGGAAATGACAGAGTTCACGAAGAATAATATCCTTGCACAGGCTTCCACAGCGATGCTTGCACAGGCGAATTCTCTTCCGCAGAACGTTCTGTCCCTGCTCAGATAAGTTTGGGCTGAGAGGTTCTGAAAAAGTAAGGGGAAAGAAGCCTGAAACCCTTTTGGTAAAAGGCTTTCTTTCACCGGATCATAAAGCCGCGCGGCGGGGGAAACCCTGCTGCGCGCTTTAGGGTTTTCCGGGAAATTCATGATAGCAGTTTGCCAAAAGGCTGGTTACAGGCTTTTGGTATCAATTACAAATGCAAGAGATTTGCACAATTTGCATTCAGTGAAATCGCTGTAAAAAGCGGGAAAGGGGGATGAACATTTATGGCATATGTATTCACAAGAGACCTGGAAACGGGTAACGCTAAGATCGATTCGCAGCACAAGGAATTGTTTGATGCGATGAACAAACTGGAGGCTGCGTGCTCGCAGGGCAAGGGACGCGTTGAGGTAGAAAAGACGCTGCAATTTTTAAGCGACTATATTACAAAGCATTTTGGTGATGAGGAAACGCTGCAAAGGCAGTCGGGTTATCCTGATTTTATGAAGCATAAGGGCTATCATGAAACATTTAAAAAAGTGGTGGCAGATATTGCGGCGGAATACAAAAGGGATGGCTCGTCTATCGTTTTGGTGGGCAAGGTAAACGCAAAGGTAGGAATGTGGCTTTTGAACCACATTAAGCGTGAGGACGTGAAGCTTGGGCAATACCTGAAGAGCAAAAATATGTAAGTGTGAAGGGAAGCGGTAAGGGGCTATGGATGAAAATGGTGCAAAGCAGGGAATCCTGCTGGAATCCGGGACAAATGAAATAGAAATCATGGAATTTACGATCGCCGGCAATACCTTTGGGATCAACGTGGCAAAGATCAAAGAGATCATGATGCCTTCACCAGTCAAAAAAATGCCGCATGTACATCCGGCGGTTGAGGGGGTATTTAAGCCGAGGGACATAGTGATTACTGTGATAGACCTTCCGGCATACCTCGATATGGACGAGGAACACGATAAGGATAAGGACTTATTCATTATAACCAATTTCAACATGATGAATATTGCGTTCCGCGTGCATACAGTAGAAGGAATTGACAGAATTTCGTGGAAGGACGTCGATAAGCCTGATAAAACAATCTATGGCGGTATGGAAGGAATTGTGACCGGACTTGCACAATACGGCGGGAGGCTGATCTCTGTACTTGATTTCGAAAAGATTGTGGCAGATATCGCGCCGGAGACGGGCATTCAGTTATCGGAGATCGATAAGCTCGGCGAGCGCATGAGGGACGAGAGGCCGATTTTAATCGCGGAGGATTCGTCGCTGCTCGCGGCAATGATAACAGAAGCGCTCCACAAAGCGGGCTATACCAATACGGAACGCTGCGACAACGGGCAGGAAGCGTGGGATTACCTGTGTGAAGTGAAAAAATCCTGTGAAAATGGAGCGCCTGTTTTGGAGCGTGTCGCGTGCCTCATAACGGATATCGAGATGCCAAGAATGGATGGGCATCACCTGACAAGGCTTGTGAAGGAAGACGCCATTTTGAAAAAAATACCGGTCATCATTTTTTCTTCGCTTGTCAATGACGAAATGCGTATTAAGTGCAAAGAGGTCGGGGCTGACGAACAGCTCTCCAAACCGGAAATCGGTCATTTGGTTTCGGTGATCGACCATCTTTTGGCCGAATGCGAAAAGGCGGACGAAAACGTTTGACAGAAAATTTGAAATCGGATATACTTGGTATAGTATGATATAATATTGCAATAGCTATATGCTTTTTTAAGCGGGGATATTGTTTTGCGGGAAGGATGACTGTAAATATGAATATTTTTGATGGAGTCAATTCGCTGCAACAGGGCGTCGCAGCTTCGTGGAAACGTAATTCTGTGATACTGGATAATGTGGCAAATAATGACACGCCGGATTTTAAGGCTTCCCATGTGGAATTTGAGTCGCTGTACAAAGAAGCGCTGCAATCCGAAGAAGAAGGCGGGTTCCGGCATACAAGGACGCGCGATACCCACCGTACGATTGGCGCGGGAGATTCTTCGAATGTGCAGGCCGCTGTTGTTAAAAATGCGGACACAATCTACCGCATGGACGGCAACAATGTGGATATCGATCAGGAAATGGCTGATTTTGCAAAAAATGTGATTTATTATAACACGCTTTTAAATAAGGTGAACGGGCAGTTTAACCAGCTGCGTACGGCAATTAAGGGACAATAGGTTTTTGACGGGGAGGTAGGAACATGGCTTTTTTACAGTCAATGGACATTACGGCTTCGGCGCTTACCGCGCAAAGGCTGCGTATGGATGTTGTCGCGGAAAATGTGGCAAACATCAACACAACGCGCACTGCGAACGGACAGCCCTACAGAAGGCGTTATGTGGTATTCCAGCAGAAGGAGGAAACGCCGTTTTCAGCACAGCTCAACAATTCGCTTTCCGGTACTGCGGGGAGCGGAGTCCGGGTTACGGAAATTGCGGAGGATCCATCCGAATTCAAGCTGGATTATAATCCGACGCATCCGGATGCGGATGAATTTGGATATGTGCGTATGCCCAATGTGGAGCTTGCGCGCGAAATGGTGGACATGATGTCTGCGACGAGGTCTTACGAGGCCAATATTACCGTTATGAACTCAACGAAGAGCATGGCAATGTCCGCGCTTGATATTGGGAAATAACAGACGATTTACGGGGGTATCGATTCATGAATATCACTTCTATTGCCTCGCCGGCAGAATTATATCAGGCTGCGGCAGGCCAAAAGACAGAAAACAGGCAGGGGGCTTCATTCAGCGATATGCTGACAAACGCCATAGCCCAAACCGATCAGCTCAATCAAACCGCACAAAGCGACACACAGGCGCTGCTTGCAGGCGAAGTGGACGACATTGCAGGCGTAATGATCAACAGCAATAAAGCGGGAATCGCGCTTGATATGGTCGTGCAGGTACGCAATAAGGTGCTTGACGCATATAACGAAGTTATGCGGATGCAGCTATAGCGGGGATCAAAAAACGTGGTAGAAGAAAAGACAGTCGAACTGGCTAAGGGGATCGATTTCCAGAATATACTGGTTATGATCGTCTATTTAGTGTTGATCTTGCTCGCCGCTTATTTCCTGACAAAATTTGTTGCGAAACGCTCTATGCGCAAGGGAATGAAAAAGGAGCCGGGCAAGTCGGGGCCGGGCATAAAGCGCCAGGAGCTGGGGCATTTGGTGAGTGTTGCAGACCGGATTGCGATTGACAGGGATAAAACGGTTATGGTGGTCGAATTCCAGGGAAAATATTATCTTCTGAGTACAACGGCGCAGGAAATCAAGTGTATCGACAAAGTGCCGATCCAAACGGAAGAAGAGCTGGAAAAAACGCCGCCGGAACCGCAAGCCGGTCAGGAAGAGCAAACGCTTGAAAATGCAGCTGGAAGCGGGGAAGCGCCGGTAGCTTCGGCGCCCGTGCGGCCGGAGAACTTTTGGAGGCGGTTTTGCAAAAGTTTCCGGATTGTTGCGTCGGGCTATTTCCAAAAGGCAGGCAGAAACAAAGAACAGCAAAGGATGTTTGACGCACAGCTTAAAGAAATGATGGCTGAAAAGAAGACGCAGCCGGATGCTCAGGACGATAATCAGGACAAAGGACATTTGGGTAAGGAATGATCGCCGGCGGCGAGGGGTATTGTTGATTGAAAAAGAAGGTAGTTTTACTCACCGTTATTATAATTGTGGCAGTGGTTTTGTTATGCGGCTGTGCAGATACGACGGGCGATGGCACGGGGGCGGACAGCGGATCTGATCCGCTTACACAACTCGTGGGGAGCCGTTCCACGGCGTTGCAGCTTGTGGGATTGCTTACGATTCTCAGTATAGCACCCGCGATTTTGTTGATGGTGACAGGGTTTACCCGAATCATCATTGTACTTTCGTTTACAAGAAATGCGCTTGGGTTGCAGCAGATGCCGCCCAATCAGGTATTGGTTGCTCTTGCGCTTTTCCTGACGTTTTTTGTGATGGCCCCGGTATTTACGCAGGTAAAAACCGAGGCGATCGATCCGTATGTGGCGCAGGAAATCACATTTGAAGAGGCTGTCGACGCGGCGGAGGAACCGATCCGTGATTTCATGCTGCACCAGACCTATAAGCCGGACCTTGAAATGTTTATGGAATTTTCCGATACGTCGGATGTGCAGAACCTTGACGAGGTGCCGACTACAACGATCATTCCGGCATTTATCACGAGCGAGCTGAAACGCGGATTCCAGATTGGATTCTTTATCTATATTCCATTTATTGTGATAGATATGGTCGTATCCAGTACGCTGATGGCGATGGGCATGATGATGCTTCCGCCAATCGTTATTTCGCTGCCTTTTAAGGTGCTGCTGTTTATATTGGTGGACGGCTGGTCGCTCACGATGCAGTCGCTGCTTACAACGTTCACATAGTTGGCCTGAGAGGGGAAGAAATACGAAGACAGGCCGATATTGGCAGTGAGGCCAGGCTAAGACAAGGAAGTGATTATCATCGATCAGGCGACAATTATAAAAGTAATGCAGGATGCAATCAGCACAGTGCTCACAGTGGCGCTGCCGCCTATTTTGATCGGGCTTGTAATCGGCATCATCATATCGATTTTCCAGGCTGCAACGCAGATTAATGAACAGACGCTTACCTTTGTGCCGAAGATTATCGGCATACTGCTGGCAGTGCTCATTTTTGGCGGGTTGATGCTGAACAATCTGACTGAATTTACGGATCGTATTTATGGTTACATCGTAACGGTGGCGTAAAGGCGGTTGCGATGGATTTTTTTACGGTGTTTGCGCAAAATTGGGATTTTTATCTGTTGCTTTTCCTGCGGGTGTCCGGACTGATTTTTTCCTCGCCGATTTTTGGCAGGAGGAATATCCCAAACGTTGTAAAAATAGGGTACTGTATCTGCATATCGCTTTTGTTTTTACAGTCGATACCGCAGATTTCAGAGCAGATGCAGGCGTTTGATTATCACGATGACACGCTCATCTACATTTTTTTGTGCATCAAGGAGCTGCTGTTCGGCGTGATATTGGGATATGTGCTCAACCTGTTTTTCAACCTGACGTTTACGGCGGGACAGCTCATCGATATGCAGATGGGGTTTGGCATGGTCAACGTGTTTGATGTGCAGAACAATATCAGTATACCGATGGTGGGAAATTTCCTGAACATACTGATGCTGCTCGTGTTTTTCGCAACAAGAGGGTATGAGCGGCTGCTGAAGATTATGTATCTGTCCATCGAGAAGATACCGATCGGACAGGTAAGCTTTAACGCAAATATTGGCTGGGTGGCTCTGGAGCTGTTCATTCAGGCGTTCCTGCTTGCGGTGATCGTCGCGATGCCGATTATTGCATCCGGGCTGCTCGGAGAGGCGTGCTTTGGGATACTGATGCGCATGGTGCCTCAGATGAACGCATTTTCGATCGGCATACCGGTAAAGATCGTTTTGGGGTTTCTGGTGCTGTTTGCAATGATTCCGGTTTATGTGGCCTTTATGCCGCAGGTGTTTGACCAGATGTTTGCAGGGCTCGAACAAATGTTCGCGGCACTGACGGGTTAGGGAAAATGGCAGATAACAACAGCAGCGGGGAAAGAACCGAAAGCGCAACCCCAAAAAAGAGGCAAGACGCAAGAGAGCGCGGACAGGTTTTAAAAAGCACGGAAATCGTGATGACGGGTACCCTGCTTATTATGTTTGGCGCGCTTAAGCTGCTGATGCCTGTGATTGCCCAGGGGCTTATTAATTTTTCCGGAAGCTTTTTTTCCGGACAATATATACAGGACGAGGTTACGACAGAGAGCATTATCCCCGTGATGCAGACGATGATCTACGGTTTTTTGCAGATCATGCTGCCAATACTTGCGGTGGCGCTTCTCGCGGCGGTTGTAGTAAACGTAGTGCAGACAGGCTTTTTATTCAGCACCAAGGCGCTGGAGCCGAAGATGAGCAGGCTTAATTTCTTTGAGGGGATCAAACGTGTGTTTTCCACACGTACGTTGTTTGAACTGATTAAATCGATCCTGAAGGTTGTAGTGATCGGCGTCATCATTTATTTGCAGATAGAGGGCAATATGCCTGCGTTTGCAACCATGATGAGTACAAACATCGAGGCCAACATACTGAAAATCGCTGATATGATCATCAGCGCGGCATTTAATATAATGCTTTTCCTTGCTGCGATTGCCCTGATGGATTTTATGTTCCAGAGGTGGCGGTATGAAAAGGACCTGCGGATGTCCAAATACGAGATCAAGATGGAAATGAAGCAGCAGGAAGGCGATCCGCAGATCAAAGGGAAAATACGCCAGAAACAGCGCCAGATGGCTATGATGCGTATGATGCAGGACGTTCCGGATGCGGACGTGGTGATTACAAATCCGACGCAATATGCGGTAGCGCTGAAATACGATGATGCAAAATACAGCGCTCCGATTATCCTTGCAAAGGGCAAGGACAATGTGGCGGCAAAAATCAAAGAGATCGCAAAGGAAAATTCCGTGGAGCTGGTGGAAAACAAACCGCTCGCACGAAGCCTGTACGCGACCTGCGAGGTGGGCGACATGATACCGGTGGAACTGTACCAGGTCGTAGCGGAGATACTCGCTCAGGTTTACAAGGCAAAAAACAAAAACAGGTAAGTAATCCTCCGCTTTCAGGCGGAAGATTCAGATAAGTTTGGGAGATAAAGGGTAAACGAGGTCAGGATGAAAATAAAGGACGCCGGAATTGCATTTGTTGTTTTAATCGTAGTATTGCTGATCATAATTCCACTGCCGCCGGTGTTGCTGGACGTGCTTTTGGTCGTTAATATATCGACGTCCCTGCTTGTGCTTCTGATGACGCTTTACGTCCATGAAGCGCTTGATTTTGCCGGGTTCCCGTCACTGTTGTTGATTTTGACACTGTTCCGTTTGGGCCTCAACATCGCTTCTACGCGGCTGATCCTGGGGAATGGGGGAAACGCAGGCTCAGTAATCGAGGCGTTTGGGAGCTTCGCAACGGGCGGGAACCTGGTTGTAGGGATTATTATATTCCTGATTATTATCGTAATACAGTTTGTGGTCATTACAAAAGGCGCAGAGCGCGTGGCTGAGGTGTCCGCACGGTTTACGCTGGATGCAATGCCCGGAAAGCAGATGGCAATCGACGCAGACCTGAATTCAGGATTGATTAATGAACAGCAGGCAAGGGAACGCCGTGAAAAAATTTCAAATGAAGCGGATTTTTACGGTGCGATGGACGGTTCGAGTAAATTTGTAAAGGGCGACGCCGTGGTTGGCATCCTCGTAACGGTGATCAATATCGTCGGCGGACTCATCATAGGCTCTATGAACGGGGATGGAGCGCCGTTTGACGAGATTTTACAGACATATACGATTGCAACGATTGGCGATGGACTCGTCAGCCAGATACCGGCGCTGATGGTATCGACGGCGACCGGAATTATCGTGACGCGCGCTGCGTCGCAGAGCAATCTGGGCCGTGACCTCATCAACCAGCTGACAAGGCAGCCCTATGTATTTATTATGCTTGGGATCATGCTGATTTTTATCAGCCTGATTCCAGGACTGCCAAAGCCGCCGATTTTCATAGTGGCAGGGCTTGTACTGGTCATTGGGATCGTACTGCTGCGTGCGAACAAAAAGCCTGAGCAGCAGGCGCAGGAAGAGGATAAGGCGCTTGCCGCCGCGCGTGAAAAACGCAAGCCGGAAAATGTAACCGCATTGCTTCAGGTGGAGCTGATAGGGATTGAAATGGGATACGGACTGGTTCCGCTTGTGGACACAAGCCAGGGCGGGGATCTTTTAGAGCGTGTGGTGATGATACGCAGGCAATGCGCGATTGATCTTGGAATTATCGTGCCGGTTATCCGTATCAGGGACAATATACAGCTTAGCACCAATGAATACGTGATTAAAATCAAGGGTGTGGAGGTCGCCAAGGGAGAGGTAATGCTCGACCATGTACTGGCGCTCAGCACCAATGATGTAAAGGGAAAATTACAGGGGATTGATACGGTGGAGCCGACCTTTGGTTTACCTGCCGTGTGGATACCGGAAAGCGAACGGGAAAAGGCAGAGCTTTTGGGATATACGACTGTAGACGCGCCCTCTGTGATTGCTACGCATCTTACAGAAACAATTAAGCGCCACTGCTTCGAGCTTTTGACGCGCCAGCAGGTGCAGACGCTCGTTGATAATCTCAAAACAACGCAGCCCGCCCTTGTCGATGAAACGGTGCCAAAGTTGTTTTCGCTTGGCGAAATTCAAAAGATACTTGCAAACCTGCTTCGGGAAAACATACCCATTCGGGATATGGGAACGATACTCGAAACGCTTGCCGATTGCGGCGCTGTGGTGCGCGATATCGACCTGTTGACAGAATACGTGCGCAAGAGCCTGTACCGTACGATCTCCAAACGCTTTGTGCCGGACGACAAGGCGCGCGTGATTACGCTCGATCCGTCGCTTGAAAAGCTGATTGCCGATAAGACCAAGCAGACGGAACAGGGGACTTATGTTGCGCTTACGCAGGGAGAAATTCAAAAGATTTTCAGCAGCCTGAAGGCTGTCATTGAAAAGATGAATCAAATGGGTATTACGCCTATCGTGCTGACCTCGCCTCTGGTGCGCAGGCAGTTTAAAAACGTGACGAGCCAGATGATACCTGATCTGATTGTGCTTTCCTATAACGAGCTTGACAATAATGTCGAGGTTTTCTCGGATGGTGTGATCAGCATCACCCCCGATCAGCAATGAGCGGTCGGATCGAATATACAGTAGAGGCACGTGTGGCCGGAATTGCTGACCGGAAGTGGAAAGGGTTTGTGCAGAAATGAAATTAAAAAAGTTTTACGTGGAAAACATGTCGGAGGCAATGAAGGTTCTGAAGGACGAAATCGGACCGGATGCGGTGATTTTGAGCAGCAAGCAGGTTCGAAAGAAAAAAGGGCCTCTGGGGATTTTTTCTAAAAAAGTATTCGAAGTGGTTGCGGGTTACGAAGACGAAGCGGTAAAACAGGAAAGGTACAAAGCGCCTCCGGCTGCACCGGCCTTCCAGCCGATGCGAAGCGATGTGCAAAACGCTTACGCTGCCTCTGCCGCCGCTGCACAACTGCATAATACAGGGAAAGCTCCCGATGCGGAGGGGCTTTCGGACAGCATTGGAGAGCTGCGGAGCCTGATCGGCAAACTGAGCGAAAAGGTGGATATGCAGCAGCAGCCTGCGGACAGGCGTTTTTCCAAAGACGTCATGGAAGTTTACCGCAAACTTACGGCAGGCGATGTAGATACGGAAACGGCAGAAGAATTATGTGCTGAAATTGAGAGCGTCTGCAACAAACGCAGCGCGTCTGCAACAGATGTTGCAAAATCCCTGCTCGAGGAAATGCTCGGAAAACCACATACGGTTGAATGCACAAAATTCAAGCAGAAGACGGTTTTATTTGCGGGGCCGACGGGTGTTGGCAAAACAACAACGCTCGTTAAGCTCGCTTATATGCTCGTTTATGATAAAAAGTTAAACGTGGGGATCATAAACGCGGATGTATTCCGCGTCGCGGCACAGGAGCATTTGAATGCTTACTGCGAAATACTGAAAACGGATTGCATTACGATTTACAGTCCGGAGGAAATCAAGGATGCGCTTGAAGCCATGAAAGACAAGGATATTGTACTCATCGATACGGCGGGTAAGGTTTCGGACGATAAGGAGTATCGGCTTGATATCGCTAAGCTTGTACAGCTTG
This sequence comes from Christensenella sp. KGMB01412, assembly GCF_055522415.1. Lineage (NCBI taxonomy): Bacteria > Bacillati > Bacillota > Clostridia > Christensenellales > Christensenellaceae > Christensenella > Christensenella sp. KGMB01412. The sequence goes on along the minus strand of NZ_JBVFVW010000006.1, from coordinate 35,341 downwards.
GCGGGATCGATGATATTTATATCACGCTGAGTATGTCTACAGCCCAGCGCGTGCTCAGCTCGACGATTGCCAATTATTCTTTTCTCAAGCAATACAGTATTATTGCGACCAAAACGGACGAACTGCCCACAAAAGGTCCGCTTGTAAGCGTTGCAAAGATCAGTGGTATGCCGCTTTCCTATCTGACATGCGGCCAGAATGTACCGGATGACATCAAAGTTGTATCCGCCAAAGAGATCATTACGTCGATTTTGGAGAACTGAGATGAGTAAACAGGCAGAACATCTTCAGGAAAGAGTGGACGCGGCCTCGAAGAAAGTTGGAGAACCGGCGGACAAAAAAGCAAAATTATTTTGCGTTACGAGCGGAAAGGGCGGAGTTGGAAAAACAAGTTTTTCTGTGAATTTTGCGCTGGCGCTTGCGGAATATGGGAAAAAATCGGTAATCATCGATGCTGATTTTGGGTTTTCAAATGGCAATATCATGCTCGGGAAAAATTCACAGTATAGTCTGGAACACGTAATCAGCGGCGAAAAAACGCTGGAAGACGTAATCGAAGAGTGTTTTCCGGGAGTTTGGTATATTTCCGGAGGCTCCGGGGTTGCGGAGCTATTGGCCCTCAAAGAAGAGCAAATGGAAAAAATTATGGCACAGCTCATAGGGCTGGAACAGGAAATGGATTATATTCTGTTTGATACGGGGGCAGGGCTGAATCCAAATATCCTGCGGATGATCAGCGCGAGCGATGAAACGATACTGGTGATTACGCCGGAACCAACCTCGATAATCGACAGCTATGTAATTTTGAAAACAGCCCTCGAGGAGAATGAACAATGTAAAATCAGCGCGCTCATCAACCGGGCGCCGGAACAGAATGCACAGCTTACATTTTCCAACTTCTCAGCGGTTGTGAAAAAGCATCTTGATTACGATGTGCGCATGATCGGCTTTCTTCCCGAGGACACAAGGATGTCGCAGTCAATTTCCGCAATGGTTCCATACATCATACAATACCCGAAAAGTACGGTATCCATGCAGCTGCGGAAAATCGCGGAGGAGATTGCGTTCCAGGAAATAAAGGAGCCGCCACGGGGCCTTAAAGGTTTTTTCAGCAGATTAATCAGGCGGAGCAGGTGAGAAGATGACAGAAAAAACGATGCAGCCAAAATTCGGAGACCTATTGTATATTGAAGTTCCGGAAGAAAATATCATTAAAACGCATATTGAGTTTGTAGAAGGAAACGATATTTGGGTACAAGAGATAGCGAGCGAACTGAGGCAGATAAACAATCATAAAAAGCGTTTTGACGTACGCTGCGTGAGACGTAAGGATATTTGTTCGTTTCGTGTTCAGTTGTTGGGGAGCGAGTGGATTGAAGATATCTGGACGACGCATCTTGGGATTATTTCGCCGATTATGGAGGATGACCGCAGGGAAGCCTACCGCCTGCAAAAGCTGTTCGACGTTTTGTTGAAGAGGATTGTTGATGGAAGTGAAGAAGAGGAGGCGTGGCAGTGCCAGGGTACGGATATTTCCGATACCGGCCTTGGCTTCACATGCAGCGTAAAAAAACGTTATCGCTATAAAGTGGGAACGATATTGGGATGCCGGTTTCGGCTTGGCGATACGGAATATGACCTTCGTGCAAAGGTTGCGCGCGTCATAGACGGAGGAGATGAACGAAACAGGCTTATCCGCGTGGGCGTGCATTTTATTGACCTGGACGATGCGCGCATAGGCAAAAGCCTGAGGCAGTATATATACCGCCAGCAGGTAAAAGGGCGCAAGTAAGTAAGAGACGCGTAATTGGAGGGAAAGCTTTTGACGGATACGGCGGGCGAAAAAGTGAAGGTTTTATGGGACCGCTATTTCCAGGATCCCTGCGTTGAAAACAAAAATGCGCTTCTGGTACACTACTTGTATCTGGTAAAGGCGATTGTGCTTCGTATGATGCCGGTGTATAAGCACCAGAACGATTATGACGACCTGCTCAGTAACGGCGTAATCGGCCTGATGGATGCGATCGACAAATTTGACCCGCAAAAGAACGCAAAGTTTGAGACTTACGCAAGTAAACGCATCCGGGGAGAAATACTTGATTATATGCGCCGGCAGGACTGGATATCGACGACGATGCGGGCAAAGATCAAAAAGGTACGGGATGCTGTGACAGAGCTTACAATGAAGCTGGAGCGCGAACCGCATGACCAGGAGCTTGCAGATTACCTTGGGTTCAGTGTAAAGCAGGTTCGCAGCACGCTTAAAGAAGAATATATCTACAATATTATCTCTTTTGAAAGCGTTATTATTGCAGGAACCGGCACGGACGAACCTTTTCGCGTGATCGATACGATCCATGATGAAAATCAGGACAATTTACCGGAAAAAAGGCTGGAAAAGCAAGAACTGAGCGAGGTACTGGAAGAGATTATCGGGCAACTCCCGGAACAGGAGAAGCTTGTGCTCGACCTGTATTACAGACAGGAGCTGCTTCCAAAGGAAATTGCAGAAATTTTACAGGTGACGAAATCGAGAATATCACAGATCCATACCAAAGCAATCAATACCATCCGTAAAAAGCTGGCGAAATATTAGGGGGGATTTTTATGTCGTTATTCCAGAAAAGAAAACCGGAACAGGAGCCCGGTGTTTGTGAAGTATCTGCGACGCCTGAGGAACGCGAAGAACAGGCGCAGCCGGAGATGGATACAAAGCAGGATAGAAAAGAGGGTTTGTTTTCACTTGCTTATGAAGAAGAAGGCGTATATTTTATCATTGAGCCTGCTGAAGATGGAGATACCGTGGTCGCGCCGGATAAGGTTGCGGATTACCTGAAAAGAAAAGAAGTGGAAGGCGCTGATATGGCGCTTGTTGCGGCACTCATTAAAAAGGGTGCTGCATGCCGTGAAAAAATAGCGGAACCACAGAAGGAGAAAAAGCTTGACGAAGAGATCAGCATAGAGCTTTCCGGCGACAGGATGCAGGCTTTTCTGACGCTTCATGCGGGAGAAGAAGGCGGAAAAACAATGTCGGTTGAGGAAGTGCTTGACCAGATGGGCCGCATTTATAAAGTGAAGGCGGGAGTGGATGAAGAACAGATTGCCTTTATGCTTGAAGGAAAAATGTACGGGCAAAAAATTTTGGTTGCAAAGGGAAAACCGGCGGTGGATGGTGAGAATGGAAAATTGACTTTTCATTTCTCGATGGATGATTTTCTGAAAGTCGATGAAGAACGGGAAGACAGAATAGACTTTCGCAATGTCATGAAATTCGAAAAAACAGAGGAAAAACAGGTTCTCGTGTCAAGGAGCTTCGCTACGCCGGGTTCCGATGGTTATGATGTGCTTGGAACGAGACTACCCGCAAAACGCGGAAAAGACGTTTCTCTGCCGGCGGGGAAAAACGTGCTCATATCAGAGGATAAAAGCCAGCTGACCGCAAAAATCAGCGGCAAAGCCAGCTATATTGGGGGCAAGGTTTCTGTGCTCCCGCATGTTAAGATTAGCGGCGATGTGGATATGTCGGTGGGAAACATAGACTTTGACGGCGATGTTGTGATCGGTGGAAATGTGAAATCCGGATTTGTTGTAAAAAGCAGCGGTAGTATTACCGTTCAGGGAATCGTAGAAGCGGCAACGCTTGTAAGCGGCGGGGATATCGTGATAAAAGGCGGCGTGAGCGGTGCGAGCAAAGGAAGGCTTGAAGCGGAAAACGATGTTGTGACTTCATACATGGAACGCTCAGAAGTAAGCGCTGGAGGGAACGTGATCTCGGGCTCCGTACTGCATTGCCGCGTGGTATGCGAGGACGCGGCAAATGTAGTGCTTGGCAAGGGCGCATTGATTGGAGGGTATACCAGCGCAGGGAAACATATCGCTGCAAAAACGATCGGTACGGAGGCGGGAATTGAGACCGTATTGGAGGTGGGCGCTCTGCCGAAGAAACGCCAGAGGCTAAAGGAGCTTGAAGCCGAGCTTAAGGCCGTTTCCGCCAAGATAGACAGGCTGGAGCTCGCGCTGCAACAGGCACAGAAAAACACCTCGCAGGAGGCTGGGAAAGCCCGGCTTGACGTTGTTATCAGGATTTCGCAAATGAAAAAGCAGCAGGAAGCAATGAAGACGGAAGCGGAAGAGCTAAGTGGACTCATGGCGGGTGCGGGCGGTGGATGTGTCCATGTGCTTGACAGGATTTATCCGGGAGTGAAAATACATATTGGTTCTGTAACGATGCCTGTTTCGATTGAAAACCAGTACGTGACCTATAGCAGGATCGGCCCTGATATCAGATCTGCGCCCTGCCGGTTCGATCCGCAGACAGATCCAACCGTAAAAAGGGGGAACAAACGATGATTAAGGGGATTGATGCGCAGATTATGATACAAAAATCTGTCGATTATGCCAAACAGGTTTCAGATCATGTGAACCGCGCGGAGCAGGGAAAGGATTTCATGACGCAGATGGAGCAGGCAAAGATTGCGCGGGACGCGGAGACCGTAAATAAGACGGACGAAGCGGAGCAGGGACGTATCAGAAGAGAAAAAGAAAGCGGCAGCGGGGGCGGAGGCCAGGAACCGGAGCAACGCGAGGCACGGGAAGAGGAAACGTCCGCAGACGACATTGGAAACACACTGACGGAAAAAGAAAAAATGCTGGGATCGGAGATCGACATCAATATTTAGGAGCGAAAGTTTTTATGGGAGCGGAATATTATATATTTGCATTGTTCGTATTCTGCCTTGCACTGATCATTGTTTTTCTGGTGCTGAAGGGCAGAAAGAAAAACAGGATGGAGGACGACGGCGCACTGGAAGAAAAAAAACAGGAAATCATGCTTGCGATGTTTGAAGCGGAGCAGTTACTTGCCGAGCTCAAGGACTATGTAAAAAACAGCGAGGAAAAAATATCATTGCAGCTTCGTCGTATGGAAATGGATATACAGGCATTTGAACTTGCAAAAGAAAAGGATTCTATGTTGAGGCGGCAACCTGTAGCTGAATTTAAAACAGCTGATCCGGAAGAAAAAACGCTGCCGCAGGAGAATGTGAAAGCCCAGAACGGAAAAGAGCTTTATCAAGAGGCGGAACAGATGAGGCGCAGCGGTATGAACGTCGCGCAGATCGCCCGGACGCTTCATATATCCGCAGGCGAAACAAATTTGATTCTGAAGATGGCGGGAGAGGCAAAAACCACTTCTTAACGCAATATAGCACGCTAAATTGATTAAAATGCGAAAATTACTAAAAAAAAATAAAAAAGCAACGATATATACATAGAGTAATAGGAAGATTAGGAGATCATAAGATGATTAGAAGCTTTTATATTGCCGGAACAGGAATGCTGACGCAGCGTTCCAAGATGGATGTGGTCATAAATAATATTACAAATTCGGATACGACCGGTTATAAAAAGGATCAGGTGGTAACCCGTTCCTTTGAGGATATGCTGCTGGACCGGCTCAACGATCCTTCTATATTATCGCAGACTCGAGTAGGCGGCCAAAATACTGGAATTTATGTAGATGAGCTGTCGGTTGATTTTTCGCAGGGGCCGATGCAAACGACTGAGCAGCAGACCGATCTTGCGATTTCGGGAGATGGTTTTTTCTGTGTGCGTACGCCACAGGGAGTGCGGTATACGCGCAGCGGAAATTTTCAGGTTGACCTGAATGGCAATTTGTTAACGCAGGAAGGCTATAATGTGTTAGGACAGAACGGCGCGCCAATCAACGTTGGCACAGGGGAATTCAAGGTGACGCAGGATGGCGGCGTTTATTTGAACGGTCAGGCTGTCGGGCGGCTGCAAATCGTGCAATTTGCCGACAACACAGTACTGCGAAAAGCGGGAGACAACCTGTATTATCCCTATAACGGCGCACAGCCTGCGGTGATGCAGAACCCAACGGTAGCGCAGGGGATGCTGGAAGGCTCAAACCTTGATATCGGGCGCGAAATGGCGGAGATGCTGATGACAAACAGGGCCTATGAAAGCAATCAGCGTATTTTGCAGATGGCGGACGACTCGCTTTCCAAGACAGTAAACGATATCGGAAGATTTTAGGGGTGAATAGATTATGATGCAGGGAACATACACGGCGGCGCTTGGCATCGCTTCGCAGCAAAAAAGGCTGGATACCATTGCCAACAATATTGCGAATATCGATACGAACGGATATAAGACCAGCAGAACCGATTTTAAGGATGCGCTTTATTACAATATGTCAAGGGTAGAGCAGCCGCAGGATACCAACAATATGCGAAAAGGCGTTGGAACGCTTGTCTCCGGGATCAGCAGGATTTATACGCCGGGCGCGTATAAGGAAACGGGCATGGAAACGGACTGCTATATTAACGGAGAAGGATTTTTCATGGTACAGTCGCAGGACGGGCAGGTATATTATACACGCGATGGAAATTTTGCGAAAAGCTCGCAAGCGGATGGAGAATACCTTGTGAACGGAAACGGCTATTATGTCCTTGGCAGGGACGGTCAGAGGATACGTCTCGAGGGAACCAAACTTGAAATATCGCCTGAGGGGAATATTTCGGCGGGAAACGGGGCAGAACCCTACGCTGCGCTTGGGCTTGTAACGTTTCCAAATCAAAAAGGACTGACTGCTGCATCGGGAAACCTGTTTACCGCTTCTGCAGCTTCAGGACAACCGCAGGCAGCCGGAGAGGAAACAACCGTGATCCAGAAGGCGCTTGAAGGTTCCAACGTCAATCTGGCGGAAGAGTTCTCCAGCATGATTCGCGCTACGCGTGCGCTACAATTATCTTCACGGGCGCTTTCCATGGCAGATCAGATGGATGGTACGGCAAACTCAATCAGGAGATAGAGCTTACAAGCCAGGAGTGAATAAATATGGTAAATAATTTCAGGACGTGTAAATATTGCGGAACTATTTTCCAATATATGGGCAATGCCTTTTGCCCCAAATGCCTGAGGGAGATGGATGAAAAATTTTCAATCGTTAAAAATTTCCTGTACGAAAACCCGGGCGCTTCCGTCGCCCAAATTTCAGAAGATACTGAGATCGATGAAAAAATGATTCTTTATTTTCTGCGGGAAGGGCGTCTGGAGATGATCACGCCGGACGGCTCGCTCGTGTGTGAAAAATGCGGGGCGCCAATTACAAGCGGACGCCTATGCAATCATTGCAGGAGCTCGCTTACAAGTATACTGGATAAAGCGCTTCCACCAAAAACTGCGGTGCAAAAGAGTGAAAAAAACAATGTGGGACGCAAGGTAAGAGATAAGCTCCATGTGGACGTAACAAAAAAGTAAGGAGAAACACAAATGAAAATTGATGCGACAACGTCGGTTTACGCAGTAGAACGTTACCGCGCAATTACCAATAAGAATAGTATTCAGGCTGAAATGCCGGAGCAGCGGGACGAAATACAGATTTCAGACGACGCAGCCTCGTTTTCTGAAGCGTTTCAGGTGGCGCGGGAAACCTTAAATACCAGACTGGAAACTTCGGATACACAGCGGATCGGCATGATTCGCCAGTCGATTGAGGATGGAAGCTACCAGATCAAAACAAGCGAGCTGGCAAACAGGATTTTGGCGAATTATAACGTTGTGAAAGAGGATGCAGCCAATGGTTGAGAGGTTGGTTGGAGCACTCGACCAACTGAGTGCGCTTTATGAAAAGATGCTGGAGCTTTCCACGAGGAAAAATGAGTGCATTGTAAAAAGCGACGTACAGGCAGTCGGCGATATTGTGAAAGAAGAATGGCTGCTTTTGAGCGAGATTGGCAAGGCGGAGGAAGAACGCGCACGGGTTGTATGCGAAATCGACGCCGGCGTGGTGGCGGGCACTGAAAATATTACCGTACAGAATGTAATCGACGCTGCGCAGGGAGAAGAGAAAAAACGCCTGTCTGCCGCGGTGGACCGGTTGAAAGCATTGATCGATATGCAAAAAAAACTGAATGCGGAAAGCCGGGCGCTCATCGAGCTGCAATTACAATATGTAGATTTTATGATCAATACTTTTTTGAAGGAACCACAGGTGAGCAATATCTATGGAAATTCAGGAATTGTAGAAGAGACGGAAACGGAACACAAGGGAATTATCGATAATCAGGTGTGAGGAGCAATAAATGAGATCAACTTTTTATGGCTTGGAAATAGCGAAAACAGGACTCTTTATCAGTCAGAACCAGCTTGACGTAACCGGACATAATATTTCGAACGTGGATACGCCGGGATATACGCGCCAGCGCCTTGCAACCTCTGCAATACCGGCAGGCTCACAGAACGCCTATATTGCGGTGGACAAAAGGGGAACCTCGGGGAGAGGCGTTGAGACCATCTGCGTGGAGCAGTTGCGTAATCCGTTTCTCGATTATCAGTACAGAAACGAGAATTCCACGACAACAAAATGGCAGACCAAGGAACAATATTTTGAATATGTGGAGGCGCTCTTTAATAACGAGCTTGACAGCATAGAGACCTCATCCGGTATTTCCGCTATTTTTTCTGAATTCTACAACAGCCTGCATGAGCTTGAAAAAGCGCCTGCAGACCAGGGCGTCAGAAAGAATGTCCAGCAGAGCGCAATCAAGATGACGCAAAGCATGAATACCTATTACGACCGTTTGATCGATCAGCAGAATACGCTCAATGAAAGCGTGCGAATTACAACAAATGAGATCAACGATATCGCGAAATCAATCGCATCGCTCAATGAGCAGATTTATGGATACGAGCTTTCAGGCGCGAAGGCAAACGACCTGAGGGATCAGAGGAATACCCTTCTGGATACGCTTTCAGGGCTTATTAACATTGAAACTTCCGAAGATATCAACGGACAGCTTATCGTTCAGGTAAACGGCCGGAACCTTGTGCGCCATGCAAGCTATAAACAGTTTGCTGTCGCAGAGAACAAGCCGAATCCGGTGGACGGCGGGGAGACGATGCTTTATGGCGTTTACTGGGCGGACCAGAATGGAAATCCGACGACAAGCGAGGTAGATCCGCAAAACGGCGCGTTGAAAGGATATCTTGATATCCGCGATGGAAATACAAAAGACAATGTTGGTATTCCGTACGTTATGCAGCAGCTAAACGCACTATGCCAGAAAATAACGGATGATTTCAACTCGGTGCATGAAAAAGGATATACAACGCCCAACGGCGCGGAAACGGACAGCCGGACGGGAATCAAATTTTTTGCACAGGAATACAATGCAGATGGAACAAAGGTTGCCGTTACTGCAAAAAATTTCAGGATCAGCGACGATATTATGAACGACGTATTCAATATCGCGGCGTCGGATATGCCTGTATCTACAGGCGGCGACAATGAACAAAAGGGCAACGGGAAAATTGCGCTGCAAATGTGTGAACTGATATCAAAGCAAAACAGTTCAGGGAACGCCGATAATGTTGACAGCGCTTACCGGCAATTCCTTTCGGAAATCAGCATAGCGCTCGAGCATATGCACGATACGGCGGACGCGCAATCGATTATGAAGTCGCATCTTTCCCTGCAACGGCAGTCGATCAGTAATGTTTCGCTCGATGAAGAAATGACGAACGTCGTGCGTTACGGGCACGCGTATAATGCGGCTTCCCGGCTGATTTCCGCGATAGATGAGGAGCTCGACAACCTGATCAACAAAATGGGCCTTGTAGGCAGGGCGTAGGAGGAGAACTGATATGAGAATAACCAATTCCATGATGATCGATAATTTATTGAGAAATCTCAACGGGAACCTCACCCGTGTCAACAAATACAGTTCGCAGCTTTCCAGCAACCGCAGGATTGTGAACCTGTCGGACGATCCGATCGGGGTGATGAACAGCATGAATGCACGACAGCAGATCAGGAGGCTGAACCAATACCGCAGCAATGTAACAACGGCGCGCAGCTGGGCGCAGCAGGCGGAATCTTCCGTATATGAAATGCAGCAGACCGTCGTTAAGATGAAAGAGCTCATGGTCGACGCGATGGGCACGAAGACGGAATCGGACAAAAAGAATTTTGCCACGCAGATCAGGGAATTGACCGAGCATTTGCTGCAAACATGTAACTCCACCGTAGGGGATAAATATATTTTTTCCGGATTCAACAGCACAAAAGCAGGGTTTGAGGCAGTTCGAGATGAAAATGGAAATTTAACAAACGTACTTTACAATGGTCTCGACCTTACTAAAACCGGTGCGGATGCAGTCACGGGGAAACGTATTGAAAATTCTACGAACGCAACAAATTACCAGTGGTCGGGAGAGCTTGCAAACCCGCAGAAATATACAATCAGCGTAGGTGCGACGGACGCTACGGGTACGAAAGTAATTTTTACGGATGCGGCGGGAAATACCGTAACCAAGACTGTAACGGATGCAGATGCAGCCGCCGGAACCATCGATCTTGGGGATTTTGGAACGGTTACGTGGAAAAATGAGGCAACAGCGCCCAATTCGGAAGAGATTGCAAACGCGATTGCGTCGGCGGGCAGCGTGACTACGCCTGCGGCAGCCGTAATGGGCCCTAAGGCCGAGCAGGCGATCAATGATAACGGACTACGGTGGACTGGCGCATTGAACGACTCAACGCAAAAGTATAGCATTGAGGTAAATGGCGATACGCTTGTTTTTAAAAATTCCTATGGCAGCCAGGTTGCTACGCATCAGGTGAGCGCGGCGGATGTGGCGAATGGATTTATCGATCTCTCGGCACAGGGCCTTGGACGTGTGGAGTGGGATACGGCGCCGGCGCCGGACGCTGCAGATCCGGCGGATACGCAGGAGCAGGCGCTTGCGCGGATGATCGGCTCGGCAGAGTTTGTAACGTCACAGCTGGGTGAGGAATCCACGCAGGATGTTGAATTTGAGATTGGATTCAATATGAATTTTGACGTAACCTTTACAGGGATCGATATCGTGGGGACTGGTGAAAATAATATGTTCAGTATACTAACCCAGATGACGGCAGACCTTGAAGCAGGCAAATCAAATGATGAACTGACGAAATACCTGACAAAACTGACGGGAATACAGGACAGGTTTGTATCCACGCTTGTGGAATCGGGCGTACGTACCGTGAAGCTCGATACGATGGTAAACCGGTATTCCATGGATGCGATCAATTATGAGTCGATCCGCTCTGATGTGGAAGATATCGACCAGGCTGAAACGATTATGAATTATAAGTATTGCCAGTCAATTTTTGAGCAGGCGCTTGCAAGCGGCGCACAAATTATACAACCAACACTGATGGACTTTTTGAGATAATGATATAAAGAGGGAAAGAAGGAGCGCATATGAAAACGTTGAATATCCAGAGCACAAGGCCTACGCTGGATATTACATCGACAAAAGCCGAATTGCAGATCGTTAACAAGATGAGACGATTTCGAACGGAGACAGTACGCCCTGAAATGCGTGTTGTCCGCCAGGCTCCTACAATGAAAGTAAACTGGAAAAAGGTCTGGTCGGACAGGGGATTTCGTTCACCGGATAATTTCCGGCAATATACGCAACAGTATGCAAAACAGCTTGTCGGAGAGGCGATCAGCAATATTCGGGCCCATGGCGACTATTTCATGAATCTGAAAGGATATAGGGGCAGTGACAGAAATCCTGTGGGGGAATGGGCGTTGCAACAGATGCTCGATAACACGCAGGATATTACGATGGCGCAGCCAATCGATCCGCCGGAGGTCGAATGGGATCCGGGATATGTAAAGGTTGAGTGGACGCAGGGCGACGTAAGAATCGAATGGGATGACGATTTCATGCCGGAATTTACCGTTACGCCTTATTCCGTTGAAATCAGGCTGGAAGGCAGGGCAGAAGTAAAGATTACGGTCAATGAAGACCGGATTGCCTCCAATCATGGGAAAAAAGTAGATAAAAAAATTTGACAGGGGAGTAACGAAGTGGAGATCAAGTCGGCAAGATTTGGAGAAGTAGAAATCAGCGAGCATAGCGTTATCACATTTCCGACAGGGATACCGGGCTTAAAGGATTTGACAAGGTTTGCCATCATAAGGTGCGACCAGACTGAGCCGATCCAGTGGCTGCAGAGCATGACGGATGAAACGGTATCAATTCCAATCATCAATCCGTTTATTATTAAGCCTGATTATGAAATCGAGGTGAATGACGAAGAGCTGGATCTGATAAAAACACATGATGAAGAGGAGCTTGTAGTACTGAATATTATGGTGCTGCCGGAAGAACTGCCAAAGATGACGGTAAACCTCATGGCTCCATTGCTCATCAATATCAAGGAAATGCTGGGGATACAGGTTTTGATGGATTATAAGCCAATGCCGATCAGCTATCCCGCCTTTGACCTGTTGATGGAATACTATAAAAAGAAGGAGGCGGACGACAATGCTGGTGCTGACAAGAAAAGCGAATGAGGCAATATTGATTGGCGACGACATCAAGATAACTGTGTTAAGCTCGGAAGCGGATCGTGTAAAGATTGGAATCGAGGCACCAAAAAGCTTGCGCGTCTACCGCTATGAAACACTGAAAAAAGTGGTGCTGGAGAATCAAACGGCTGCCAATGTAAATGTAAACCTGGTAGAGCTGGCCAATTTAAAGACACAGGTAGAGAAAAGCAAAGAATAGATGCGCTATGGTGGGTGTGTCAGACAGGGCGGCGGCATGGATGCTGCCGTGTGATGGAGGACAAGGATGAAATTTCAGGTTAGAACAGTATATGCGTTACGCGTACTCGGATATTTTTATAAGAACAACAACTCGTTATCCAAAGCGGTGGATATTTCAAACAGGTTAAATATACCTTATATGTTTTTGATGAAAACGATCGGGATCATGAAGGAAGCCGGCTTTATTCGTTCAATCCAGGGTTGTAACGGAGGGTATATGATGGCGCTTCATTCGGATGAGATTAACGTATATGAGGTGGTAAAAGCGCTTGAAGGTGATTTTTCGCTGTTTCAGCAGATGGGAGAAAAAATACAGGAAGGCGAGATCGAGATTAAGCGTTTCTTTGACGAAATACAGGAACAGATGGTTGGAGTCCTCAAAGATATGACGATCAAGAAGTTGTATGAAAGTAAGAGTGTGGAGCAAAAAGCGATCTGATTGACGTAAATGACTTCCCGTAAAAATAAAGTAAGTATCATGGTAAATGAAAAAACGGCGCAGGCTTGCAGTTGCGCTGTTTTTTCATTTAAGCGGCGGGGACGAAACTGCGCTTATCAAATCAGGCTTTTCGGAACATGTTTGCGATGGAAACGTGAAAAATATTCATCGTCGCTATCGAAAGGCATGACGAAGGGAATGTTTGTTTTAAAAGAAGTTACCCGCCTTTTTGATTCGTATTTGTGCTTGAATTTTTTTTGAATCCAAAATTCTTACAAAATAATCAATGAAAAATTTTTATAAATTGTCCGGCTTTTTAAAAAATTTTAATGATTTAACAATTATTCGTTCGAGATAAAAACGGAATTGCTATTATTTTTTTACAAAAAAGTGACATTAGTATTATGTTTTGATAAAATGCAATGAAAATAATCGTAGAAATTTTCATTAAATCAGCCTAAAAAAGAGTTGTCTTTTTCCCGAAAAGATTTTATACTTCATACAACAGTCAAAGTAAATTTTACCCATGAGAAAAACTACAGAACATTTTTTTAAATAGCGGACAGAAAAAAGTCGAATTTTTAAACAAAGAAGATTTAAAGCGGTTTAATAAATTTCTATCAGGTTCTATCGGAGCATCTGCAGATGATTAAAGACAGAGCAGGAAAAAAAATTACAATCCATGATGTTGCAAGGGAAGCGGAAGTTTCAATTTCGACTGTATCCCACGTTTTGAATGGAACGGCGAAAATTTCAGAAGCAACCCGGCAGCGTGTAATCGATATTGTTCAGCGGTTCAATTATGTGCCAAACGGTTATGGGCTCAAAGTACGGGATAAGGGTTCAAAAGTCCTGGGGGTTATGGTCGCAGACATCAAAAACGAATTTTATGCAAGGTGCGTACAGTCTATTATGAACACGGCCTTACAGGAAAATTATACGACGATGATTTGCGAAATGGCGTTTAACTATAAAAAGGAATGTATGGGCGTGGACGCGCTTCTGGATAAAGGTGTGGACGGCATTATATTTATCGGCGGTTCGATGGATGGAAATATTATCCGCAAGGCAAACAAATCAGTCCCGGTCATGCTGTGCGACAGAAAAATAACCGGGGTATCCCTGCCATCCGTTACAACGGACAACGTAAGTGTTATGCGCAGCCTGATTTCGCTGCTGAAAGACTGGGGATATATGAAGATAGGCCTTCTGTCCGAGACGCTGGAAATGGATAACCTCAAAGACCGCTGCCTTGGGTTTAAGGCGGGAATGGAGGAAAACGGCCTGAAGCAATACAAGGAGTTTATGTTGTTCCATCCTGACTTGAAACTCGATAAGGCAACGGCAGCCAACTGTTTCCTGCGCGAATACCTTGAACGTCACGGGACAAGAAAATTGCCGGAGGTATTTGTAACGACAAGCGACCTCATAGCCGCCGGGGCGATTTCAGCATTGAGGGAATATGGAATACGTGTTCCCAATGATATTGGGATTACCGGTTTTGACGATATCTCCCTCGCGGAAAACCTTGATCCGCCGCTTACTACGGTAGCGCAGAACATGGAAGAAATGGGGGTTTACTGCTTTCGGAATATCCTGAGCTTAATCAATGGAACTGCAATCGGGGTTCCGCACAGTGTGATCGATGCCCAGATTGTGATCCGTAAATCCGTAATCGACCGGCGTTTGCCGGTTTGGAGCAAAATGAAAAGGAGCTGTTAGAATGGAGGACAAAATGATGTTTCAACCAAAATATAGTATTATTCTTGCAAATGTTGGAATGTGTGCCGACCGTTATATGAGCGGCGGGTATTCCAGTCCTTATTCGATTGATGAAATGTTTGCGCGTGTTGCATCGGTAGACGGCGTAAGCGGCGTAGAGCTGGTGAGCGACTGGAATATTACGGCAAAAAATGTGGAACAGATCCGCAAAAATCTTGACGAATACAATTTGAAGCTCGTATCGGTTATTCCCGATCATTTTGGGGAAATGAAATGGGGCAAGGGAGCCTTTACGTCCAAGGACAGTTCAATTCGCAAGCAGGCTGTGGAAGATACCAGGGAGCTGATGGACATTACCGCAGAGCTGGGGGGAAACCTCATTAGCCTGTGGCCGGGGCAGGATGGTTACGATTATTATTTTCAGGGCGACTATATCCGTGAGCATGAATGGTTTGCGCAGGGAGTGGCGGAATGCTGCGATTACCGCAAGGACGTCAACATCTCCATAGAATATAAAATCAAAGAACCGCGCAATTTCTCCTATCCCTCCACGATGGCGGTGATTCTGCTGATGCTTGGAAAACTGGGACGGGAAAACAGCGGCGTTACAATCGATTATGGACATGCGCATGTGGCGGGTGAAAATGTTGCGGAGTCTGTTGCGCTTGCAAAGGAATATGGAAATAAACTCCTGCACGTCCATATGAATGACAATTATGGTTTTTGGGATGACGATATGATTGCAGGCTCGATCCATACGATTCCATTTATTGAATTTTTCTACTGGCTGAAAAAAACCGGATACAGCGGCTATATTTCAACGGATCAATATCCTTATCGTGAAGATGGAAGGGACGCAGTGAACGAGACGGTAAGATGGATGGACATTTTTGCCAGGCTTGTAAACCGTATTGACGATAAAAAGATGGAAGAGATTTATGAAACAGGAAATGCGTGCGAAGTAAGCGCGATGCTGAGAAACCTGATGTTTGGAGAACAGTTCTGCCGCAAGGGAGGTGCTGAATGAAGGTGCTTTTGGTTGGCGAATCATGGACAGTCCATGAGACGCATATGAAGGGATTTGACATTTTTGACGTATGCCGGCACGAAGAACACTGTGGCGATATGCTGGCAAATGTGCTGAGAAAAGAAGGGATTGATGTTGATTTTATGCCCAGCCATGAGGCGCAGGTCGGCTTTCCCGATACGGTAGATAAGCTGAATGCGTATGACGCGGTCATTTTGAGCGATATCGGCAGCAATACGCTGCTCCTCGCGCCGGACACGTTTTACCGTGGCGTACGCAGCCCCAATAAGCTCAAGGCGCTCGTAGATTATGCGGAGCAGGGCGGAGGTGTTGCAATGATTGGCGGATACCTCAGCTTCGCGGGAATCGATAATAAGGCCCGCTATGCAATGACGCCCCTTGCAAAGGCGCTGCCTGTCGAGATCCTGAGCTATGACGACCGCGTGGAATGCCCGGAGGGAATCGTACCTCAGGTTAAGGATGCTTCACATTCGATTTTTGATGGAGTGGGGAAAGACTGGCCATTTTTCCTTGGATACAACAAAATCAAAGCGAAGAAGGAAGCAAAGGAACTTGCCACAATTAACGAAGACACGTTTATTGCCGTAATGGAGTTTGGCAAAGGACGTACGCTCGCTTTCGCGTCAGATTGCGCGCCGCACTGGGGACCGAAAGAATTTGTGGATTGGCAGAGCTACCAGCTGCTGTTTGGAAATATGGTACGGTGGTTATGCGGGAAAATGTGAATTAAAGCGCTTTAATAAATTCTTGACAATCGAGCCATGATAGAGTTATAGTAAAATTAATTTTTCTATATTTCTTAAAACCGTAGATAAGCGGGGCGGCAAAATGGCGACAACACTCAAGGATATTGCAAAAAAGCTCGGGATTTCGGAAGCGACGGTTTCGCTTGCGCTTAACAACAATTCTCTCGTCAATGAAAAAACGAAAAAACGTGTTCATGCGGCGGCAAAAGAGCTCAAGTATTTTCCCAATATGATTGCCAAAGGTCTCGCAACAAATAAGAGTAATACGATCGGCGTTATTGTACCGGATATCAATATTGTGTTTTATGCCAATATTTTGCGGGCAATCGACGAGGTCGTAAATCGGGCAGGGTACAGCCTTCTTGCGGCAATGTCCAACAGTGATCCGCAGGTCGAAGAAGAGGTTATCAGGACGTTTATCTCCAAAAGGATTGAAGGGATTCTCGTTGTTCCAAGCAACCAGCCCACAAAATTCCTCACCTCTTACCAAAAGGCCCTGCGGGAATACAACATCCCGCTTGTGTATATCACGTCATTGTATACGATTGACGGAATCAGGTATGTAATGGGAGACATCCGGGAAGGCACCTATATGCTCATAAAATACCTGGCAGACCTTGGGCATCGGGATATTGTCTTTATCGGCGGTAATAAGACGGTGCCGACAACCTCGCTGCGGCGGGAAGGATACAGCAGGGCGCTTGGAGAAAAGGGGATTCCGATTCTGGCGAAAAACCTGATTGAATGTGACGATATCCATTATGAACAAGCGGTTCTGGCAACAGAAAACCTGATCAGCAAGCGACGTGATTTTACAGCGATATGCGCGATGAACGATGAAATGGCGCTGGCAGTAATCAATACCCTGCAAAAGGCAGGAATCCGCGTTCCGCAGGATGTGTCGGTGGTTGGATATGATAACACAATTTTTTCCAAAGTATCTATGGTGGAGATTACCTCCATGGATTCCGATATCGAAGGGACCTGCGGGCAGGCGGTGGATATGCTGTTACAAGTCATCCACGGAGAAACTCCAAAAGAACCGCATATTATGACAAGGCCGACCATGATTGAAAGACAGTCATGCGGGCCTGTAAAGGAAAAAAGCAATTAAACGGTCGAAAGATCGTTCCATCAGTAACATAGCTTTCAATGAACCTTGAAGCGTTCCATACAGGAATGCGATTCAAAAACAATCGGCAGTTAAAGTGTTAAGGCAAAGGCGTTAAAAGCGCTTATATAAAATAAAATCGAAATTTAAAGCGCTTTAAATAAATGAAAATATAAAATTTGCCTTTAAATGGCAAAATATAATAAAAGGACCAAACTAAGGAGGAAAAAAATGAAAAAGATTTTGGCAGTTTTATTGGTAATAGTGATGTCTGTTGCACTGTTCACCGCATGCAGCGGCGGGACGGAGCCTGGCGCGTCCGCAAGTGCGGCGGCTTCCTCGGAAGCGTCGGCAGCGGCGAGCACGGAAGCGTCGGCATCCGCTGACGCCGGCGGCAGCGCTGCAAAGGGCGATGGGAACTATACGATTGCCGTTGTTCCCAAGGACAGCACGAACCCATGGTTTGTACGCATGGAGGAAGGCGTTGCGAAATATCAGGAAGAAAATCCCGGTATGACCGTATTCCAGAAAGGGCCTGCGGAGACAGACGCAGCACAACAGATTCAGGTTGTAGAAGACCTGATTGCACAGGGAGTTGACGCACTTTGTGTCGTTCCCCACGATCCGGGCGCAATGGAAGACGTTTTGAAGAAAGCGCGCGACCAGGGAATCGTTGTTGTTACGCACGAAGCATCGTCCATGGAAAACTGCGACTACGACCTGGAAGCATTCAACTATGACGAGTACGGCGCTTACATCATGAATACCCTTGCAGAAGCAATGGGCGGCGAAGGAAAATACATCTGTATGGTTGGCTCCCTCACAAACGACTCGCATAACATGGAAGCGGACGGCGCGATTGCAGCACAGCAAAAAGATTATCCAAACATGGAACTGATCGACGAACGTATCGTAACGGACGACAACGCAGAGACGGCTTACCAGAAAGCGAAAGAAGTTCTCAAAAAGTATCCTGACATCAAAGGTTTCGTAGGAACCTCTTCCTTTGACGCTCCCGGCGCAGGCCGTGCAATCGAAGAAGCGGGCCTCATTGGCAAAGTATTCGCGGTTGGTACCGGTATGCCGCAGACGAACAAAGAACTGCTTGACAGCGGCGCGGTTTCCGCCCTGACGCTGTGGGATCCGGCAGACGCAGGTTATGCAATGTGCAAGCTGGCGACCTTGATCCTGAATGGCGAAGAAGTTGGCGCAGGAACAGACCTCGGCTTAAAGGGATATGACGACCTCACGCTCGACGGGCACGTATTGACAGGCAGCGCGTATATCACGCTCACAAAAGAAAATGTAGACGACTATAATTTCTAAGAACTGGGCTTCTTGCAGCGGGCGGCATAAAAGCCGTCCGCTGTAAAAGTCTTTAAACAGTCAAAAAGCGGTGAAAGGATTGGGTATCTATGCAGGATGAATATATTTTAAAAGCCACGGATATCATAAAATCGTTTGCAGGCGTAAAGGCGCTGATGGGAGTTAACCTTGAGATAAAAAAAGGTGAGATACATTGCCTCGCCGGAGAAAACGGTTGCGGAAAATCGACGCTGATCAAAATTATCTCCGGTGTTTACAGCCTGGATAGTGGCAAAGTAGAATTCAATGGAATCGACCAGACGCACCAGCTTTCTCCAATCAATGCGATCATGAATGGAATTCAGGTGATTTATCAGGATTTTTCAATTTTTCCAAATTTATCGGTCATGGAGAATCTGGCGTACAACAGCGAACTCATGCAGAAGAGGAAGTTCGTGAATTGGAAGCGTTTTCGCAGGATCGCCGAAGAAGCGGTCAGTAAAATCAATTTTGACGTAGATCTTGAAGCAAAGGTAGGCACGCTGCCGGTTGCGGATAAACAGCTTGTTGCAATTTCCCGCGCGCTCATCAACAACGCAAAGCTGATTATCATGGATGAGCCTACTACGGCGCTCACCAAAAAGGAAGTTGAGGCGCTTTTCAAAATCATCAAGGACTTGCAGAGCCAGGGAATCGCAATTCTTTTCGTCAGTCACAAGCTCGACGAGGTGTTTGAAATTTCGGAGCGTTTTACCATTCTGCGAAATGGACAGAACGTCAAAGATGGCGATACTTCAGAGCTCGACAGCGATAAATTCACTTATTATATGACAGGACGTCATTTTGAAAACGAGCATTTCACGGCGGAGATTAAAGATGAAAAGCCGGTGCTTGAAGTCAGGAATCTATCGTGCGAAGGCGACTATGAAGACGTTACGTTTGATCTGCGCAAGGGCGAGATTCTTGGAGTGACAGGGTTGCTTGGTTCCGGGCGTACGGAGCTTGCCCTCTCCCTGTTTGGCCTGAAAAAGCCGACGGGAGGCAAGATTTTTATGAATGGAAAGGAAATCAAGCTTACTTCGGTTGAGGAGGCAATGAAAAACAAGATCGGTTATGTGCCGGAAGACCGCCTTACGGAAGGATTGTTCCTGGACCAGTCCATCAGCCGGAATATTGTGATCTCCGAACTCAAAGCGCTTTCCTCAAAGCTTGGCATGATCGATCAGGAGAAGCGGCAGGATGAAGTGAGAAAGTGGGTTGACGAACTGAAGATCAAGGTGGCGGATCCGGATCTGCCCGCATCAACGCTTTCAGGAGGAAACCAGCAGCGTATCGTACTTGCAAAATGGCTGGCGACGAACCCGGAAGTCTTGATCCTCAATGGGCCGACGGTGGGCGTTGATATCGGCTCGAAACATGATATGCACGCCATCCTGCATGAGCTTGCAAAGAGCGGACTTGGAATCATTATCATATCGGACGACCTTCCTGAGGTAATTACCAACTGCAGCCGGGTATTGATTATGCGCGGCGGCAGGATAACAGGAGAAGTCGACCCGCTCCAGGTCACGGAAGCCGACCTCGCAAAACAGGTCACGGACGTTGCCGTGAACGGTTGAGGGAAAGGAGCGAAACTATGAACAAAATAAAAAAACTGACTCATCAGACGGAATTTTATATTTTCCTTGTCATCATTGTTTTGGCACTGATTATACAGGCGCGCAGCAACCAGTTCTTCACGGGGAATAACCTTGTGGACCTTGCCAACGCGCTGATTGTTCCCGCATTGTTCAGCATCGGAACATTTATGATCATCGTGTCCGGCGGGATAGACGTGTCATTTCCGGCACTTGCAGCGCTTGCGTCGTATATTGTAACCGTTGTGCTCAATGGAGCAAACTATACTGGGCCGATTGTCGTTCCATTCCTGTTCGCCGGAGCGATCGGGCTTGCGTGCGGCGCGTTCAACGGACTGTTTATCGCAAAGATGCGGCTGCCCGCGTTGATTGCAACGCTGGGTACGCAAAGCGTATTCCGCGGAATCCTGCAGGGGGCGCTCAACGCGCAGCAGATCAATACGCTGCCGCCTTCCATGAAGGAATTCGGGCAGAGCAGCCTGTTTGTTTCACAGAATGCGGAGGGTGTGACATCAATGATGCCGACGGCCTTCCTGGCGCTTGTGGTTGTATTGGTAATCGCGTTTATCATCCTGCGTTATACGATGCTGGGACGCGGGATTTATGCAATCGGCGGGGATGAAAGCTCGGCAAACCGTGCGGGCTTCAAAGTAGTAAAAACGAAATTTTTCGTATATTGTTTCGCAGGCGTTGTTGCCGGTATTACAGGCGTTATCCGTGCGTGCATGATGAACATGGTTCATCCGACAAACATGTTTGGCATGGAAATGACCGTTATTGCGGCAATCGTCCTGGGCGGTACGAGCATTACGGGAGGTACGGGAACCCTTACGGGGACAATCCTTGGTATTTTCCTGTTGACCATGGTACAGAACAGCCTTATTATGCTCGGCGTACCGGCTTACTGGCAGGATTTCATGACGGGCCTTCTGATCATCATCGGTACGGCAGTGTCCTCCGTACAGATACTTCGCAGCCAGAAACAAAGAAAACCCAGCCTTTCAAAGGCGGGATCGTAAGGGAGGAATGATGAGATGAAAAATGATGCTACATTTTCCATGCGAATCAGGAATTGGTATGGGCACGATAAGAACTTTGCGCGGCTTTTGATTATCTTTATATTGGTTGTCGTTGCGTTCAGCATTATCAATCCGTCGAAATTTTTGTCGATAGCCAATTTCCAGTCCATGGTGTACCAGTTTCCGGAATTTGGCCTCATGTCACTCGGTGTTATGCTGACAATGCTCCTTGGAGGAATCGACCTTTCCGTTGTGGGTATGGCAAACCTGACCGCAATTACGGCGGCTTCAACGCTTGTTGCATTTGTGCCGGAAGGGGCAAGCGACGGACAGACAATGATCGTCATCGTGTTTGCGGTAATCCTCGGAATCATAGTGGGCAGCGCGGCGGGTTTCCTGAACGGCAACCTGGTTTCGCGGCTCCATATACCGCCGATTCTCGCTACGCTTGGCAGTCAGCAGCTTTTCACCGGTATCGGACTGATTATTACGCAGGGGAGCTCTATCAGCCGCCTGCCCGCAATGTATGCGGAGACCGGAAAGACGCTGGTAGCGGGATTTATTCCGCTGGCGCTGTTCTTTTTTATCGGCGCTGTCATTGTCCTGAGTATTATGCTCAATAAAACGAGGTTCGGAACGAGCCTTTACATGATGGGTTCCAATCCCGTTGCGTCTAAATTCAGCGGGCTCAACAACACGGCGGTGACGAATAAAGCCTATATGCTTTCCGGAACGCTTTCCGCTGTCGCCGGACTGATCATGCTTGTAAACTACAATTCGGCAAAACCGGATTACGGCAGTGCCTACACCCTCCAGTGCATCCTGATCGTCGTGCTGGGC
Source organism: Christensenella sp. KGMB01412 (assembly GCF_055522415.1). NCBI lineage: Bacteria > Bacillati > Bacillota > Clostridia > Christensenellales > Christensenellaceae > Christensenella > Christensenella sp. KGMB01412. The sequence goes on along the minus strand of NZ_JBVFVW010000006.1, from coordinate 12,839 downwards.
GGTGTGAATCCAAACGGCGGCTTTGGAAAGGTCGGCGGAGTAACGCTTGCGATCCTGATATTGCAGGTGCTTTCTTCAGGACTCAACCTGTTCCCAACCATCAGCAATTTCTACCGCCAGCTGATCTGGGGCGGTGTGCTTCTTGCGGTACTGACGCTTAATTACTTTACCGAGCTCAGAGAGAAGAAGAGAATATCGACTTCCTACAAAAAGGATAAGCCTAAGGAAGCGGCAAAGGTGTAAAAACGGGAGAGGGATGACAATGAAAATAAGATTGAACGAACCGGCGTTTACAGACAGGGAAACGCTGTTTGCAGACGCTGGCGAACTGAAAGCGTACATTTTCCGGTATGAAAGCGGAATCTGCGCGGTTAAAATCGAGAACAGCAAAGGGTATATCACGGTACTCCCTTTCGACGGGCAAATGGTGTGGGACGCAGTTTTCTGCGGCCGCTCCCTGAAAATGCAAACGAGCTTTGATATGCCGCGCAGACGTGAGATTTTTCGCGATACCTACGGCTGCTATGTGATGCACTGCGGCGCGCTTGCAATGGGATGCCCCTCGCCGGAAGACGACCATGGGCACCATGGCGAATTGCCATATGTGAGATATGATAGGGCGTTCGTCGTGAGCGGGGAAGACGAAAAGGGCCGTTATATGGGCGTAACGGGGGAATACGAATACAATCGCGCGTTCGGCAGCCACTATATGGCGCGGCCTGTTGCAAGGGTATATGAAGGAAGTACGCTCATCGATGTCGGAATTGAGATCGAGAATATGGCGTCGCATCCGATGGACCTGATGTATATGTGCCATGTCAACAACGCACCGGAACCGGGAGCTGAAATTTTCCAGACGCTTGCGTGGACGAAGGAAAATATGGTTGTCCGGGTAAGTATTCCGCAATACAACGAGCCCGATCCCGCATTTATGGAGCTTCTTGACCGGGTTCAAAAGGATGTGTCGGTTACACGCGTGATAGGCGAAGGAGATGTATATGATCCGGAAATCGTGCTGTTCCTGCGCGGCGTGCAAGGCGATGAAAACGGAAAGGCGCATTTCCTGTATATGCACAAAGATGGTTCGGCGGATTATACGACGTATGATGCGGCGGTATTAAACCGCGGGGTGCGCTGGATGGTGAATCATAAAGACTGGAAATCAATGGGCATGGTACTTCCTGCGACAGCAGAGCCAGAGGGCTATCTCGCGGAAAAAGAAAAAGGTAACGTACGTATTTTGCCCGGAAAAGAAACCTTCCGCGCGGATGTTACGGTTGGCTGTCTTGCGCCAGAAGATGCCCGGCGAATCAAGCACAAGATCGAAACGGTCATGAAATAAGGAGACGAGAAGCGATGGGGCAGGACTTGAAATCAATTTTTACTTATGAAAAACCGATTATCGGCATGGTACATTTGCGGCCGCTTCCCGGCTCGCCGATGTATGATAAAAAGAATATGTGTATGCAGCAGATCATCGACACCGCCGTTCAGGAGGCGCGGCTTTTGGAAGAAGGCGGCGTGGATGGACTGCAAATTGAAAACATATGGGATTATCCCTATGTAAAGGGAGAAGACATCAGTGACGAGACGATTGCGGCAATGACGGCTGCCGCGGTGAATGTAAAACAGAACGTTAAAATTCCGATTGGGGTAAATTGCCATCTTAACGGTGCACAGCAGGCGCTTGCAATCGCGGTTGCCGCAGAGGCCCGCTGGATTCGTGTGTTTGAATGGGTGAACGCCTATGTTTCCCATGCGGGCATCCTCGAGGGAGTGGGCGGCAGGCTTTCAAGACGCCGCACTGCGCTTGACGCACGCGACGATGTATTGTTCCTGTGCGATGTGAACGTAAAGCATGGGAGCCACTTTATCATTTCCGACAGGACGCTTGCTGAGCAGGCGAACGATGCGGTCACAGAAGGGGCTGAAGCGCTTATTGTTACCGGCTTTGAAACGGGGATTGCTCCCACGCCCGAAAAGGTGCGTGAATTTTCGGAGCATGTGGATGTGCCGGTATTCCTTGGAAGCGGTACGACAAAAGAAAATGTGCGGGAGTTATTGAAGTATTCGGACGGCGCAATCGTTGGGAGCTATTTCAAGGAAGCTAATCATTGGAAAAATCCAGTGAGTCTGGAGCGTACCAAGGGATTCATGGAACAGGTATGGAGTATGCGTAATGAAAAAGCATAAGAATCGTATATTGTGCATGGGCAGCATCAACATGGACCTGACAATGTTCATGGAGCGCCTGCCTGAACCTGCCGAAACGGTGGCGACAGATAATTTTGCAACTTACCCGGGCGGAAAAAGCGGGAATCAGGCGGTAGCGGCGGCACGACTGGGCGGGGAAGTTGGATTTTTCGGCAAGCTGGGCGACGACATGTTCAGCAAGGAGCTGCTTGCAGCCATGCAGGCGGATGGGGTTGAAACCTCAAATATCCTTATTGAACCGGGGGCGACAGCAGGCGTTGCAATGATTCGGATTGATGCGGAAGGAATCAATTCAATTTCTTTTACGCCGGGTGCAAACGCCCTGATCAGGCCGAAAGATGTACAGGAACACGAAACGTTATTTGAACAATATGGTTTTTTACTGATTACTGCCGAGATTCCCGCAGACACCCTGTTTGCGGCGATACGTATGGCAAAAATCAAAGGAATGACGGTTGTAATGGATCCTGCTCCTGTTCCAAAGGAACAGATCCCGAGGGATATTCCGCCTATGGTAGATTTTATTAAGCCAAATGAAATTGAAGCAGGGCAGATTGCAGGGATAAAGGTAACCGATAACGCAACGGCAATAGAATGTATGAAAGCTCTGCGCGAAATGCGCTTCCAAAATCCGCTTATCACACTTGGAAAAGACGGGTGCCTGGCATGGAATGGGGAAAATACGCGAAAGTTTTTGCCGCCTGATGTGGAGGCTGTCGATACTACGGCAGCAGGCGACGTTTTTCTTGGCGCGTTTACAGCCGCGCTTTCAAATGGCAGGGAAATTTTCGAAGCTGTTGAATTTGCTTCGGTTGCGTCTGCGATGAGCACAACTTTGAAGGGCGCGCAGACCTCAATTCCAACGCGCAGCCAGGTGGAAGAATTTATGCGGCAGGAAAGGAAAAGATAAAATGAAATTAGGAATACACGCATATGAATGGTGCGGCGAATGGTCGAATGACACGCTGGATATCATCGATAAAGTAAAGGAATGGGGCTTCGATTTTATTGAAATTCCACTGATGCGCCTTGATCTTTTCGATCCCAGGGCGGTAAAGGAACGTCTCGACGGTTTTGGAGTGACAACATCAAACGTACTGCTTTCGGACAACGTGGATGTTACCTCCTTTGATCCGGAAATACGGAAAAATGGGGTGAATTACCTGAAGGATTGCGTCAAGGCGTCCGCCGAAGCAGGCGCAAAAATGTTTTCCGGAGTGATCTATTCCCAGTATATGAAGGACGCTAAAAAAATGCCCTCAGGGGAAGAGTGGAAGTTCAGCGCGGACAGCCTGCGTGAAGTTGCGCGGTATGCCGCGGATTTCGGTATGTCGATTGCATTTGAACCGGTTACGCGGTATGAATCCTATTTGCTCAATACGGCTGAGCAGGCGGTGCGGCTGGTGGATATGATCGGGGAACCAAACGTATTTATCCATCTCGATTCCTATCACATGAATGTGGAGGAAAAGAACTTCCATGATGCGGTTGTAACAGCGGGAAGCAGGCTTGCCAATTTTCATATGTGCGAAAATGACAGGGGAATCCCGGGGACGGGACATGTGGATTGGGACGGTATTTTCCAGGCCTTCAAGGAGATCGGGTTCAACGGTTACCTTGGGTTTGAAGGGTTTTCCGACTGTACGGATAATATGAGTACGTGGGTATGGCGTAAGCTGGCGCCGGACGGAGATACCTTTGTACGTGAGAGTATTGATTTTGCAAGAAAAATGATACAGAAATATGATCTTTGATACGTTTGCCTTCTATGTTCCTATTGCTGTTTGCTTCGGAAAGCGTTCGGATAAAAGAAATGTATCGTCAAAGAAGCAAAGGCAGGCGGCACGCTTGAAATAAAAAAGCGGCGGCTATATCAAAAAGAGGCTGTCTCAGTTATATGCCAAGACAGCCTCTTTTTTGTGCTGTTTTTATTCTGCGCCAAGTGCAGCCATCGTAATATAATTATACGGTTGGTTGAAATGCGGGAGGAAGAAGATGTCGAGCAACTTCAGTTTATCGATTGTAACGCCTTCCTCGATTGCGAGGGAGAACATATGGATACCCATTGAGATGTCCTCATAAGAAGCAATCTGCGCTCCAACAACCCGGCGCGAGCCCTTTTCGTATACAATACGGATTTTTACACGTTTGTTATCGTGAATGAACGCAGGTTTCTGCAAATCTTCATAATCCGTGTAAAGCACGTCGATACCGGCTTTTTCGGCAGCCTTGAGGTTTAGCCCTGTTGAAACCATATTGTAACCGTAAATGCTGATGCCGTTCGAGCCCTGCACGCCCGCAGATTCAAGCGGGGTACCGCACGCGTTATGCGCCGCAACAATGCCGCTGCGTACCGCGTTGGTGGCAAGCGCAATATATGCAGGGGCACGCAGGGCGTTGCTGTATACTGTCGCGCAGTCACCCACCGCGTAAACGCCCGGAAGACTCGTTTCCTGATGAAGGTCTACAACGATTGCGCCATTTTTGAATAATTCAAGCTGATCCTTTGCGAGCTTGTTGTTTGGAATAAAGCCGATTGCCATAATGACAAGCTCTGCCTGGTATTCGCCCTTATCCGTCACGATAGAGCTGACTTTTTTGTCGCCCTTGATTTCTTTTACGATTTCACCAAAATGCAGGTCAATACCATTTTCGGAAAGCACCTGATCCATATCGTGCGTAAACCATGGATCGTAATAGCTGGAAAGGGAAGTGTCCTGCGCTTCAAAGAGCATCGCGTTTTTTCCGCGGCGGCGAACAGCTTCCGCAATCTCAACACCGATATACCCTGCGCCTACCACAGCGACATTTTTGATGCTGTCGTCGTCAAGCGCGGCATTGATGCGCTGCCCATCCTGAAAAAGTTTTACGACGTCAACGTTTTCAAGCTCAAGCCCGCTGATTTTGGGAATGATTGGGAGGGAACCGGTTGCGAGGATGAGTTTGTCGTAATCTTCCACGATTTCCTTGCCGTCCTTACCGGACGCATAAACTTTCTTTCCTGCAAAGTCAATATTCGTAACCTCGGTTTCCATATATACCTTTGCATGCTTTTTCTCGAAGACATCCTGCGAACAATAAAACAGGCCGTCTGTTCCTTCGATCTGGCGGCCAACCCACAGTGCCGTGCCGCAGCCAAGGTAGCTGATGTTGGAGTTCCTGTCGATAATCACCAGCTCATTATCCGGATATTGATCCAGGATTGTGTTTGCCGCGGCTGTACCCGCATGGTTTGCACCGACCAAAACAATTTTACTCATTTCTATACCCTCTCTTTCAATGGCCGTTTTAAATTTTGATGAAATCAGACCATATAAATGATTAATACCCGTTTTCAGCGGTATTACACGATTTTTTGATGAAAAAACAAAAATATTATTGAAATATAAAAAGCCGGAAGGGAATCCGGCTTCAGATCAGCTTGCCTGAACGGCGCGGTGTTGGATTACAGGCGGTGCACCTGTTTGTATACGTCAAAGGTCTCGCGCATCCCCCTGGTAAAAGCGGTATATTCAAAATCAAAATCCTTCGATGCTTTTTCGCCGGAAAATAAGTCGTTCTGGTCGAGTGGAAAGGGAAGGGGAATCTCCTGTGCATAAACATTCTGGATTGTGACGGGCCTTGTTGGCAAATTTTGTCCAATCGCGTCTTCCAGCGTTTTTAACAGAGAGGCGTAGGATATTTCCTCCGGTGCGGAAAGCTGGTATATATTATGGCGTGCCTTTTCATTGCCGATACATTTCATGATGATACGCGCGATGTCTTTCACGTATACGAACTGGAAACGGGAATAAGAATCGATGGGAACCGGAATGGGCTTCTTTTGCCGCCACAGGTCAAAATAGAAGGATTCACGCGGCGCGTAATTATAAGGGCCATAAACGTAAGCGGGGCGCAGAATGGTATCGGAAAGGGCGGAGCGATTCGCATAATCCGCGAGCTCTTTTTCAAGCAACATTTTATCATAGGAATATTGCTCCACAGGATTCCTGGGTTTTGTATCCACAAGGGGCGAAGACTCTGTGCGAGATTCATTCCCCGGCTTTGCAACGCTGCAACTGCTGATATAAATATACTGTCTCGTATTTTGACCTATTATGTCGAGTATAGAGGCGATATCCCCCGGTTGGTAAGCACAAAAATCAATTACCGCGTCAAATGAAAGTCCGCCGACGCAATCTGAAAACATGGCTGCATCGTGGCGGTCACATATATGTTGTATTATGCCTTTCTGCCTGAAGGGGAAGCGTCCGCGGTTCAGTACGTGAAGCTCGTATTCATTTGTCTGCAACGCCAGAAGGGAAAAAATGCGCCCGATAAAATAGCTGCCGCCGATTGCCAGAATTTTTTTCATGAGGTGATTCCTCTCGTTTTCCTTTCATTATAATAAAGAAATAGCCTGAATGTAAAGGCCGGTTGGCGCAGATTATGCGATGAAAGAGAACGGCAGGCCAATAAATATCCTGTTTTATTTAAAAAAGGAGAAAAAGGATTGACAAAGCGTCGCTATTGATATATTATACTAATAAAGAATAATTACTAATAAGGAAATGGAAATGGAAACAAGGAATACGATGCAAAAAAGCATCATATTGGAACAGCTTAAAAAGCTGCAGCATCCGACAGCGGACGAGGTGTATGGCGCCGTTGTGAAGGTGCATCCAAGTATAAGTAAAGCGACTGTGTACCGCAACCTGAGTGCAATGTCTGAAAAAGGCGCCATTTCCCGCGTAAAAATACCGGATGGGGCGGATCGCTTTGATAAAACGCTGGAAAAGCATTATCATATCCGGTGCAGCGAATGCGGGAAGGTATTCGATGTCGATATGCCATATCTTTCGAAACTGGAAGATGAAATACGCGATACGCACGGATTTGATATCGAAGGACATGAGATTGTATTTGTCGGGGTTTGCCCCGGCTGCAAAATAAAGAAACGAGGTATGAAAGAATGGAAAATTTAAAAGGAACGAAAACAGAAGCGAACCTGCAGGCAGCATTTGCAGGAGAATCCCAGGCAAGGAACAAATATACTTATTATGCTTCCAAGGCAAGGAAGGAAGGATATAATCAGATTGCGTCGATCTTTGAAGAAACGGCAGGAAACGAAAAAGAGCATGCAAAAATCTGGTTTAAGCTGTTGCATGAAGGCGATATTCCCGGAACGGAAGCAAATCTGGAAGACGCTGCAAACGGTGAAAACTACGAGTGGACGGATATGTACGCAACCTTTGCAAAGGAAGCAAAGGAAGAGGGCTTTGACCGCATTGCATATTTATTTGAAATGGTCGGCAAGATTGAAAAAGAGCATGAGGAACGGTATCGTAAGCTGCTTGAAAACCTCAACGACGGACTTATTTTCTCCCGCGATGGCGATATGATTTGGCAGTGCGCAAACTGCGGACACATTGTAATCGGCCAGAAGGCTCCGCAGCTTTGTCCGGTATGCGCGCATCCACAGGCATATTTCCAGATCAAAGCTGAAAATTATTAATGAAGGCATAGTGAAAGGGTTGGATTGAATGGCGAAATATGTTTGTGCCCTTTGCGGCAATACGTATGACGAGGAAACAGAAGGAGTGCTGTTTGCCGATCTATCCGGGGATTGGGTTTGCCCTGTGTGTATGGGGCCAAAATCGATGTATAAGGGAGCGGATGGCGGTATGCAGGCCGCTGTGCAGGCGAAAGCCGCTCCAGTGGAACCGGAAGGGAATTCTCTTGCCTGGCCGGAGGAGTTCGTACAGCACGACGGAGGAATCCTCGACGAGATCCACGCCATGGCGGAAACTGGCAAATCGATCACCGAACCGATGAATACGCAAAAACAGGTTCCGGGTTTTGAAGAGATCGTACTTTTGGGCGCGCAGCTTGCAACGGCGCCGCTTGATGAAAATGAGCCGGTGAGCCTTGAAACGGTGATTGGCAAGCGGGCAAAAAAACCAATGGTTTTGAATAGTCCGGTTTACATTTCGCATATGAGCTTTGGCGCGCTTTCCAAAGAAACCAAGATTGCGCTTGCAAAGGGGAGCGCTATAGCGCAGACTGCCATTTGCAGCGGAGAGGGAGGCATTCTTCCTGAGGAAAAGGAGGCGGCGTACCGTTATATTTTTGAGTATGTGCCGAATCTTTACAGTGTGACGGATGAGAACCTGCAAAGCGCGGATGCGATTGAAATCAAGATTGGCCAGGGTACAAAACCCGGTATGGGAGGTCATTTGCCGGGTGAGAAGGTAGTCGGCGAAATTGCGCGGATACGCAACAAGCCGGAAGGGAAGGATGTAATCAGCCCGTGCAGGTTTGATTGTGTCAACTGCCCGCAGGATTTGGAAAAACTGGTTGGCGAGTTGCGCGAACGCAGTGGAGGCAGGCCGATTGGCGTAAAAATAGCGGCAGGGCATATTGAAAAGGACATGCAGTACATTGCCCAGGCACAGCCGGATTTTATTACCATTGACGGACGGGGCGGAGCTACAGGCTCGTCGCCGAAATTTCTGAAGGACTCGACGAGCGTGCCGACCGTATATGCGTTGTATCGCGCGAAGAAATTCCTGCGGGATCATAACCTCGATATCGATCTTGTGATCACAGGAGGACTTCGCACGAGCGGCGATTTTGCGAAAGCGATCGCAATGGGAGCTGACGCAGTGGCGATTGCATCTGCGGCGTTGATCGCGCTTGGCTGCCAGCGGTACCGCGTATGTCATAAAGGGACCTGCCCTATGGGCATCGCAACGCAGGATCCGGAGCTTCGTGCACGTCTTCTGGTAGAAAAAGGGGCGCAGCGTGTGGGCAATTTCCTGAATGTAGCGGCAGAAGAGCTGCGCGCGTTTGCACGGTGTACCGGGCACGGGAACATCCACGAGCTTTCAATGGACGATATCGAAACGACAAGCTCGGAATTATCAGGGCATACCGATATCAGACATGTATAAACAATAGCAAAAAAAGAACCGTAGCGGTAAAACGCTTCGGTTCTTTTTTATTTTTTGTGAGAAATATTCTTTTTGGGGGATTCTTCCTTAACGAGCTTATTTTGCGTCACCAGTAAGTCTTTTGCGATTTTTACAAGAAAATCCTGCGATTCGGGAAGCAGCTTTTCGAAAATGTCGATGAATTCTTTATCATAACAGGAAACAAGGAACATTTCGCCTTCGCCGGTGCGAAGCCATTTTTCGTTGACGTGGAATTCAGAGCAAATAATTTTGATATGTTTATCACTGAATTTCCGTTTTCCAACCTCTATCATCGCCAAAGAAGACTGGCTCAGGCCAAGTCTTTTGGAAAATTCCATTTGATTCATATGTAATGCGTTTCGTATTTCCTTTATTCGTTGATACAAACTTTCATCGCCTCTCAAAGAATGCTTCAATTTTACCATAGATTAAATAATTACACAACATGATATAAAAGCTCAAAATAGGCGCTGCCTCAGTGGAATAGGAAGAATAACGGATTTTCACGTATTATTACAAATAGATTAAAATATATTGACTTTTAATGTGTAAGTGATTAAAATGAAGTTGTGGATAAAATGCGATGGGGATGAGATTGATATGAAAAATTACGATGCCCGGTTACACGAAATCAAAATAATCTATTCCCGGCTTACGATTGAAAATAAATGGAAGCTTTTATTGCTGGCAAAAGACATCAAGAACATACAGGAGGGCAAAAATAAGAGAATTATGAAATAAATTTTTTTTACACCATATAGTCACGAAAAACAAAATTATAGGGAGGAAGAAAGATGAAGAAAAAATTGATTGCGTTATTAGTTGCGGCGCTTATGGTCGTTACTATGCTGCCCGCAATGGCATTGGCAGAGCCGGCTGCACAGTCCGGGGATGCGTTTACGCCGCTTACGGGAACGCAAAACGAGAAGGATGATGCGGATTTACAAGTGAATCCGGACGAAAAGAGTTCCGAGGCTGTGACTCAGGATGAGGCCAGCGACGAAAGTGAAAGCGCGAAACCAAGCACAGGAGTAACTTTCAAAGCGCTTAACGGAAGTACGGACGCTTTTGGTAAGCAAGTATCGGAATTTGTCGGGAAAGACCTCAGCTTCAGCGTAAGTGAGGACAATAAGATCGTGCCGGAAGGCGCGCTCAACTATATCACTGGGTTTGAGGCGTTCAATGAAACGGAGCCGGACCAGCAGAATGGTTATTACCTGCCGTTTGGGGTAGAGCTTCCCCAAGGGAGTTTTCCGAATGTAAGGGTAACTCTGAACGGACGCGGCGGGGAAAAGGATATTACGAACGATCCTGAATGCCTGGTATTGCTTCCGGAAGACCAGGAAAAACCGATCAGTGTAGCGGTCGACCTTGATGGCGATGGAGCGGAATATGGCGAAACGGTTTACACGTTTGATTACAGCAGGCTCCAGCTTGGCGAGGACAGCGCAGTGTCGATCACGCGCGATCCGAGTCCGGCAGGGGGAACCGGCGGAGTGGACTGTACTTTTGATGATACAGCACTTGCAAGCGATCATACGGTTAAATTCACAGGAACTGTCGACTGGTATGCGGCGGATAAAAGCCTCGGACGCACTGCGGGAAACCGCGTTGGCGTGGAAATCAAAGCCCCCGAAACAATAACCGATTTTTCCAAAGCAACGGTCAGGTTTGGCACAAATGATCAAACGTATACCTGGGAGGAAGTACAGGACGGCGATGATTTCTTCTGGTGGTATCCGCTTGTCAAAGAAGACGCGAAAGAATTTACTTTCACGATTGACTGGGACGGCGAGAATGGCATGGTATATGCGCCTACCACTTATACGGTCGACTGCACTGGCGTAACAACGCTTCGCAGCAATGCGGCAACAAACGCAAACGTTAAATTTATTGACAGCACGAACTGGAAGACGGCGCAGGATGTCAGCGCGAGCGTAAGGCCGGTTGACCTTCCGTGGTTCGAGATTTCGTATACAAGAGACCTCGCCAATATGAGCACTGCAAACAAAGCTGCACTTAAGGCTGTGATTACGGTAGAAAACGCTAATATCACTGCGGATGGAGACCATAAGTCGGATGTGTTCGACGGCGGCTCCAATGTGTTTACTGATGGGAAGGCTGTATTTACCAGAACGGTGAACAGCGAGAACGGGAACGATGGATATTTCCAGGCGGTACTGGGAGAGCTCGTTAACGGAACGAACCATGATTTTCTGGGAATCCCGGCAGATAAGCAGGAGGGAAAATATACCTTTACGCTGCAACTGCTCGGCGCAGGCGATGAAATCATCGGAGCTTCGGAGCCGGTGGAAATGACATATGGAGCGCCGGCAACGGACGATCTGGTCATGAACCCGGAAGTGCATTTTGTCGACGAAAGCAATTATGACAAACTTGGAGAGGATGGCGGAATATTTGATCCTGCCCATAATGACCTGCCGTGGATTGAGACGACCTTCCAGATCAACAAGAGCATGGTCAAAGATCCGGTGAACTTTGAATTTGAGGTAAAGATAGAAAACAGTCATATCGCGTCAGGCACAACGGCTGCGGTAGACGGCGGCGTGCCGGCAGGAAACGCGTACAGTGACGGATCGGCTACATTTACCCGCACGATAGACCTGTCAAACAGCGCAGCCTATCAGGATCCTACGCGGGATACGATCACACTCAAATACAATGCGGCGATTGGCAGGCAGGTATTTTCCGGCAATAACGATTTCCTTGGGATCGCAGATGCGAACCAATATGGTGATTATACGGTGACAATCAGCGCGAAAAACGGCGAAACAGTCGGCGACGGGGTTGCAAAGACTTTAGAACCTGTTGTAGCAACCTATGGCGGACATGAATTGAAGCCTGTTGAGCCTTCTGATCCGGACAAAAAAGTTGAGATTTCACAGCCGGAAGAAGGAACGGGTAACCAGTACGTTTCAGGTGGAGGAATCGGTGACGGGACGAAAGACGGGGTTCTGAAAGCAGATGCTGTAGCGGCGCTCTTCAATAACCCGAATGGCGCGATCGCTGTAAAAGACGCTGGCGGCAATGTGCTTGCGGCGGACGCAAACGTAGGAACAGGCTGCATGATCCAGCTTCTGAACGGAGACGGAACGCCATTCCAGACTGTACTGGTAGTAGTACCGGGCGACGTCATGGGAACAGGTGTTGCAAGCATCGGCTCCCTTGTGAAGATGTCGGGCGATATAGCAGGAAATGCCTCGCTTGATGGCGCATACCTGAAGGCGGCGGACATTAACGGCGACGGAAAGGTTTCGATTGGCGACGTTGTAAAGGCTTCCAAGCTGATATAACTGTAGCCACGACAGATTAAGATATTTCAAAAGCAATAAATTCGGAGGATGAACAGAAATGAATAAAAAGAAAAAGATTGTTTTATCGATCGTGCTGGCGGCCGTGCTGGTAATGGCGATGAGCGTTACCGCGTTCGCCGCGGCTCCCTCGGTGAGCGTCAGCAATCCTTCGCCAAACGTTGGCGATACGGTTACCTTTACAGTGAGCTGCCCGTCGGACGTGGCGGGAATTCAGGGAGATATCGCAACAAGCGGACTGCAGTATGTCAGCAGGACGACGACACCTGCTGGTATGGGCGGAGAAAATACGCTTGTCACACTTGGCAACTCCGCTTCCTACACCTATAAGGTAACAGCT
>NZ_JBVFVW010000005.1:0-193367 GCF_055522415.1 Christensenella sp. KGMB01412 | reverse complement strand
TATCTCTTTACAATATTTCTACTATTTAGTTTTCAATGTGCTTGAATGAATGCGATGCAGTGCATTCTTAAAACAAGTTTATAAAATTTCCGGTGGCGATAGCTAGAGGGATCCACCTGTTCCCATTCCGAACACAGAAGTTAAGCCTCTAAACGCCCAAAGTACTTGGCTGGTGACGGCCCGGGAGGATAGGTAGCTGCCGGATTCCATTTTTCAATATCCTATGTGAGGGGTCCTTTTGCTTAATGCTTAAGGGCTTTTTACTTTGCATCAAAAAACCGTCTGCCTAGTAGCAGACGGTTTCTCTGTTTGATACTTTAGGTTTCACATTCAAATATGGTATCCGTGTCTTTGCATAAATGCTGCACGGCGCCTCTGCCAGTCGATACGGCAACTGGTACGCCGCCCGGGGCCTGCATCCGTTGCCCTGCGAAGTAAAGCCCGGATAGGGACTCCGATTTTAGTGGATAGTTGGCCTGCGGTTTATTCGCCTCCATGATCGTCATCCACGAACCTTTATAGGTGCTGCAATAGCGTTCGTAGGTAAGAGGAGTAGCGACATCCCATGTAACGAATTTACCCTGCATTTGAGGAAAGCGTTTTGCAAGGCGGTCCATCACTGCCTCTGCAAGCTGTTGCTTTTTGGCGGTATAGGTGCCATCCAGCCTGGCTTGTTCCCAATAATGGTAAGTCTCATCACCGGCAATCAGTACGCTTGTAAGCGGGGTACATCCCTTCGGCGCATAACCTTCAAAATTGGCATAATTGTTGATACCCAAAAAGGACACCTGTTCGCCTGCAAAATCAATCGTTTCGTCAAGTGGAAACAAATAGTTTTCAGGCAGGCCGGAAAGATCGGTTTCGACGCCAAACGATAAAAAGGTATTCAGTACAGGTTTTGTCACGCTGCGCATTTTGTCTGCCCAGGCTTCGTGAAACGGAACTGCGAACAGGTGCTCCACTGCGCTCAAGGCATCGGCAGTAATGATTACGGCATCTGTGGCGAGCTCTTCGCCATCTACAAGAACGCCTGTCACCACCCCATTCTTTGTGACGACTTGCGCTGCGTGTTTTTTATATTGGATTTTCCCACCCAATCCGGTAAAACAATCCGCCATGCGCTGTGCCATTGCAAGGGAACCGCCTTTTGGATAACCAGCGTCGCCGACTGACAGGCCGGCAAGCGTAAACAAAATTGAATTTGCAGCAAATTCACCGCTGCCCACAACATTTTTGAGCAAAATACGAATTCCAGGGTGCTTAAATTGAGCAACGTATTCCGCAGCTGATATTTTTGACAACGCCTTCATACGCGGCATTACGGACATCATAGAGAAAAGCATTGAAAGAGGCGGAGCGCTTTTGTGCTTCACCCGTACACCCTTTATGTCCATGACAGGCATACTCATTTTACCGAACTTACGGATGTCTTTGCACAGGGAACGAATTGAGTCTGTATCCTGGGGTGAAACAGAGAGTAAATGCTGCTCCAGTCTATTGACGTCGCGGTATAAGCATATCTGCTGATCTCCATCCAGATAGGTCAGGAAGGGATCGCGATTGTAGATGTGGGTATCGCTTGTAAGAGCGCCGGTTTCGCGCCATAAACGATTAAGCGGTGCCTCGGCGGAAGAACCGACCAGCCAGTGCAAGCCGCCTTCAAACAGGTAACCGTCGCGTTTCCAACTGGTGGAGTTGCCTCCTGGGATCGTATGCTGCTCAAGGATTGTGACGTCAAACCCACTGCGGCGCGCATAAACGCCTGCGGAAAGTCCGGCGATCCCGCCGCCAATGATGATTACTTTTTTCATGATTTTCTCCTTATAATATCAACGATCCATTCGCTTTGCGGACAAGGCATACCATAGAGCGCAACAGCCTCTGCAGCGCCTTGTATCGCAGTCCAATATGCGACAGAAAGCGCCAATGGATCGCCGTCGCGTATCGTTCTTTCTTTTTGACCTGCGATCATAACAGGGACAGATGCTTCATAGTAATTGACTTTCTGGATCATTTTTTGAATATATTCGGGCGTAGCCTCGCTGGAAAACGCCTGATTCATAAGGACAAACATTTTTGCGACAAAGGGTTCCTGCACAATAGCAGAGAAGATTTGCGAACACATTTGTTCAAAAAACGTAAGGGGCGGCAGTCCGTTAAGCTGTGTCATCATAGATTCGGGACCGCTCATACCGATTTTTATCAGTTCCTCATACAGGTTTTCTTTGGAGGAAAAATAATGGAACAGCAACCCGACACTCATTCCCACCGCCTGCGAAATATCGCTTATTTTTGTCGCGGTATATCCCTTTCGAATAAAAAGGTCGAGGGCTGTGCCTAAAATCTGTGTTCGACGCTGCTGCTTTTGTTCCTCTCGTTTACTCATATATTGAATGCCCATTCATTGAATTATAATTCAATAATATAATTTCCCACGTAGAATGTCAATATAAAAAAACACCGGAGCATATATCGCTCCGGTGCATGGTAATTGTATTGGTTTAAAATTCAACAGATGCCGTTTCATCCTGTGAAAGCTGTTCGGTTGTATCCATTGCGGGTACTTCAATGTCCTTTTCATCTGCAGCAGCATCCTGTTCGTCCTGTGATTCGATTTCCATGTTTTCCTCTACAGGCGGTGCTGTCGCAGCAACGGGAGCCTCACAAACGGCTTCGAACGACATGGACTGAACTTCTTCTTCAGGGGCCTGTTCGCTCGCTTCCTCTGCAATCGTTCCTGCGGGGAGCCATTGCGTACCGTCCTGAACCATTCCGGACACGTACGAGATGTTTTTGTCCCTGAGGCCGGAAACGCTGGTCGACTGGTGAGAGCCATTGTAGCTATGTGTTTTTTGACTTTCAAACCATGTACCGTTCTGATAGACCATCCATGCCTCCCAACGGTTACCGCTGTCAAGGCCAGATGCTTCTGACGCATATACAACTGCAGCGCGGCTGTCGCCATCTTTTACGAAATATACCTGATAATACAGGTCTTTGTCCTGGCAGTAAGCGCCCTGAGACTGCACGTTGCTGTCAACGGTCAGCGGAAAGCTGTAATATTTTCCCATCAACTCTGCGAGCTTAGCGCGGAATGTGTCGTTGGAAAAGTTGTTGTTGTTGATTCCGAGATATTCCTGGCGTTCTGCATTCGTTTCACATTTGTTGTATCCGTCAATCACTCTTTCAGCATATCCCAATGTGATTTCAAGGTTCGTACCTGTAATTTTATCGTCATCGTCGGGAGTCACGGACGGCTCGGGAGTCACAGACGGCTCGGGAGTCACAGACGGCTCAGGAGTCACGGACGGCTCGGGAGTCACAGACGGCTCGGGAGTTACGGACGGCTCGGGAGTCACGGACGGCTCGGGAGTGGGAGTTACGGACGGCTCAGGAGTCACGGACGGCTCGGGAGTTACGGACGGCTCAGGAGTCACGGACGGCTCGGGAGTCACGGACGGCTCAGGAGCCACGGACGGCTCGGGAATTACAGACGACTCAGGAGCAGGAACGACGGTCGGAGCGGCAACAGGCACGGTTTCAGCGTTGTTATCTGTATTTACTGCATTATTTGTCACTGCAGATGCAACAGGCGCAGTTTCGGGAACATCCTGTGTCGAATCCACATCAGCATCTTCACCCGTCAGGGAGGAAGGATCAGCCAACGGAACATTCGGTTCGCTGATATTAACTGTTTCCGGTATGGTATTATTTCCGGCACTGCCGACTGTAACAGAACCCATACAAAGAGTCAGGCACAAAACCATTGCCATTACGATAATTGTTTTTTTCTTTTTTCCATTCTTCTTTGTCTGATTCATAATCTATATACCATCCTGTTAATTTCTTTCTATGTCATTATCATACCATCCAGCGGTCACAAAAGCGGTCACAAAATAATACCGTACCGGAATTATTTAAAAAAATATACGACTTTTTGTGACAGCCTGCCGGCATAAAAAAACGGACCTTTTGAAAGGTCCGTTTTATATTATTGATTAGAATCTTCTTCTTGGCCTTCTGCGCCTTCTCCTGCGCACCATACGAATACGCCGTATTGTCCTCATGACGATCACAAATACTGCAAATCCAATTCCGATCCATATGGCAACCCACATCAGGATATAACCATAACTTCGATCAAACTGCGCGCCAAGCGTACGGTTTTCATCCAGGTTGAGGTTATATTCCGGATCGGTGCTGATAATCTTGCCGGGAGCGAGGGAATCATACCATCCTGTGAACCGGTAATCCTTGGCTGGTGATGCGCCAATCGTCACAACGCTGCCACCCGCATATTGGCCCGCACCGACTACGCTTCCGGTGCCTTCGGGCGTAACAATCAGGTCAAGGGTATAGGTGGCGGAAAATTTGGCCGTAAGCGTTACGCTGTCTGCTATCTGGAATGTATAGCTGGCATCCGTGCTGATTGGATCTTTGGCAGCAGGATCCGTATACCATCCAACAAAAGAATAATTCTCAGCAGGCGTTGCGGTAACCGTTACAGAGTCATCCAGCATATATTCGCCGCTCCCGCTCTGAGAAACGCTGCCGCCTTCCTCGGGAGATACGGCAAGGCCCACGGTGTATTTCTGTGCAAACCTTGCAATATAGGTACGGGTTTCCTCAAGGTCATAGGTTAGCTGGGGATCGGTACTTACAGCGTCTTCCTTCCCTTCGCGATACCATCCAACAAAAATAAAGCCATCAGCCGGCGTGGCAGTCAGCACCGCGCTTTTCCCTTTGGAATAGCTGCCCGCGCCTTCAACGCTCCCGCCGTTTTCAGGCTCGATAATTGCTTTTACTTCATAACCACCTGATGAAGAAGAACTCTCGGGCGCTGCCAAAGCAGGCGCCGCGCTGCACATAACCAATATGACCAGCAGCAAAGCAAAAAGTTTTTTCATAACACTCTCCTCAATATATATTATGATTTTATAAGGAATGCAAAGAAGTGTCAATCTTTTCGGGGTAAGGTTTCAAAAAAGTTAATATTTCCAGCAAAAATAGTTATGATTTGTTGCGAAGACGGTTTATAAATAAAAAAAGAACATAAGGAGCATAAAGGGCATGAAAGAAATTTTTCTGGCAGGGGGATGTTTCTGGGGGATGCAGAAATATTTTGATAATGTGGTTGGCGTGCTGAACACTCAGGTAGGGTACGCCAATGGGATCATACCAAATCCAAGCTATGACGACGTTTGTTGCGGAAACACAAATTTTGCGGAAACAATCTGGCTCCGGTATGACGAATCGGTGATTGATTTGAACGGAATATTGGAGCTTTATTTTAATGTGATTAATCCTACCGTGAAAAACCGTCAGGGAAACGACGTGGGAACACAGTACCGTACGGGAATTTACTACATTGATGAAAGTGATTTGCCGGTGATAAAGGCCTTTGCAGCGCGGGAACAGGAAAAATATCAGGATTTGATTGTTACGGAGGTCATGCCGCTCAGGAATTACTATGCGGCGGAAGGTTATCACCAGAAATATCTGGAAAGAAACCCAAACGGATATTGCCATATTGGAAAGGAGGCGTTTCAGTATGCGGGAACCTACAGGCAGTTACAACCGTCCAAGCGATGAGGAATTAAAAAAACGGCTGACAGCCCGGCAATATGACGTCATGTGTAATAATGGGACGGAAGCGCCTTATTCGAGCGAGTACTGGGATAGTGACGCGGAAGGTATTTATGTCAATGCTGTAACAGGCGAACCACTGTTTACTTCTTACGATAAATTTTCATCCGGCTGCGGATGGCCAAGCTTTTCAAAGCCCATTGATGAAGCGAGCATCAGAGAAAAAAATGATACGTCTCATGGAATGGTACGTACGGAAGTACGCAGCACGGGCGGCGATTTTCATCTGGGGCATGTATTTACGGATGGGCCTGAGGAGCGGGGAGGGCTTCGGTATTGTATTAATGGAGCTGCAATCCGCTTTATTCCCAGAGAGGATATCGAAGTGGAAGGATACTCCTATCTGCTGCCATATTTAAAGAGCAGGGAACGGGAAGCAGAAAATAAGAAATAAAAAAAGGCCATTTTGAAATGGCCTTTTTGTTTTCATTTATCTGTAATAGCGCCGCATGTCCGGTGTAAAATCTTCGAAGATAACAGAGTCGGTGTAAGGCTTTGCCAACTCGTATTGCTCTTTGTTGCGTACTGTCCATGCAAAAATCGGTGCACCGCTCTTCCGGAGGCGGCGAATTAACCTTGTATTCACCTTGTGGAACTCATAGCTGATGAAATTGGGCTTGCATATAAAGTTGACATTCAGCCGCTGGACGATCCACAAAAGCTTTGTCACAAAAAAGCGAAGCACTGCGCTCATCCGGGGAAAATCTTCCTTGCAAAAGGAAAAATTGCATGAAAGCTGCCCGCGGAAAATATGGGGCGCATTTTTTTTGAACCACCTGATCGAAAACGGAGAGAAGGACTGTACAGCGTATTTTCCTTCATATTGCTCCATTCTGGCATAAAGCCTGCGCTCAAGCTCGCCCGCAAAGCCTTTCTTTTTAATCTCAACAAGAATCGGCACCTGTCCGCCGATGAGGTCCAGCGTTTCATCCAAGGTCGGGATTCCGTATTGCGTGCCGTTTAAACGGAGTTGGCGCAGCTGTTCGTAGGTAAAATCCTTCACGCATCCCTCTGTGCCTGTCATCCGCTTCAAATCCTTATCATGGAATACGACGATACGGCCGTCCTTTGACAGATGGACGTCAAGCTCGATTGCAAATCCATGCTCGATTGCGTTCCTGAACGCAGGCAATGAATTTTCGGGGAATACAGCATTGTGCAGCCCCCTGTGTGCATATTTATAATCG
Organism: Christensenella sp. KGMB01412; assembly: GCF_055522415.1. Classification (NCBI taxonomy): domain Bacteria; kingdom Bacillati; phylum Bacillota; class Clostridia; order Christensenellales; family Christensenellaceae; genus Christensenella; species Christensenella sp. KGMB01412. Next base: position 186,534 of record NZ_JBVFVW010000005.1, on the reverse strand, counting down.
GTCAGCCATGTTTTTTGTTTTGGCGGCGCCGCTCTTGACATTATGCGGTCAAGAATCACGACTGCAACTGCAATCATAGCAAATATAAGCGGCAATAACGAGGTTTTAAAAACCATTTTTGATAAAACTCCTTGTTTGACTTCTTTCATTACCCTGTACCCAGTATATAGTGCAAAAATAAAAATACAAGGTAGAAATTTTGAAAAGTTTCTTAAGATTGCGTAAAATCCAATACAATTTGTCAAACGGCGCAAACGCCATTTGCAGGAAACTACGATAAGGCAACTATCATCATACGCAATACGCACAATGTGCGCTGCGGTTCAATGATTGCCGAAGCATTATTTTTCCATTAATCCGACAAAAAGCCCTTGCCGCCCGGGCAAGAGCTTTTTGCAAGCCTTCTTTACTATTTAAAATCAATATCGACACGCTGTTTTCCAACGTAGTGGATGTTGACCGTGCCCGGACCGGAATGAGCGCCGATAACCGGGCCCGTATAGTTAATGAACGTTTCTTTAATGGTCGGGAAACGCTCTTTAATGAGCCCTGATACATATTCCGCATCTTCAGGCGCATCGCCATGGCCAATGTACACGATTTGCCCGTCCGGATTATCGATGTCTTCTTCCATTTTGTCGACCATTGCGATCAGCGATTTTTTCCTGCCGCGGATTTTTTCCACGGGGATGATTTTTCCTTCATTATTGAACGCGAGCACAGGTTTGATGTTGAGCATCGTTCCAAGAAATGCACTGGCGCGGGAAACACGCCCGCCGCGCCTCAGGTGCTCCAGGCTTTCAACTGCAAACCAATGCGTGATTTTCCATTTTAAATCTTCCGCATAAGAATAGGCTTCCTCGATTGTCGCACCCTCATCCTTTTTCAGCATAACGAGATGCACGAACAGGCCGTAACCGCGCGAAGCGGAAAGGGAGTCTACGACTTTAATCTTCCTGCCGGGATATTTTTCCATCAGCTGGGAAGCCGTCATCAGGGCATTGTTATAAGAGCCTGACAATCCGGAAGAAAATTCCAGATGCAGGATATCCTTTCCATCCTCAAGATATGGCGTGAAAAATTCCACATAACGTTCCGTGTTTACCATGGATGTTGTCGGCATGGAACCAGCGCGCACTTTATCGTAAAAATCGTGCGTTGAAATAGACACGCCCTGATCGTCATAATATTCATGCCCGTCCATGAAAAACTGGTAGAAAAGAACCCCAATGCCATGTTCTTTCACAAAAGCGGTGGGAAGATCAGCAGTAGAGCTGCAGGTCAATACATAATCCGCCATCAAAATATCTCCAATCTCGTTAAAAATAATCTACTAATATTGTATCGTTTAGGGGGTAAAATTGCAAGGGATTTGTACCTTCCGGTTCTGCAGGCTCAAAACGAAAAATTATTTTCCAAAATTTGCATTTTTAACAAAGGAATCCTATTGCGTTTCCAGATGGTTTGTATTAGAATAGATATGCTGATAACGGTAGTTAAAGCAAATGATATGATATTATAATTGATCTTAACATAGATCGCATGGAGGTATAAAATGCAACTTTCAAAAAAGGCACTTGCAATTTCGCCGTCTCTCACACTCAAAATCACGGCGATGGCGAAGGACATGAAGGCGCGGGGGCTCGACGTGGTCGGGTTTGGCGCGGGAGAACCGGATTTTGATACGCCGCAGCATATCAAAGACGCGGCAATCGAAGCGATTAAAATCGGCATGACAAAATATACGCCGGCGTCCGGCACTCTGGAGCTTAAAAAAGCAGTATGTGCGAATTTGAAAAAGAATTTTGACCTTCATTATGAGACGTCGCAGATCGTGATTTCAAACGGGGCGAAGCATTCGCTGTTCAATGCGTTTCAGGCGATCCTCAATCCGGGGGATGAGGTGATCCTGATCTCGCCCTATTGGCTTACGTATCCTGAGCTTGTCAAAATGGCGGATGGAGTGCCGGTTTATGTCGAAGCCAAGGAAGCCAACAACTTTGAACCGCTTGCAGAGGATATCGAGGCGGCCGTAACGGATAAGACAAAAGCGATCATCGTCAACAATCCGTCCAACCCCTGCGGTTGTATTTATTCGCAAAAAACGATTGATGATATTGCGGCCATCGCCAAAAAGCACGACTTTTTTATCGTGTCGGATGAAATTTACGGAGAGCTTGTATATGATGGAAACAAGCACCTGAGCATTGCAAACGTCAGCGAGGATGCGTACGAACGTACCATTCTGGTGAACGGGCTGTCCAAAACCTATGCAATGACAGGATGGCGGATCGGCTATACGGCAAGCACGCCGGAGATTGCGAAAGTCATGGGCAGCTATCAAAGCCATGCGACCTCAAATCCGTGTTCTGTTGCACAGTTTGCGGGTGTGGAAGCACTTGTGGGATCTCAGGACGAAATCGCAAAGATGCGTGAGGAATTTGACTCGCGCAGGAAAATGATGGTGAAGCTGATTAATGAGATCGACGGGTTGAGCTGCCTGACGCCGATGGGCGCGTTCTATGTGATGCTCAACATTTCCAAGATCAAAGGGCGCAGCATTGACGGGGAAGTGATCGAAGATTCTGTGGGCTTTGCTGAAAAGCTTCTGGAAAAGAAGCTTACAGCGGTCATACCGGGGGCGGCGTTTGGCGCGGATGATTTTGTAAGGCTTTCTTATGCGATCTCGAGTGAGGCAATCGAAAAGGGAATCGGACGCATTGCCGAATTTGTGGCGATGCTCGACTAATACAGGGAGAAACCAAAATGGCGGAAGAAAATACAAACAGATATAAGCGTACCAATCTGTTGCAGGAAAACGACTACAATTATACCTTGCAGGATATAGAAAAGCCGAACCTGTTCGACCATATGTTCAATTACGACGAGGTGCCGAAAATTACGTTTAACCACAGGACGGTACCCATGCACTTTCCGGATGATATCTGGATTACAGACACTACCTTCCGTGACGGACAGCAGGCGCGTACGCCTTTTTCGGTGAAGGAAGTGGTAGACCTCTATAAGCTTCTCCACAAGCTGTCGGGGCCAAAGGGCATCATCCGCCAGAGCGAATTTTTCGTTTATACGGAAAAAGACCGCAAGGCGCTTGAAGAATGTATGGCGCTTGGGTACGATTTCCCGGAAATCACAACATGGATCCGCGCGAACAAAAAAGATTTTGCGCTCGCAAAGGATATGGGCATCAAGGAAACGGGAATCCTCGTATCCTGCTCGGATTACCACATTTTTAACAAAATGGGGATGACAAGGGGGCAGGCGCTCGATAAATACCTTGGCGTTGTAAAAGATGCGCTTGATATGGGCATCGTCCCGCGGTGCCATTTTGAGGATATCACGCGCGCAGATTTTTACGGGTTTGTCGTTCCGTTTGCGCGTGCGCTGATGGAGCTGCGGCAGGAAAGCGGTATTCCGATCAAAATCCGTATGTGCGATACGCTTGGCTACGGCGTGACCTATCCGGGCGCCTCCCTGCCAAGAAGCGTACAGGGGATCGTTTATGGCTTGCGGTTTTACGCGCACGTTCCGTCTAATCTTCTGGAATGGCATGGGCATAACGATTTTTATAAGGTTGTATGTAATGCGGCGACAGCATGGTTGTACGGCGCGTCCTCGGTCAACTGCTCGATTCTCGGAATCGGCGAGCGCACCGGCAACTGCCCGATCGAAGCGATGGCGATTGAATACGTACAGCTCAAGGGAACGCAGGACGGCATGGACCTGCGGGCCATCACGGAGATTGCGGATTATTTTGAGAAAGAACTGAAATATGATATCAGCCCGCGCACGCCCTTTGTGGGCAGGAATTTCAATTCCACACGTGCGGGAATCCACGCGGACGGACTTTTGAAGGACGAGCAGATATACAATATCTTTAATACGGATAAAATACTCGGCCGCCCGGTTTCTGTGGTGATTGGAGAGCATTCAGGACTTGCGGGGATCGCGCACTGGATCAATGCGCATTTCAAGCTTGAGGAAGGCCACAGGATCGATAAAAATTCGGAGCTTGTCGCAAAGATCAAAGACGAGGTAGACCGGCAGTATGCAGAAGGAAGGACGACGTCGTTTGGCGATAACGAGCTTGAGCTTATCATCAAGGATGCAGATATGATCACATACGCGGCGCTTTGCACTCACGCGGACGGAATCGAAAAATAGTTGGAATGGATGCGGCGGACAGGAGGGGTTCCTGTCCGCCTTTTTACATCTTGGCAGGCAGCGCGGGTGCAAACGGAGCCGGTGAACCGGTGGCGCTCGACGAATTGTATAAAACGTGATACAATAGCCCTAATTTATTTTTACCAATGGAGGTTGTCATGAAGAAAGATTTGAAACTGGAAATCCTTGATATTCTGGAAGACAATGCAAAAACAACGGCAGAAGAAATTGCACTGATGCTGGATGTTCCCGCAGATGCCGTTGAGCAGGCCACGCGCGAGTTGGAAGAAGCGCAGGCGATTGTAAAATACAGCGCGCTTGTGAACCGCGAAGTCGTATCGGAAGAAGAGGATGCGGAGGCCCTGATTGAAGTGGAAGTGACTCCCCAGCGCGATTACGGATATGATGACCTTGCAAAGCGCATCTATAAATTTGACGAGGTGCGCGCGGTGTACCTCATGGCGGGCACCTACGACCTTTGCGTGCGCATCAAAAGCCGCAGCATGAAGGATATCTCAAAGTTTGTGTTTGAAAAGCTGGCGGTGATCGACGGCGTAACGCGCACGGTGACAGTGTTCATCATGCGTAAATATAAGGAACAGGGCGTTATCCTTGTTGGAGAAGAAACGGACGAAAGATTGGTGGTCACCCCGTGAGAAACTTTATCGCAAAAACAGTAGAAGAAATGCCGCCCTCCGGGATCAGGAAATTTTTTGATATTGCGAGCGAGATGAAGGATATTATTTCGCTGTCGGTGGGCGAGCCGGATTTTGTAACGCCATGGAACGTGCGCGAGGCGGCTATCGCCTCCATTGAGCGCGGGTTCACGCACTATACGTCAAACCACGGCAATCCTGCGTTGCGCAAATTGATTTGCCGTTACCTTGACGAGCGGTATGGCATCGGGTATGATTGGAAGTCGCAGACGATTGTAACGGTGGGGGCAAGCGAAGCGCTTGATCTTGCGTTTCGCGCATTGATCGAGCCGGGGGACGAAATTCTGGTTCCTGCACCTTCGTATGTATCCTACATGCCAGGCGTGACGTTTTCAGGCGGAGTCGCCGTGCCGATTGAAACGAAGGAATGCGATGCGTTTACAGTTACGCCGAAGGCATTGGAAGCGGCAATTACCTCGAAAACAAAGGCGATTATCCTGCCTTATCCAAATAACCCCACCGGAGCGATTATGACAAAGGAACAGCTTTGTGCGCTGACGGATATCATCGAAAGGCACGATCTGTTCGTTATTTCAGATGAAATTTATTCGGAGCTCACGTACGACGGCAGGCATTGCTCGATTGCTTCCCTGCCGGGAATGTATGAGCGTACGGTAGTGATTAACGGCTTTTCCAAGGCGTTCGCCATGACGGGCTTCCGGCTTGGTTATGCTGCAGGTCCGGCGGACATGATCGCCGCAATGGTAAAAATACACCAGTATTTCATGCTTTGCGCGCCTACCATGAGCCAGCACGCGGGCGAGGAGGCCTTGCGCCACGAGCTTGATTCCGGTTTTGCGCAGGTAGGGAAAATGGTGTCGGATTACAACAGGCGCAGGACGTTTGTGTATAATTCCTTTCAGAAAATGGGGCTTTCCTGCTTTGAACCGAAGGGGGCGTTTTATGTGTTCCCCAATATATCTGGAATGGGAATGACCTCAGAGGAGTTTTGCCACAAGCTGATCAACGAAAAGCACGTTGCATGCGTACCGGGCACGGCGTTTGGCGCGGCGGGCGAAGGCTTTATGCGTTGCTCATACGCATCGTCCATGGATAATTTAAAAGAGGCACTGAAAAGGATTGCGGAGTTTGTAGAAGAATGCAGGAAATAAAGTTATTGGTTTTGGACATTGATGGAACGCTCATCGCGGACATTGGCAGCAGTATCGCACCGGTAGACCTGGATGCGATCAGGCGGGCGCAGGCTGCGGGAGTCAAGGTGACGATCGCCACGGGGAGGATACTTGGAACGGCAAAAAAATGGATTGGTATACTAAATATCGACGGGCCGATCATCACGTGCAACGGCGCGGATATCCGCGATCTTGAAAAATCGTATTTCCAGGATAATATTCCCCTGCACGATACAAGGGAAATTCTTGCCGCCTACGAAGGCGCGGGAGTGAAGCGGTATCTTTTTTGCGACAATCACATTTATTGCACCAGTCAGGACGCATACCAACGGCTGTTTGACAAATGGAAGCAGGGCAACGACGGTGTGCTTCCGGTCACGGTAATGCAGGACGAAGACGAGCTGTTCAGGGAAATCCCGGGCGATGTGCAAAAAGTACTTGTGTGGGCGCCGGACGGAAAAGGGCGCGTGGCAATGCAGGAAATTGCCGAGCGCTTTGCAGGGTGCTACGATATCGTTCGCAGCGATGCGGATAACATTGAATTTAATAAACTGGGCGTCCACAAAGGGAAGGCGATCGGCAAGCTTGCCGCTTTCTATGGTTACACGGAAGACAACGCAATGGCGATTGGCGACGGCGGTAACGATGTGTGTATGCTGGAGGCTGCGGGCATAGGCGTTGCAATGGGCAATGCCATGCCTGAGGCAATGAAAGCTGCCGACTATGTGACAAGCGACGTGCGAAGCGGCGGCGTTGCAAAAGCCATCGATAAATTTATTTTTGGAAAGTAAACCGATCAAAAACGGCAGCGGGAGCACAGACGGTTTCCAATGTCAAGAAAGCTCCCGTGAAAAAGGGGAGCTTTCTTGTTTTACTGTTTATTCACCATGTTTATAAGCATTTCAACTGTTTCAGGAGCATAGTGGGAAAAGAACAGGCTTGTTTCCGTATCAAGGCTTGCTATTTTGTTCCTGTCATCAGCCGACAGGCAAAAATCGAAGACGTTAAAGTTTTCAGCCATACGTTCTTTATGTGTTGACTTGGGTATTACGGCCACACCGGACTCGATCAGGAAACGCAAGGCTGTTTGCGCTACGCTTTTGCCATGCCGTTTTCCTATTTCCATCAGTATTTCGTTACGAAAGAAATCATTTTTGCCCTCGGCAAAAGGCCCCCACGATTCAATTCTTGTACCATATTTCTTCATGATCTCCCGCGCTTGTATCTGTTGATGAAATATGTGCATCTCTATTTGATTGACAGCAGGCGGGATATCCACAAAAGAGACAAGGTCAATGAACCGATCCGGATAAAAATTGCTCACGCCAATCGCTTTCAGTTTGCCGGATCTGTAAGCGTCTTCCATGGCGCGATAAGTTCCGTAGTAGTCATTAAATGGCTGGTGGATCAGCAGAAGGTCTATATAGTCCGTCTGAAGTTTGTTCAAAGACGCTTCAATAGACTCTTTGGCTTTTTCATAACCGCCGTTTGATATCCATACCTTAGTGGTAATAAACATTTCTTTGCGGGAAATGCCGCTTTTTTTGACGGCGTTGCCAACCGCTTCCTCATTGTAATACGCCTGGGCCGTGTCAATCGAACGATACCCTATGTCAATCGCATCCAAAACGCATCGTTCGCATTCGGTATGATCTGGTATCTGGTACACCCCAAATCCAAGAATCGGCATTTTAATTCCATTGTTTAAAGTTAGATATTCCATTTTCTTCTCCTTTTTTCTTAATTGTAAGCAATATGATTTTGTGTTATCATTAGCATATCAAGTTCGAGTAGCTCGAAGTCAAGCGTTTTTTTAAATTTCAGGAGAAAAAATAATGGAATATTCAATAAAACAGGTTGCCGGAATGCTTAATATGACGGAGCATACGATCCGTTACTACACCGATATCAATCTCTTTCCTTGTAGAAGGGGTAGAGGTAACCGGCGGATTTTTGATGAAGAATCTGTCAACTGGCTGATTGGTATTAAGAATCTCAGGGCGTGTGGGATGTCTATTGAATCGATTAAGGAATACTGCGATTTATGTTTGCGGGGGGAAGACGAAATAGCCCGGCGCTTTGAAATCATCCAGGAACAAATGAAGATTGCAAAATCACGTCTGGATGATGCACAGCGGGTATACGATTATATGGTGCAAAAAGTCGGGCATTACCAGGAAATCATGGATAAACGTATAGCCGATGACACAAATCCCTCCACGTGGAACAAGACGGAGCAATCGGTCACGGCTTAAGTGGGAGTATGCGGTTGTTTTGGAAAAACGAGGCGCTGTCAAACAAAGTGCATGGAACTGAGCGGCGTCCGGCATTTTGGCAGGTGCGTTAATAAGCCTGGGGCTACGGATATCGGTATAAATTTGTTTTGCCGACTATGAAAAGGAATTTTGGCCGATAAAATACAGTGATACGTCTTGCATAAATTTTACATTGCACTCATCTATATTTTACTTTATAATTATCATGGATTTATTTTCGAATGAATGGGGAATTTGAAAAGAAATATGTCAGTAAACGTTGTACTTGTAGAGCCGGAGATCCCGCAAAATACGGGGAATATTGCACGCACCTGTGTCGTCACGGGGAGCGTGCTTCATATCGTTGGGAAGATGGGATTTTCAATCGACGAAAGACATGTGCGGCGTGCGGGCCTTGATTATTGGAAGGATTTGGAACTTTATACCTACGCCTCTTTGGAGGAACTATACCAAAAATATCCGGAAGGTGATTTTTGGTATTTTTCTTCTAAGGTGGCGAGAAATTTTGACAAGGCGGTTTATTCCGATCGATGCTTTCTTGTGTTTGGCAAGGAAACGGCGGGACTGCCAAAGAAACTGCTTGAAGCAAACGAAGCGCGTTCTGTGCGGATTCCGATGCAGGCGGGGCAGCGCTGCCTCAATCTTTCCAATGCGGTATGTGTGGGCGTATACGAGGCAATGCGCCAAAACAGCTATTTTCACATGAAGTGAAAGTAACTCTTTTATTGGGGGAAGTTTAAATGGATTTATGGAGTATTTTGATGCTGGTCGGCGGATTGGGCTTGTTTTTGTACGGCATGAAGCTGATGTCGGACGGCCTTGAGGCCGCAGCAGGAGATAAGCTGAGAACCGGCCTTGAGCTGATGACGAAAAACCGGTTTGCGGCGCTCGGGCTCGGCGCGGGCGTCACGGCGGTCATCCAGAGCTCGTCTGCTACGACGGTTATGGTCGTCGGGTTTGTCAATGCGGGGCTCATGACGCTTACGCAGGCCATTAACGTTGGGATAGGCGCGAATATCGGTACCACCATTACAGCCCAGATTGTCGCGCTTAATGTAACCCAGTTTGCTTCCATCGTGTTATTTGCAGGCGTTGTGATCATGCTTTTCGTCAAAAAGCGTTCGATCCGCCGTATCGGCGAGATCATCGGCGGCCTTGGAATACTGCTCTTTGGTATGGAGATCATGTCTGAGGCGGTTGCGCCTTTGCGTGAATTCCAGCCGTTTGTAGATGCCCTGAGCTCCTTTCAGGAGCCGTGGATCGGCCTTCTGGCAGGACTTGCAGTCACGGCGGTCATCCAGAGCTCGTCTGCCACGATGGGTATCATACAGGCGTTTGCCATGCAGGGCGTTATGGGCCTTGATTCGGCGGTGTTTGTTATTCTGGGCCTTAATATTGGTACGTGCGTCACAGCGATTCTGGCGAGCCTTTCCGGAACCAAAACGGCAAAGCGCACGGCGATTGCCCTTCTGTTCTTTAATGTGCTGGGCGCGGCTATTTTCATGTTGCTTATGAAGTTTCTTCCCATTGTGGACTGGATCAAGTCGTGGACGCCAAATGCGCCGGTCAACCAGCTTGCAAACTTCCATACCTTCTTCAATGTGGTTAACGCCCTGATCTTTATCTGGTGCCCGCAGCTGCTTGCGAAAATTGCGTGCTTCTTCATTCGCGGGGAGGATAAACAGCTTGAAGGCAAAAAACTGAAATATATTGATAAAAACGTCGAGAGCCCGGCGGTTGCGGTCGGACAGGCAATGCTTGAGGTTGCCCGCATGGAACGGCTTTCCGGAGAGAATTTCAACCTTGCGATCCGCAGCTTCCTTGAACGGGATGAAAAGCTGATTGAAGAGGTGAGCGAAAATGAAAAAGTGGTCAACTACCTCAACCACGAAATCACAGATGCGCTCGCAACAGTCAGCCAGACGGGCCTTTCTGAGGTGGACTCGCGTACTGTGACGGGTATGTTGCATGTGATCATGGATATTGAACGCGTATCAGATATCGCGCAAAACATTGCGGATATTGCGGCAATCCGGCTGGATAAAAAGATCAAAATGTCCAAGAAGGGGACCGTAGAAATCAAGTTCATGGCTGATAAGATCAACGAGTCCTTTGAACGCCTGATGGAGGCGCTCGAGCAAAACAACGCGCAAAGCGCGCAACGCGTCATTGAAATAGAAGACGAAATTGACCGTTATGAGGAAAAGATAAAGAAAAACCATGTTAAGCGCCTGAAAAAGGGCGAATGCAGCCCGCAGGCGAGCACTGTGTTTACGGATATCATTACGATGTGCGAAAGGGTAGCGGATCATGCGGCAAATATCGCGGCGATCTATCTGCGCGGTGAATTCCAGTAAGAGCGCCCCCCGAATGATCAAGTTTTGCTTGCTTATTCAGGGGTTTACTATTAAAATGAATAGTGTATGCGAACGAATTCATATCAAAGGAGTAATAATATGAAAAAAACGATTGAAGATATCGACGTTCAGGGCAAAAAGGTACTTGTACGCGTAGATTTTAACGTTCCGCTGAACGATAAGGGAGAAATCACGGATGAAACCCGTATTCAGGCGGCTCTTCCGACGATCCAGTACCTGCTCGACCACGGTGCGAAGGTTATCCTTGCTTCTCATCTCGGACGGCCAAAGGGCGAGGTGAAACCGGAATTTTCACTTGCTCCGGTTGCGAAACGTCTTGACGAGATTTTGAATACAAAGGTTATTTTTGCAAAAGACTGCGTAGGCAAAGCAGCGCAGGATGCGGTCGCTTCCATGGAAAATGGACAGGTGGTGTTGCTTGAAAACCTGCGTTTCCACAAGGAAGAAACGGCGAACGATCCGCAGTTTGCAAAGGAGCTTGCAAGCCTTGCAGATATTTATGTGAACGACGCGTTTGGTACGTCTCACAGGGCGCACGCTTCTACGGCGGGCGTTGCCGAATATCTTCCTGCGGTTGCGGGCTACCTGATTGGCAAAGAGCTTTCCATTATTGGCAAGGCGCTTGATGATCCTGCGCGTCCGTTTATTGCAATCCTTGGCGGCGCGAAGGTTTCCGACAAAATCGGAGTTATCGAAAACCTGCTTACTAAAGTAGATTGCCTGATCATCGGCGGCGGCATGGCGAATACGTTTGTAAAGGCGCAGGGATTTGAAATGGGGAAATCGCTCGTGGACGACGAACGCCTTGGCCTTGCACTGGAGCTGATGGACAAAGCAAAGAAAAAAGGCATCAAAATCATGCTGCCTTCGGATTTTGTAGTGGCCAAAGAACTCAAGGCCGGCGTAGAGACACACGTTGTGCCGGTAGACAATATTCCTGCTGATTCCATGGCGCTCGATATCGGACCGTCCACAAGAATCATTTTCTCTACGGAAATCAAGCGCGCGAAGACGGTTATCTGGAACGGCCCGATGGGCGTTGCGGAAATTCCGGAATTTGCAGGCGGCACCAAAGCGATTGCCGAGGCAATGGCCGCTTCCTCTGCTACGACGATCATCGGCGGCGGAGACAGCGCAGCGGCAGTCAAGAAGCTTGGTTTTGCCGATAAGATGTCCCACATTTCCACAGGCGGCGGCGCTTCTCTGGAATTTCTGGAAGGAAAAGAGCTTCCGGGTGTGGCGGCGCTCAACGACAAATAAATAGCGGATAATTCAATTAGTTAAAAAGGGCGGATAAAGTGTATCCGCCCTTTTCAGGGAATTACAGCGATTTAACGAAAAGCAGGTTATGTAAAACTTACGATAAATTGCTTGCATATGCAATTTATACCAAAAGCTTGTAACCAACCTTTTGACAAATTGCTATCATAATTTGAGGGGAGATCTAAAAAATGAGAAAACCAATTATTGCGGGAAACTGGAAGATGAACAAAACGGCGGATGAGGCGACTGCCTTGATTAATGAGCTGAGGCCACTTGTTGCCGATGCCAAAGCGGATGTGGTGGTTTGCACGCCGGCGACAGACCTTGCCGCTGCCGCTGCTGCGGTTCGCGGCTCAAATATCGGCCTTGGCGCACAGAATATGGATTACCACGATTCCGGGGCGTACACAGGCGAAATATCTGCGGATATGCTGCTGAACCTTGGCGTGCAGTATGTAATCATCGGCCACTCCGAGCGCCGCGAGTATTATGCGGAAACAGACGAAACAGTGAATCTGAAGGTGCTGAAGGCGCTTGAAAAAGGCCTCACGCCAATCGTATGCGTTGGAGAAAAGCTCGAAGAGCGTGAAAACGGCGTTACGGCGGAAGTTGTCCGCAAGCAGACAAAGCTCGCGCTCAAAGGCGTAGCAGAAGGCGACGTAGCGAAAGTCGTGGTTGCGTATGAACCAATCTGGGCGATCGGCACAGGCAAGACCGCAACGTCGGACGATGCAAACGATACGATCAAAGAAATCCGCGCGGCAATCAAAGAAGTGTTTGGAAACGCTGCGGATGAGGTAAGAATACAATATGGCGGAAGCATGAACCCAAAGAACGCCACAGAGCTCATGGCAATGAGCGATATCGATGGCGGGCTGATTGGCGGCGCTTCGCTCAAAGCGGAGGATTTCTCCAAGGTCGTGAACTACTAAGCAGTTTACGCACACAAAGGGAAGTTCTATCTTGATCAGGAAAAGGTGACATAACATGGCATTTACAGCACTTATTATTATGGATGGTTTTGGCCTCACAAGCAATACGGAGGGCAATGCCATTTATTCAGAGGGAACGCCCAACATCAAAAAGCTGATGGAGGAATATCCAAACACCCAGATCGGCGCAAGCGGACTTTCCGTCGGCCTGCCGGATGGGCAAATGGGGAATTCCGAGGTTGGGCACCTTAATATTGGCGCGGGCAGGATTGTATACCAGGAGCTGACGCGCATTACAAAATCGATTGCGGACGGGGATTTTTTCAGCAAGGAAGAGTTTTTGGAAGCGATCAAAAACGTAAAGGAGCATAATTCCTCGCTGCATCTTATCGGGCTGATTTCAAACGGCGGTGTGCACAGCCACCAGGACCATCTGTATGCGCTTTTAAAACTGGCGAAAGAAAACGGGATTGGAGACCGGACGTATATCCACTGCCTGATGGATGGAAGGGATGTTCCGCCGGACAGCGGCAAGTGCTTTATTGAGGAACTGGAAGCAAAGATCAAAGAAATCGGCGCGGGAAAAATTGCTACGGTTATGGGCCGCTACTACGCGATGGACAGGGATAACCGCTGGGAGCGCGTAAAGCTCGCATATGACGCGATTGTAAAAGGCGAGGGGCTCGATGCGCCTGACGCGGTAAGCGCGATGCAGGATTCCTATGACAAAAAGGAATATGACGAATTCGTAAAGCCAACCGTCATTACGGAAAACGGGGAGCCGGTTGCAAAGCTGAAAAAGAATGATTCTGTGATCTTCTTCAATTTCAGGCCGGATCGCGCGCGCGAACTGACGCGCAGCATCATAGACGAGGATTTTGCCGGATTTGAAAGGGAATACTTCCCAACGTATTTCGTGTCCATGACGCAGTACGATAAAACGTTCCGGAATATCCACGTTGCGTATAAGCCGCAGGTGTTGAAAAATACGCTTGGCGAATATTTGGCGCAGCATAAGAAAAAGCAGTTCCGCATCGCGGAAACGGAAAAATATGCCCATGTAACGTTTTTCTTCAACGGCGGCGTAGAGCAGCCAAATGAAGGAGAAGACAGGGTGCTCATTCCATCGCCGAAGGTCGCGACTTACGACCTGCAGCCGGAGATGAGCGCGCCGGAGGTTTGCGAGAAGGCGGTGGGGCTCATCAAATCGCAGCAGTACGATGTGATGATACTGAATTTTGCAAACTGTGACATGGTCGGGCATACGGGCATCTTTGAAGCGGCGGTAAAGGCTGTTGAGGCGGTGGATGAATGCGTGGGTAAAGTCGTGGACGCTATCCTTGGGATTGGCGGCGAGGCGATTATTACGGCAGACCATGGCAATGCGGAGATCATGGTGGATCCGGAAACGGGAGGACCGTTTACGGCGCACAGTACAAATCCTGTGCCCTGCATCCTTGTAAGCAAAAGACATCAGCTTGACAAGCTTCGCGAGGGAGGTATCCTGGCCGATCTTGCGCCAACGATGCTCGACCTGATGGATTTGCCGCAGCCTGTTGAAATGGAAGGGAAATCATTGCTTGAGAAATAGTGGAAAGGCGGAATTGTTCCGCCTTTTTTCTTTCCGGAAAAAATAATTTTTAGGTAGATAAAACAGAACGGATATATTATAATGGTTTTAACTACAAGATATCAAAAATCAAGGAGGTCTTTATCATGATACAACTAATCTATGCGAAAAAAGGCAGCGGGAAGACAAAAAGACTGATCGATCTTGCAAATGCGGAACTGAATTCTACAAAAGGGGACGTCGTTTTTATCGATGATGACAAACGGTATATGTACGACGTAGCGCATCAGGCACGGTTTGTAGACGTCAAGGATTATGGAATTGAATCCGGCGACGCGCTTTATGGTATGCTGTGCGGTATGGTGTCGCAGAACTATGATATTGAAGCGGTATACATTGACGCTTTTCTGAAAATAGTAAAAATGGATGTTGCGGAGATTAAAGAACTGATGGACAAAATCGACGCGCTTTCCGAAAAAAATGATTTTAAAGCAGTGATCATCATCAGCGACGATCCGGAGAAGGCTCCTGATTTCTTAAAAGAGCGTATCATCTGAACGTCGTTTTTTATATGACGCGCCACAGGAGGCAAAAGGCCACGGGCGGGCGCGCCGCATAAGATGAAATAGAGAAATTTGCGTTAAGCCGGTCAGTGTTCCGGCTTAAGGCGGACAGCACCGGATGGGGCACGAGGGCTGCGGTTTTCTTATGGTTTTGCAGGAGAAAAAAGTGGCGAAGGTTTGTGCGGGTTTGGATCTGTCCGCTTTTCGCGTTTATTAGTGAAGGAGATAAAAGCTATGCAGGTTTTGAGCACGCGTGGAAAAATGAATGCCATTCCCGCGACACAGGCGGTACTGCAGGGAATCGCGGCGGATGGAGGGCTGTTTGTCCCGCAGGAATTCCCGCAGATCGATTTAAATGAAATGGAAGCCTACGCCGCGCATGAATACGACGTCCTTGCTGCGCGCGTATTGCAGTATTTTTTTGATATTTCAGAGGATAGCCTGAAGGAAATTACGCAGCAGGCCTACGGGACATTTGACGACAGCGTTGTCGTCCCACTGAGGGAGCTTGACGCGTCAAGCTATGTGATGGAGCTTTCGCACGGGCCTACGCTGGCGTTTAAGGATATGGCGCTGCAGGTGTTGCCAAGGCTTATCCGAAAGGCTTTGGAAATTCACCAGCAGGAAGAAAATGTGCTGATCCTGACGGCAACGTCGGGCGATACGGGAAAGGCTGCGCTCGAAGGGTTTAAGGACGTTCCACGCACGGCAATCGAAGTGTTTTATCCGGTAGACGGCGTTGCGGATATGCAGAGGCTGCAGATGGTAACGCAGGAAGGGAGCAATGTCGAGGTCTGTGGAGTCAAAGGCAATTTTGACGATGCGCAGACGGGCGTAAAGGAGCTCTTCGCGAACAGGGAACTGAAAGACATGTTAAAAAAGGCGGGTTACACCTTCTCGTCTGCAAATTCGATCAATTTCGGAAGGCTCATTCCACAGGTGGCATATTATATTTACGCTTATGCAAAGCTTGCGGCGGAAGGAAAAATAAAGAGCGGCGAGAAAATCAATTTTGTCGTGCCAACCGGCAACTTTGGGAATATCCTCGCGGGCTATTATGCAAAACGTATGGGCCTGCCGATTGGAAAGCTGGTTTGCGCGAGCAACTGCAATAACGTGCTCACAGACTTTTTCAACAACAGCGTATACGATGCGAACCGGACATTCCATAAAACAATGTCCCCATCCATGGATATCCTGATATCAAGCAACCTTGAAAGGCTTTTGTTTGAGATGACGGGAAGGGACGAGGCGCAGGTATGCGCTTGGATGGATGCGCTTAAAACAAACGGAAAGTATGAAATTTCCCCTGAGATGCAGACGAACCTCAAGGAAACATTTTATGCGGATTTTTGCAGCGAGCAGGAAACGGCGCAGGCAATCAGGGATACGTTCCGGCAATATGGCTATTTAATCGATCCGCATACCGCGGTTGCGCAGTGCGTATGTGGCAAATATCGCAAAATGACGGGCGACGGCACGCTTTGTGTGGTAGTATCCACGGCTAATCCATATAAATTCACGCAGGATGTGCTGGAAAGCGTTTCGGGTGAAAGCGTTGCAGACGCGTTTGAAGCGGCGGCGAGGCTTTCAGAACTTACGGGTACGCCGATTCCGCCACAGATCAGCGAGCTGTGCGAAAAACCGGTGCTTCACAACGGGTGTGTGGAGAAAACAGGGCTTTTTTCCGCAGTCAGCGAGTTTATTCATAAAATGGGGGACTGACCAATGGAAAAAAAGATTATATTCAGCGGGATACAGCCTTCAGGCGACCTGACGCTTGGCAATTACCTTGGAGCCGTTAAAAACTGGGCGGCGCTGCAGGACGAATATAACTGTTATTATTGCGTGGTAGACCTTCATGCGATCACCGTCCGCCAGGATCCGGCAATGCTCAGGAAACGCACGCTCGACGTGATGTCTATCCTGATTGCTTCCGGTATCGATCCGCAGGAGAATACACTGTATATGCAGTCCCATGTACCCGCGCACGCGGAGCTTGCGTGGATTTTGAACTGCTTTACGTATATGGGCGAGCTTTCGCGCATGACACAGTTCAAGGAAAAGAGCGCAAAAGCAGGGGATAATATCAATGCAGGGTTGTTTACCTATCCAGCGCTGATGGCTGCGGATATTTTGCTGTACCAGGCGAACCTTGTGCCGGTGGGCGTAGACCAGAAGCAGCATCTGGAGCTCACGCGTGATGTTGCGGCGCGCTTTAATCACATTTATGGAGACGTATTTACGATTCCGGAGCCGTATATCCCCAAGGCGGGCGCAAAGATTATGAGCCTGCAGGAGCCGGAAAAGAAAATGTCCAAATCGGACGACAATGAAAATGCGTTTATCGCGCTGCTCGATGCGCCGGAGGTCATCGCGCGCAAGATGAAACGCGCCGTGACGGATTCGGACGGAGAGATTCGTTTTTCGGAGGATAAACCGGGCGTTTCCAACCTGCTCACCATCTATTCCGCGATTACAGGGAAATCGATAGCGGACTGTGAAAAAGAATTTGCAGGACAGGGTTACGGAACCTTGAAACAAACCGTTACGGACGCGGTCATTTCTGAGCTTGAGCCGCTGCAAAAGAGGTATCAGCAGATTCGTACGGATAAAGCTTTCCTCGAAAAAGTTATGACGGAGAATGCGCAGAAGGCTGCCTATGCCGCGAGGAAAACGCTTTCCAAGGTACAGAAAAAAATCGGCCTTGCGCCAAAAAAACTGTAAGATTGTGAACAAACTCTTAAAAATGCGCTTGCCTTCAAGGAAAACAGCGCATTTTTTTTATGAAAAGTGGAAACGGGCGTACTTTGATGATATAATAACTCTATGTTTGGATATATTGTGCCACAGGTGAGCGAGCTCAAAGTACGTGAATACGAGCTGTACCGTGCGTACTACTGCGGCTTGTGCAAAATGCTGAAACAGGAATATAAAAAGAACGCAGTGCTGAATTATGACAGCGTTTTTTTATATCTGCTTGCCGACGGACTGCGCGAAGAACAGGGAACGGTGGAGCCGTGTAAATGCGCGTTTCATCCGGTCAAAAAGCGCAGCGCAGTCATTACGCCCGCCGCGTCGTATGCGGCCGACGTTAATATCCTGATGGCATATTTCCAGATAGAGGACAACCTGCGGGACGGCAAAAAGGGAATGCGCCTTACGAAGGCGCTGTTTAAAAAAGCGTTTGATAAGGCTGCGTGCCGTAGACGCGGTATGGTCGATGTGGCGCGCAAAACGATTGACGAGCTTTGTGTGCTTGAAAAGGAAAGGTCTGCAAATACAGACGCGGTTGCGGATTCTTATGCGCGGCTTTTAGGGACTGTGTTTCAGGATGCAGATGTGCTGCAGTCGCATATTCTTTATGACCTTGGTTACAGCATTGGCAGATGGGTTTATCTCATTGATGCGGTGGAAGACTGTCAGAAGGATGAAAAGAGCGGCAATTACAACGTCTACCTGAACAAATATGGCAAACTGGATCGGGCTGCAAAGGAACAAATTCGTACGAGCCTTTTTTATACGCTGGCGCAGGCTGCGCAGGAGCTTGGAAGGCTTGAATTAAAGCGAAACAGGGAAATCCTGCAAAACATTATTTATCTGGGGCTTCGGACGCAAACGGAAGCCGTGCTTGAAAACGGCTGCAGGATGGTTGCGCCGGTTGAATGAAAAAATAGAACAACCAAAGGAAACAATATGAATCCATATGAGGTGCTCGGCGTTTCTGAAAACGCCACGGAAGCGGAAATCAAAGCCGCATACCGGAAACTGGTTAAAAAATATCATCCGGACAGGTTCGCAAACGATCCGGAAAAGCAGGCTGCGGCAAGCGAAAAGCTCAAGCAGATTAACGCTGCTTACGATATGGTCACAAAGATTAAGCAGGGGAATTACAGCTACAATTCCAACTCGCCTGAGTTCGCGTCTATCCGCATGTCGATCCAGAGGGGAGACCTCGTGACGGCAGAGGCAATGCTGAACCGTATGAAAGAACGCCCGGCAGAGTGGCATTTTTTGATGGGCATCGTGCTCATGCGGCGCGGCTGGTATGACGGGGCGGCGGAGCATTTTAATATTGCGTATCAAATGGAGCCGACCAACCATGAGTACGAGCAGGCGATGCGCGCGATGTCGCAGACGACTGGAATGTATATGGACTTTGGAGATAACGAGGGTTCGGACGGTTCCAGGCGCATGATGGGAATCTGCACCACGTGCCTGTGTGTGGGCTGCATTGGCAGCAGCCTTTGCTTCCGGCCGATGCTGTGCTGTATTTGATAAGGGATAGGTTATGGTAAAATATATCAAGGGACGTGCAAACAAAACCACCAGGACAAACAGGCCCGGCATGGTCGCCATGTTCGCGTCGTTGACATTGCTCTTCGTATACCTGGCAAATATCCTGCCCGTGGGGCGGATTACGCTTTATTTTGTGGCGTCTGTATTTATTATGGGCATTATGATGGAACGGATGCTTGTTCCCGCTATCGTAGTGGTCATTTCAGTTCTGATTCTCGGATTTTTGATGGTGCCGGTCAAAACGGGTATGCTGCCATACCTGTTCTTCTTTGGGCACTATGGGATTTTTAAATATTTTATCGACGGAGACCGGCGCGGAGCCAGCGCTACTGTGGCAAAACTGGTTTACTTCAATATTGGCGCGGTACTGATTTATTTCCAGACCGGCGGATGGATGACGGAGCAATTTCCGTTTCAGGTTCCGTGGTGGGCGCTGCTCATTGCGGCAGAGTTTATCTTCCTGCTTTACGACTGGATTTTTACCAAGGTGGCTGGCTGGTATTATGGTACGCTGCGTAACCGGCTGGTCAGTACCGGAAAGTTTTAGCGCCGAATACCGTGATGGACATTCAAAAGTTATAAAACCCTGAAATACAAGGAGAAATTTTATGGAAGCAGCTTATGAGGTAGTTGCGTACGCATTGCGGTATTGGTTTATTGCGGCAGTGCTTGTGATACTCATTGCCGTGATCTACATTTCGTATAAGGAATACCAGCAAAAAAAATTCGTTATGAGCGAAATCAGCCAGTTCGGCGGTTATGCCAAGATCATCGGCGGCCCTGAGGAATTTATTGGCGACAGGTTTGGCCTGCGCGCGGAAAATACAATCGGCAGCGGCGCAAGCTGCGATATTGTATTGCCCGACAGGACCGTCGCTGCAACGCACGCGGTTATTTTTCAGGATGGCGACGACTACTATTTGAAGCCGATTGACAAAGCGCCTACCAAAATCAATGGACGGCTTGCAATCAACACGCACAAGCTCAAGACCGGCGACGCAATGTCGTTTGGGGATGTGCAAATGCGCATCTATTTCAAGAGGACGAGGATAGGAAATGATAATTAGAAGATACGGCGCGGGAATTATGCTCGCGTTCATGATATTGTTTTTGTTATCAGGTATGTTCCTGCTTGCGTTTGCGGGCGGAACGTTTGATATGCAGGCGGTGATCCTTGGCTGCGTTTTTGCAGTGTTTATCATCATACAGTACAATGTCCTGCGCAAGATATTCAAGCACCTTGAGCGCTTCACCCTGTTGATCGCAGATTTTTTGTGTATTATCAGCATTGTGATTTTGTACCGGATCAACCCGGAAACGGCAAGCAAGCAGTTTATCTGGATATTGATTGGCAACGTGTGCATGATCGTGGCAATGCTGGTGATAAAAAAGGCGCGTGATTTTGGGAAAATCAATTATGTTTTCATGGCGCTCGCAGTGGGGATGCTTGGCATTACATTTATTTTTGCCACGGCTACCAACGGCGCTAAAAACTGGATCGATATCGGGACGTTCCGGTTCCAGCCCAGCGAATTTGTAAAAATACTGTTCCTGATCGTGAGCGCGTATTTCCTTGCCTCCCGTACCAGAAAACGTGATATGTGGCCCTATTTCCTGTTTACGATTGCCTGTGTCGGGTGCCTTGTGCTTTCGAGGGACCTTGGCGCGGCGCTTCTCTTTTCCGGAACCTTCCTGATTGTGTTTTACGCGGCGACTGGGAGTGTGGGCATTACGCTTGGGGCGACGGCTGCATTTGCGGGCGGCGCATTCCTCTCCTATAAAATGTTCGCGCATGTCAGGACGCGCGTTGAGGTCTGGCAGGATCCATGGGCGACCTATGATGGGAAAGGTTACCAAATTGTGCAGGGGCTTCTTGCAATTGCGAGCGGCGGACTTCTTGGAAGCGGTCTCGGGCTGGGAATGCCGGACGTCATTCCTGCGAAGACGACGGACTATATTTTCGCCTCGATTGCAGAAGAGTTCGGCATCATCGTAGCGATCAGTATTATCGCGCTTTATCTTGTGTTTATTATTCGCGGTATCCTGATTGCAATGGATGCGCGAACAAAATTCGATAAACTGCTTGTGTTTGGAGCAACGGTTATGCTTTCCCTGCAAAGCTTTATCATTATCGGCGGGGTAATTAAGCTGATACCGCTTACCGGTATTACGATGCCTTTTGTAAGCTATGGCGGAAGCTCTATGCTTGCCTGCATGATGCAGCTTGGCATCATCGAGGGTGTTGCGCTCAAAAACGGTGAGTATGAAGAAGCGGAGCTTGCCGAGATGGGAGGCGGCGTGGAATGAAAAAAAAGGTAAACATCAAAAAGAATATGCGTGCAATGCTGGCGGTGTTTTGCTGCCTGTTCGTCCTGCTCGGCTCGTATCTCCTGTATTCCACAGTCGCATATGGCGACCAGTGGTTTACCACGCCGTTCAATCCGCGGATTTCAGCAACGAAAAATATTGAGAATGCAGGCTCGATCTACGACAGGAACGGCATCCCGCTTGCATATACCCAGAACGGGGAACGTAAATACGCGGAAGGCGAAGATATGCGCCGGGCGGTCAGCCATATCGTAGGAGATATTTACGGAAAGTCACAGGGGGCGGAAACCTTCTTTGCCAAATATTTGTATGGCTACGACCAAAATGTACTGGATAAATACAAAAGTGCGCAGAGCGGCCAAAAGGGCGGAGACGTGTATCTTACAATCGACGCGGACCTGTGCGAATATATTTACGACAATATGAATTCAGATCCGGGCGCTGTGGTGCTGATGAACTATGAAACGGGAGAAATCCTTGGCAGCGTCAGCAAGCCGACGTTTGATCCGTATACCGCCAAGGATGATACGGACGAAACCGGCGCGAAATTTATCAACCGCGTTACGCAGGGGTTATACCCGCCGGGCTCCACAATGAAAATTGTGACAGCTGCTGCTGCGATCGAAAATGGCGTGACCGGCCTTGAAATAGACTGTACGGGCAGCGACATCATCGAAGGCCAGAAAATAACCTGCCCCAAAAAGGGCGGCCATGGGCACGTGGATCTTGAAAGCGCGTTTGAAAAATCCTGCAATATCTATTTTGGGAAGCTGGCTGTGGAGCTTGGGGACGATGCAATGCTTAAAACAGCGGATCAGTTTGCGTTTAACTATAACTTCAAATTCCCGGATTTCACTCTGTATAACAGCCAATTTGTCGTGTCGGGCAATAAGGGGGACCTTGCGTGGGCGGGGATTGGACAGTATAAAGACCTCATCACACCCATGCACAATATGATGATTTCTGCGGGCGTTGCGAACGGCGGCACGATCATGCAGCCCAATACGCTCAAGGACGTGAAGTACGGCGGGACAAGCTCCTTTAGCTATACGCCGACTGCATTTCGTGAGATCATGCCGCAGGATGTGTCGGCACAGCTCACGGAGTACATGCGAAACACCGTGACGAGCGGTACGGCGACGAGTGCGGATATTGGCGGCCTGACGGTTTGCGGAAAAACGGGAACTGCGGAGTACGTGGACCAGGATACGGGCGAAACCAAAAACCATTCGTGGTTCGTCGGCTTCCTCGAGGATTCCGCACATCCGCTCGCAATCGCAGTGATTGGCGAGGGCGCGGGCTTCGGTTCGTCGTACGCGACTCCCCTTGCGGGCAAGATTCTGGAAAAAGCAGTGGATATGGGATATTAAAATTGACGCGCCCGGAGTGCCGGTTCCTGCCGTAATTGACGGGGATGTTGCTCTTTGGGCGCGTTTTGGAATTTTGATCTTCTCTTCCAATGGGAAGGGAATGGAGTTATGATATAAGCATGGAATTATCGGAAAAGCTGAAAAAGAGAATAAAAAATCTGCCGCAAACGCCGGGCGTATATATCATGCGCGACAAGGACGGAAAGGTGATCTACGTCGGCAAGGCGTTGGTGCTGAAAAATCGTGTCAGCTCGTATTTTCGTAAGGAAGCGCAAAAGTATGCGAAGGTTGCGGCGATGGTTTCGCATATTGACGACTTTGAGTATATTATTACGGATACCGAGCTTGAAGCGCTCATTTTGGAGTGTAACCTGATCAAAAAATACCGCCCGTACTATAATATCATGCTGAAGGACGATAAGCATTTTCCGTATGTGCGTGTGGACCTGAACGAACCTTTTCCGCGCGTTACTGTGGTGCGCAGCGTCAAGGACGACGGAGCGAAGTATTACGGGCCGTTTATTGCAGCACACGTAATTCGCGATGTGCTTGACCAGGTTTACCGGCTTTATCCTCTTCGCAGTTGCAACAACGATATACCGCGCATGATCGCAAGGGGGGAGCGCCCCTGCCTTAATTATGAGATGGGCCGGTGCATAGGGCCTTGTACGGGAAAGGTTTCCAAAGAGGAATACGACGAGCTTGTAAAAGAGGTAATCGGCGTGGTTTCCGGCAGCAATTCCAAAATCCGCAAGGAATTGGTCCGCAAAATGAATGAAGCGTCTGAAAATATGAATTTTGAACAGGCTGCGCTCATGAGAGACAGGATTGCCCTCATCGACCGCATCCGTGAAAAGCAACGCGCCGGATTTCCAAACCTTGACGACAAAGATGTATTTGCTGTGGAGAAGGGATTGAAAACAGCGGTGGTACAGGCATTTTTGTTCCGGGACGGAAAGCTTCTCTATGCGCAGAAATACTATTTCGATTATGACGGGGAGCCGCTTTCAGAGATTATGGGCCAGTTTATACAGCAATATTACGCGGAGAAGAGTGGAATTCCAAAGCATATTTATGTGCTGCCGCGTCCTGACGGCAGCGACCTCCTGATGGAGTGGCTGTCTGAAAAGCGCGGATCCAGGGTGGAAATCAGGGAAGCTGTGCGCGGGGACAACCGCAAGCTTGTGGAGCTTGCAAGAAAGAATGCAAGTGATGCAATTAAGATCAAAGAGGGGATGCAGGCGCAGCGTGAAGCGGCGGCGGGGAACCTTGCAAAAGCCCTTGGCATCGATGCGGAGTTAAAGCGCATCGAGTGCTACGACATTTCCAATACACAGGGGACAAACAATGTCGCGTCCATGGTGGTATTTACCGATGGAAAGCCGGACAGGAAAAAATACAGGCAGTTCAAAATCAAGGGATTCGAAGGTGCGAACGACTTTGCCTCATTGAATGAAACACTCGAACGCCGGCTTGTTCGTGGGCTTCGTGGAGACGAAAGCTTTCTCCCAATGCCGGATCTCATTATTATCGATGGCGGAAAGGGACAACTTCACGCTGCAAGAGATGCGCTTTTTTCGCTGGGCTGCGAGGACATACCCATTGTGAGCCTTGCCAAAAAGCAGGAAGAAATTTTTGTGCCGGGAAAAGAGGAAAGTATTCTTCTTAAGGTGGGCAGCCCGGAATTCCGGCTTGTGACAGGGATTCGTGACGAAGCGCACCGGTTTGCGATAACCTTTCACCGTAAGCTGCGCGAGAAACGCCATCACACGGGCGAGCTCGATCAGATCGAAGGGATTGGCGATACACGCAAGCGTACGCTGCTGAAGTTTTTTGGCAGCGTGAAGCGCGTCCGGGAGGCTTCCCTGGAAGAACTCAAAACGGTGAAAGGCCTGCCGGATCACGTTGCGGAAAAGGTTTACGAGCATTTTCATGGAGACAGCGCATCATAAACAAAAAAAGCCTGCACGGCCGTGCAAGCTTTTTACTGCGATTGTGTTTTATTCGCCAAAGCCGTTTTCTACAAGCTCGGCAAGCGCCTCTACAGAGTCCTTTTCATCGCTGCCGTTTGCGAACACATAAATAGACTCGCCCTTCTTAACACCCAGGGACAAAAGCCCCATAATGCTTTTGGCATTGATCTTTTTGTTGGAAAACTCAATCAGGATTTGTGAATCAAATTGATTTGCAACCTGCACAAAACTGGCTGCCGCCTTTGCTTTCAGTCCATCGTCGTTTGTAATCACAAGTTCTTTGTAAATCATTTTAAATCCTCCCTTTATGTTCATGGCGAGTGTGTATTATTATTGGTATTTAATGCGGTTTCTCAAATGGCTGCGCGAGCAACACCTGCAAGAAACCCGCTATGCAGCAAACGTTTTCATGCGCACAACGTGCGCTACGATTTGTTCATATGCTGTAAATCCAATGCGATGGCATTGAGCTTACGCAGGCGATGATTCATGCCTGATTTGGTTGTGCCTCCAAGCTCGCACAACTCCGACAGGGTAGCCTCAGGATACTCAAGGCGAAGCTCTGCCGCCTCGCGAAGCGTATCGCTCAGGTTTTCAAGACCGATTTCTTTTTCAATCCTGCGGATGCTCTCAAGCTGTGCCATTGCAGCGTTAACGGTTTTATTGATATTCGCCGTCTCGCAATTTACAGCCCGGTTGACATTATTACGCATCTCCTTTAACACACGCACATTTTCAAAGTTTAAAACTGCGGAATATGCACCGATCAGCGCCAATAGGTTTGAAATACTGTCACCTTCATTTAAGTATACCACAAAACTCTGCTTGCGGTGAATAATTTTTGCCCTGATTTCGTTTTTCAGCAGGATGCTGTAAAGCACCTGTGCAAAGGCTTCGGAACCTGCAACAAACTCCGCATGGTAATTTTTTTTCGGATTTGAAACCGTACCGCCTCCAAGGAATGCGCCGCG
This sequence comes from Christensenella sp. KGMB01412, assembly GCF_055522415.1. Lineage (NCBI taxonomy): Bacteria > Bacillati > Bacillota > Clostridia > Christensenellales > Christensenellaceae > Christensenella > Christensenella sp. KGMB01412. The sequence goes on along the minus strand of NZ_JBVFVW010000005.1, from coordinate 160,580 downwards.
CAAAATCGCTGTGGCGCAGCATTCTTTTTCTGTCATTTCCCGAGGGGGAACCGCATCTGTGAGAAGGTTTCCTTCAAGCCCCAGGATTGAAAGCAAAAGCGTCGCGTTTTTGACTACAATCGTATAGCTGTGCTTTTTTTTCAGAAGGTTTTCCTTGATCTCGATGTCTGCATCCATTTTTAAGACGCGGGTTATCGTGTCAAAAATACGTTTTGCAACCGTCATGTTTTCCGTATTGTATTTGATGCTCACGCCGCCGGAATGAATACTGAGGTTTCCGCAAATAAGGGTAAATGCACAAAGCTCAGCGATGATACAGCAATCCCTTTCCTCGGCAAGCGTGCATATTTCGTCCTTGGCGGTTGAAGAAAAAGACATACAAAGCTCCTCCGCTCAGCAGTTTTTTTCGAGCGTCAGGTCGCGGTGCTCAAGCGTCACGCGCATTCCCGCATCCTGAAAACGCCGGAAAAGCTCTTCGGCAACAGCCACGCTGCGGTGCATCCCGCCCGTGCAGCCAATGCCGATCACAAGCTGGTTTTTGTCCTCGCTCACGAAACAGGGAGCCAGAGTATCCACTATTTTGACAAGCTCAGCCAGAAAGAACTGCGTCTGGTCGAAAGAAAGCACAAAATCGCGCACATCCTCGTCGAGGCCGGAATGTTTGCGCATTCCTTCCACATAAAACGGATTTTCGATAAAACGCATATCAAATACCATGTCCGCGTCAAGCGGAATGCCGCGTTTATAGCCAAATGAGATAATCGAAATCAGCAAACGGTTGTCCGTATCGCCGGAGTACATGGTATCGATCATCTTGCGGAGCTTCATTACATTGTAGGAAGAAGTATCGATCACGTGGTTTGCAATATCCTTAAGGCCCTGCAACTGTCGGCGTTCCATATGGATTCCCGAAAGGATTTCACCGCTGCCCGATACCGGATGCTTTCTGCGAACCTCCTTGAAACGCTTTACAAGGACGGCGTCCGAAGCGTCCAGAAACAGGATGTCAAGATCGAGGTCCATTGTTTTGAGCTCGTCGATGGTCGTATAGATGGAATCAAAGAAATCGCCCATACGCGCATCCACCGTCACGGCGACTTTATCACGTATATGCGTATTGCTCATACACAGCCGTGCAAAATCAGGAATCAGCTCAGGCATGAGGTTGTCTACGCAATAGTAGTTGAGATCCTCCAACCGCCGAAGAGCGGAAGACCTGCCCGCGCCCGATAAACCTGTTACGATTGTAAATTTCATATGTCTTCCTCCGCGCTGCCACGCGCCTGTCATTCTGTCGTTTGCCGCAAGACGGCTTTTATTGCTTCGCGTTGATAATCTGTTCCGCCTTCAGGCCTGCTTCTTCCGCCTTCCTGAGCGCGGGGAGAAAATCGCCCACGCGACCGGGAGAATGTGCGTCGCTGCCCACTGAGAATTTTACGCCCAGATCAGCGCATTGCCGGAGCTCTTCCGTTGTGAACTCAGGATGCTTTGCATTGATTTCCAGCACGACATTTTTTTCCGCCGCGTGCCGCGCGACCTTCAGGATATCGACTGGAAGCCCATAACCAATATGGACAATAATGTCGATATTGTTTTTATCCATCGCATTTAAATATGCCTGCGTATTGCGCTCCAGGGCGCGTTCGCTCTTTGTTTTGAAGAGAAGCATATGCAGCCTGTCCGCAACTGTCTTATAATGCACCAGCTTGTGGTAGCCCATCAGCTTTACGTCAAATGAGTCCGCGTAGTCCGGCGGCAGGTCGATATCGCCCTGTGCGGAAAGCAGGTTCAGTTCAACGCCTGCCAAAACGTCGATATCACTTTTGTATTTCTTACGCATCGCATCGATGTCGCGTAAATATGCGTCTACGTCTTTGATGTTGTAATACGAATGCAGCGGACCATGGTCGCTGATCACGATCTGCTGTAGCCCCGCGGAAATCGCGGCCTTTACGTTGTCCTCCACCGTGCCCGTCCCGTGGCTGTGAACGGTGTGCGTGTGCATATCTGCAATGATTTCTATCATAGCTAAAATTTACCCAATAACCTGACTTCCGGCTCCATGATGACTCCTGTACGTTCCTCCACCGTATGTTTCACATACAGGATCAGCTCGTAAATATCGCGGGAAGAGGCGTCCTTTGCGTTAATAATAAACCCTGCGTGCTTTTCTGAAACCTGTGCACCGCCTATCATATAGCCCTTTAAACCGCATTTTTCGATGAGCGTCCCCGCAAAATTTCCTTTTGGGCGTTTGAAGGTGCTGCCCGCGCTTGGATATTCAAGCGGCTGCTTTTCCCGCCGGCGGGCGTTAAAACCGTTCATCTTCGAGAGGGAAGCCTCCGGATCGCCGTCAGGAAGCGTAAACGCCGCGCCGAGCACGACATGGTTTTTTTCGAAAATAACGCTGTGGCGATAACCAAACTGCATATCTGCGGCAGGAATATCGATTATTTCGAATTCCGGAGTGAGCACGCGCGCGCTGGTAAAAAAGTCCCTGATTTCGCCGTCGTACGCGCCTGCGTTCATACATACCGCCCCGCCCACGCAGCCGGGAATACCGCCTGCAAATTCGAGACCTGCAAGTCCGGCGCGAATAGCCTCCATACAAAGGAGCTTCAGGTGCGCGCCTGATTGCGCAAAAATCCTGTTCCGCTCGATTGTAATTGCGTCAAAGCGGTCAGCAAGCTTTACCACGGCGCCTTGCAGCCCCTCGTCAGAGACGAGAAGATTGGAACCGCGGCCAATCACAACGAAGGGAATCCCTTCCTGCCGCAGGTCGTAAAGGACGCCCGCCACTTCCTCTTCCGTATGGGGAAGCAGCATGAGCTCCACAGGGCCGCCGGTTTTAAAGGTCGTATGTGCGGCCATCGGCTCATCCCGCCGCACACCCTCCCCGCCAAGGAAGGAGACAAATTTTGCAATAAGTTTATCTGAAATCATGACTGGGCAATCACATCCATTATATTTTGCGCGAGCCATTCGCCGCCGCCCTGACCAATGCTCTTCAGGCGGAAGTTCATCGCTGCGACCTCCATAACGATTGCGAGGTTACGCCCGGGGCGTACCGGAAGCGTGATCTGCGGCACCTTGATGCCAAGCAGCGTAATGTGGTTATCCGCTGTTCCAAGGCGGTCTATGTCGCGCACATCGCCCGGTTCGAGGTGAATGGACAACGTGATCGATTTTTCGCGTACGACAGAGCCCATACCATACAGTACGGAAACGTCGATGATGCCAAGCCCCCTGATTTCCATCATATGCCGTATGATGTCAGGAGATTGCCCGATCAGCGTATCGTCGGAAAGCTTGTGGATTTCCACAACGTCGTCCGCGACGAACCTGTGCCCGCGCTTTACAAGCTCGAGCGCAGTCTCGCTTTTGCCGACGCCGCTGTCGCCGGTGATAAACATGCCGACTCCGTAAACATCCATAAGCCCCCCGTGGCGGGAAATAACCGGCGCAAGGATCGCATCGAGGTAGATCGCCGTTTTGTGGCTCAGTTTGGTGGTGGTGAGTCCGGACATCAGCACCGGAACGTCATACTTTCGTGCAAGCTCCAAAAATTCATCAGGAGGCGTGAGGTTCCTTCCAATCAGCACGCAGGGTATTGCCTGCGAAAAAAAGCGGTCCAGCCGCTGCATACGTGTCTCGTGGTCAAGGGTTTGCAAATACGTGATTTCCGCCATGCCGAAAAGCTGTACGCGGTTCACTGCAAAATATTCAAAAAAGCCGCTCATCTGCAGGCCGGGACGGTTGAGGTCGCTTGAATCGATCTCCGCTGTGTCCCGCGTTCCCATATACACGATATTAAGATTGATCGCCTTTGCTAAATCTTCGATCTTAATGACACGTTTCATTTTGTGTCAACCTCCAAAATAAATTTTTGAATCGCTTTTGCAACGCCGTCATCCTCGCAGGACGCGGCGATATAATCGGCAGCTTCTTTGCAGGCCGGGGTTGCATTTTCCACCGCGACGCCGAGCCCCGCGTATTTGATCATGCTTTCATCGATTTCGCTGTCTCCAAGCGCCATCAGCTCCTCACGCTCCAGCCCCAGCTTCTTTGCGAGAAACTTGAGCGCGCTTCCCTTGGTGGCCTGCGGATTCAGCACCTCGAGAAAATAATTCTGGGATTTTTTGATCAGCATTTCAGGAAACATCGCTTCAAGCTCGACGCGGTGAAGCTCGAGGTTTTCGTTGCTGTCAATGATGAGGACTTTTGCCGCAAGGATCGGATCCATGTCCATCAGTCCGGGAGTCTCGATGCCGGTGTACTCGCAAATCCTCTCGTAATAATCGGATTGCTCGTTATGCTTCAGGTAATGGAACCCGTCATCCATATAAACCTGGAAATGAACGCCCTTGTCCGCTGCCCATTGCATTGCCTGCCGGGTAACGACAGGAGAGAGATAGGTTGAAAAAACGACCTTCCCATCCGGATCCACAACCTGTGCGCCGCCGCAGGCGATAGCATAGTCGTTGATACCGATCTTTTTCTTGAAAGGCGCGACGCCCGGATAGGCGCGGCCTGAGGCAAGCACGATCTGCACGCCTTTTTCATGCGCCGCGGTAATCGCGTCCATATTTGCCCGCGAAATGCGTTTTTCAGAATCAAGCAGGGTGTCGTCAAGATCAAGAGCAATCAGTTTATAAGCCATAAATATAGTTTGTCCTTCCTTTTTAAAAATTAATCAATAACTTAATTATACAGTATCAGTACATAATTTGAAAGCGTAAAATCCAGATGCGGAAGGCGCCAGATTGACGCGGAAAAAATTGTGCGCGGCGCGAAACGCCTGCATTTGCATGCAAAGGAGGAACCAGCCGGAGGGAAGGGTGGGCAGACGTGAAAAACGTTTTGCCGGCGGCACAAAAATTCACAGGATTTTTGCACAATTTTGTATGCCGTCATGCTATAATATGGAAAAGGCGGTTTTTTGTTTTATGATTGATTTTACACATTTGCATACGCATACGGAATATAGCCTTCTTGACGGCGCAGGGCGCATTGGAGACCTTGTGAACCGCGCGAAGGAGCTTGGGATGGATGCGCTTTCCATTACCGACCACGGCGTCATGTACGGCGTGATGGATTTTTATACGGCGGCCAAAAAAGCGGGGATTAAACCGATCATCGGCTGCGAAGTATACGTGGCGCCGGGCAGCAGGTTTGAGAAGAATTCCATGGCGCGGGAGTATGCGCACCTCATATTGCTTTGTAAGGATATGACGGGCTATAAAAACCTCATGAAGCTCGTTTCGGCAGGCTCGCTGGAAGGCTTTTACTATAAGCCGCGTATCGATTACGATCTTTTGAAGGCGCATACCCAGGGGCTTGTCTGCCTTTCCGCATGCCTTGCGGGAGATGTGCAGCGCCTGCTTGTTCAGAATGATTATAACGGCGCGAAGCAAATGGCGGAAAAGCTCCACGCTATGTTTGGCGAAGATTTTTATCTCGAGCTGCAGGATCACGGTATTCCGGAACAGCAGCGCATCAACCCGCTTTTGCTCAAGCTTGCCGACGAGACGGGGATTAAGGTTGTGGCAACCAACGACGTGCACTATGTCAATCAAGAGGACGCTTACGCGCAGGAAGTATTGATGTGCATCCAGACGGTTACGACCATAGACCAGCCCAGTAAAATGGCCTTCGCAACCGAAGAATTTTACCTCAAATCGCCAAAGGAAATGCAAAAGCTGTTTTCCTATATCCCGGAGGCGCTCTCCAATACGCGTGAAGTTGTCGATAAATGCAATCTGGAGTTTGAGTTTGGAAGCAACCACCTGCCTGAGTTTCAGGTGCCGGAGGGTTATACCAATTTTGAATATTTGAAGCATCTTGCGGAGGAAGGGCTGAAGAAGCACTACCCGGATGCGGACGGGGATACGGTCCAGCGCTTTGATTACGAGCTTAATACGATCAATGATATGGGCTTTACGGATTATTTCCTGATCGTATGGGATTTTGTGAATTTTGCCAAGGAAAGCGGTATTATGGTAGGGCCGGGCCGTGGCAGCGCGGCGGGCAGTATAGTCGCCTACTGCCTTGGCATTACCAATATCGATCCGATTGAATTTAACCTGCTCTTTGAGAGGTTTCTCAACCCGGAGCGCATCAGTATGCCGGATATCGATATCGACTTCTGCTATGAACGCAGGCAGGAGGTTATCGACTACGTGACGGAAAAATACGGCGAGGAGCGTGTCGCGCAAATCATCACCTTCGGTACAATGGGCGCACGTCTTGTGATCAGGGATGTTGCGCGCGTGATGAACATCAGCATCGCGGATGCGGACAAATGGGCCAAGATGGTGCCGTTTGAACTGAAAATGACGATCGATAAGGCGCTTGACCAGAATGCGCGCCTCAAGGCGGAATACGATAATAATCCCGACGCCAAAAAGGTGATCGACATCGCCCGTAAGCTGGAGGGAATGCCGCGTCATGCGTCCACGCACGCCGCAGGCGTAGTGATTGCCGACGCGCCCATAACGGATTATGTGCCGCTGCAAAAGAACCCCAAAGATGAAAATGTGATGACGCAGTACACCATGAAAAAGCTGGAGAGCATGGGGCTTTTGAAAATGGATTTTCTTGGGCTGCGTACCCTCACGGTGCTTCGCGACGCGGTGCAGATGATCAGCGAGAACCATGGAATCGATATTGAAATCGACCGTATCGATTTTAATGACAAAGAGGTGTATGACCTGATTTCATCAGGGGAAACGCTGGGCATGTTCCAGCTTGAAAGCGGCGGGATGCGCCGGCTGATGCAGGATTTGAAGCCGGAGAACCTCAATGACATCATGGTGGGAATATCCCTCTTCCGTCCGGGGCCGATGGAGAGCATACCGGAATACATCCGCAGCAAGCGCGACGCAAAGAATGTGCACTATATGCACCCGATGCTCGAACCGATTTTGAACGATACCTACGGCTGTATGGTCTATCAGGAGCAGATCATGCGGATCGTAAGGGATGTGGCGGGATATTCTATGGCAAGAAGCGATCTTGTGCGCCGCGCCATGAGTAAGAAGCAGCACGATGTGCTGGAAGAAGAACGCCGTATCTTTATCCATGGCGAGGAAAAGGATGGAAAAGTAGTCGTTGACGGCGCCATCCGCCGCGGTATGGACGAAAAAACCGCGACTGCATTGTTTGACCAGATGATGGCGTTTGCCAATTACGCGTTCAATAAATCGCACGCGTGCGCTTACGCAGTGGTGGCCTACCAGACGGCCTACCTCAAGTGCCATTATCCGGTGGAGTTTATGACAGCCCTGCTCAACAGCTTTATCGCCAGTAAGCAGAAGCTCGCGGAATATATCCAGAATTTAAAAACGGCGGGAGTTAAAATACTTCCGCCCGATGTGAACCAGTCGCAGATGCGCTTCACGACGGAGGATGGAGGCATCCGGTTTGGCCTGTCGGCGATCTCCTACGTTGGCGAAGCGATTGACGAGGTAATTACCCGCAGGGGGAACGGCTATCAGGATTTCACGGATTTTGTGGATAAAAACGTGGATGTGCTCAATAAAAAGCGGCTGGAAAGCCTGATACTTTCAGGCTGCTTTGATTGCTTTGGATACAGGCGTTCCCAGCTTGCCGCAGTGTATGAGCAGGTGCTTTCGGATGCTGCACAGCTCAGAAAGCGCCAGGCGAGCGGGCAGGTGTCCCTGTTTGACAGCATGGAAGGGGAGTTTGCGCCGCTATCGGTGCAGCTGCCGGATATTCCAGAATTTGAGGAGTCCCAAAAGCTTTCGTACGAAAAGGAAATGACAGGCCTTTACATCAGCGGACATCCACTCGACGGACTTGCGGGGGTACTGGGCGCGCGTCCGCTTTCGATTGGCGATATCATGCAGACGGCGGACGATGAAATGACCATGTATGAATACGACGGCAAGCAGGTAGAGCTTCTTGGCATTGTCACGAGTCTTCGCGTGCGGCCTACCAGGCAGAAAAAGATGATGGCGAACCTCGTGTTGGAAGACCTGACGGCGCAGATTAATGTGATCGCCTTTCCGAATGCCTTTTCGGCTGCGGAAGCGTTTTTGAAGACAGACGCGATTGTAACGGTCAGCGGAAAAATTACGGTAAGTACGCAAAGCGGGATCGAGCTGCTTGCGGAGCGTATTGCGAAATATGTACCGGACGATCTGTTTTTCACAGGCAAGCAGATGTATGTAAAACTCGCACAGGATAAGGACTGCGATGTGGACGGGATGATGCGCATCATGGGCAGGTATCCCGGCGGAAGCAGCGTGGTCGTTTATGTGGAAAAGACAGGGCAGAAATATAAGCTGTGCGGTACGCGCAGCGTATCCTACCAGGCAAAACTTGTGGAAGAACTGCAAAATTATCTCGGCAAGGAAAACGTGGTGGTAAAATAGCGGCCGTATCCGTGAATCTTTGTGATTTATATTGTGTTTTCGCAAAAGGTTTGTTAAAATAAATACTGATATGTATTTTGGGGGAATCGCAGTAAATGCGGTCTTATGATCAATAATAGAAAGTTTAAATAAATGGTGGTTGTGCTATGAAAAAGAGAATAGGTATTTTAACAAGCGGCGGTGATACGCCGGGCATGAATGCTGGAATCCGCTCTGTTGTAATGGCTGCGGATGCGGCAGGTTTTTCCGTAATGGGAATTACAAAGGGATACGCCGGCCTGATTGAAGGGCGTGTAGACCGTATCAAGACCGAGGATGTGGACGGTATCGTCGAAAAGGGCGGTACGATCCTCAAAACCGCGCGTTGCGAGGAGTTCAAAACGCCGGAAGGGCAGCAGAAAGCCCTGCAGGTCATCAAGGCGTTTGATATCTCGGGCGTGGTAGTGATTGGCGGGGACGGTTCGTTTGCGGGCGCTAAAGTGCTTTCGCATTTGGGCGTGCCGACCATCGGTATTCCCGGAACGATCGATAACGACCTTGCGTATACGGATTTTACGATTGGCTTTGACACGACGGTAAACGGCGTGATCGGCGAGATGTCGAGGATTCGCGATACAATGAAATCGCACGAGCGCGTGGGCGTTATCGAGGTCATGGGAAACAAGTGCGGTGATATTGCGCTCTATGCGGGTATTGCAGGCGGTGCGGAGCATATTATTATACCTGAAGTGGAATTTGATATCGATTATATTTGTGAAGAGATTCTTGCCAGCAGGATTAAGGGCAAAATGACGAGTATTGTGTTGATTGCCGAGGGCGCGGGCAAGGGCGAAGCCGTTGCAAATTATATGCGCGCGAAGGCAAAGCTTGACGCAAAGGCAATCGTGCTTGGTTACATCCAGCGCGGCGGCGCGCCGACGGCTGCGGACAGGCTGCGCGCGACCAGCATGGGCGTACGTGCCGTACGCCTGCTTGAAAAGGGCATTGGCAACAGAGTCGTGGGAATCCGCGACAATAAAATTATCGACGAGGATATCGATGAAGCCTTGTCAAAGGAAATGGTGTTCCGGAAGGATCTCTATGAAGAATTCAACATCATGTCGGAAAACCATTAATTGCAAATCAGGAAGAATTACGGCAAAAAAGGCTTTTTGAAAGCTTTTTTTGCCTCTTTCATACTACCCCAAAAAGAAAGGCGTGAGTGCTATTAACACGTTTGCGGTACCGGAAAGCGTAAAAATCGGAAGCGGAATCCTCTATCCGAAATTAACTGAATTTATCAAACCAACCCACAGGGTAATGCTGATCGTAGACAAGGTTGTGGACGGGCTGTATGGTAAGGAGGTCTATGCCTGCCTGGAAGGGCATTGCAGGGAGGTCAAACGGGAGTTCGTGCACGCGGGTTCGCTGCGCGAGGCGCTTTTGATGGCGTATTATATTGTTAACCGCGATTTTGACGCGGTGATCGCGATGGGCGGCGGCAAGGTGCTCGATGTTGGCAAATACGCGTCGTCCATGTCAAAAAAACCGTTTATCAGTATCCCGACGTCGATTTCCCACGATGGTGTCGCGTCGCCGATCGCCGTTTTGAAATGCGATCATGGCACTGTGAGGAGTCTTGACTGCAAGATACCCACGCATATCATCATGGACATTGACATCATCAAAAAAGCGCCGAGGAACCTTATCGTTGCCGGGCTTGGGGATCTTGTTTCCAATATCACGGCGCTGAAGGACTGGAATAAGGCGGTGGAGGCCGGAAAAGCAAAGATGGATGATTTTGCTTACATCATTTCCGGTACCGCGGTACGGGCAGTGGTGCAGTATACGGATCCGGACCTTGAAAACGAAGCCTTTTTGACGCAGCTTGCGGAATCGATCGTGCTTTCCGGGCTTGCGATGAATATTACGGGAAATACGCGTCCGTCAAGCGGCGCGGAGCATCTGATCAGCCACGCGATCGACGCGATTGGCAAGGGCACGTTCCACGGCCTGCAGGCCGCAATGGCAAGCATATTGGTGGAATACCTTTACGGCGGCGATTATGAATTTATCAGGAATTATTTGAAGGGCTTCGGCATACCCACGAGCTTTGAAGAGCTGGGGCTTTCTTACGACGAATACGTGCAGGTCATGCGTATGGCGCGCACCACGCGCAAAAACAGGTATACGATTCTGGACGAGATTTCTTATGACGATGAAAATTTAAAGCGGATTTACGACGCGGTTTATGGAGGATAGAATGCAAAATCAGGAACAGCGGGGCAAGGTGAATCCACAGGCCGCGGATTTAAAGGACATCGAGTGCTTTGTGCTCGATATGGACGGGACGATCAACCTGGGGGAACGGCTGATTGACGGGGCGAAGGAATATATCGAGTTCATGCAGGAAAAAGGCGTGCCGTTTTATTTCTTTACCAACAATTCTTCAAAGGCGCCGTTGGATTATGTCAAAAAACTGGAGAGGCTTGGCTTTTCCGGAATGACGCGCGAAAACATCATGACCTCCGGCGACGTAATGATACATTACCTGAAAACACACGCCAGCGATCCCAGGGTATACCTTGCGGGCACGCCGGAGCTTAACCGCCAATTCCGCGACGCGGGAATAACGCTGCTGCCTGCGGACACTAAAACGGCGGATTTTGCGGTGCTTGGTTTTGATACGTCCTTTGACTTTGCCAAGGCGGATGCGCTGTGCAGGCTGGTAGCGGATGGAGTGCCGTTTGTCGCTACGAACATAGACCGGGTATGCCCGCTTGACGGCGGCAGGTTCCTGCCTGACTGCGCCTCTATGGCGTGTCTTGTTACGCACGCGACGGGTGTGGAGCCAAAGTTTGTCGGCAAACCGTTTCGTGAAACGGTGGACTATATCCTTGCAAAAACCGGTGCCAAAAAGGAAAGAACCGCAATGGTGGGAGACCGCCTGTATACGGATATCAAAACTGCCGTGAATGGCGGAATCGTCGGGATTGCAGTGCTTTCCGGTGAGATCAGCTATCAGGACATCGTAGAGGGCGACGTTGCGCCTGACTACATTCTGGACAGCGTATACGATATCTACAGCGCAATACGCTGAAAAGTAATTTTCTGACTTTAGTATCCATTGATATAAATACCCGTAAAAAGCTCTATGGCGCAAAGCGCCTGTTATGAAAGGGTGACACGATGAAATATTTGATGGGAATCGACGTTGGGACGAGCGGGGTAAAATGCCTGGTTGCGGATGAGACGGGAAAAGTCCTGAAATCCGTCACAAAAACGTATCCGCTGCATACGCCAAAGCCGGCATGGTCTGAGCAGGATCCGGCGGATTGGTGGCGCGGGACAAAGGATGCGATTCGTGAAGTGCTCAGCGGTGTGGACAAAGAAAAAATTGTCGCGGTTGGGCTTTCCGGGCAGATGCACGGGCTGGTGGCGCTGGACAAAGACCACCGTGTTGTACGCAATGCGATCCTGTGGAACGACCAGCGTACGGATGAGGAATGCCGGGATATCATAAAAGCGGCGGGCGGCCTTGACGCGCTTGTGGCCTACACCAACAATACAATGGTAACCGGGTTTACGGGCAGTAAGCTTTTGTGGGTAAGGAAGAACGAGCCGGACAACTACGCGCGCATTGCAAAATTTGTGATGCCAAAGGATTATATCCGTTATTGCCTGACGGGAGAGCTCGTTACGGATGCCTCGGAAGCGTCGGGGACGGGGCTTTTTGACGTGCAAAGGCGTGAATGGTCCAAAGAACTGATTGAGAAAATCGGTCTTGATGAAGCGATTTTTCCAAAGGTTGTGGAATCCGACGAGAGGACTGGGCGCGTAACAGAAAAGGCCTTTGAAGAAACAGGTTTGCCGGAAGGCTTGCCCGTATATGGCGGCGGCGGGGACGCAGTCATCCAGAACACCGGCATGGGGATTGTGAAGGAAGGGACGCTGGGCGTTGTGATGGGGACGTCAGGCGTCGTTGCGACTGCAATGGACAGCTTTGGAGAAAACAAGGGCGGAAGACTCCAGTTTTTCTGCAATAACGCGGATGGCAAGTATATGGCGTTTGGCTGCCAGCTTTCGTGCGCGGGCTCCATGGAATGGTATAAAAATACCTTTTACAGCGAGAGCACACAGCCCTTTGTGGAGATCAACGAAGGAGCGGAAGCATCGAGCGTGGGTGCAAACGGCGTGATATTCCTGCCTTACCTGACGGGAGAGCGGTGCCCTTATCCTGATCCGGACGCGCGCGGCGTGTTTTACGGCCTGTCTCTGCTTACAAATAAAGGCGATATGGCAAGGGCCGTCATGGAGGGTGTGACATTTGGTTTATACCAGATGTACGAGCTGATCCTGAAAACAAATGAATCGCTCAAAATAAAGGAAGTAATCCTTTCAGGCGGCGGTGCAAATTCAAAGCTGTGGAAGCAAATCGTTGCGGATATTTTCAACCTCCCGGTCAAGATACTTGCCGGGGCGGCCGAGGGCGGAGCCTATGGCGGGGCGCTCGTTGCCGGCGTGGGCGAGGGGATTTACGAAAGCCTTGAGGATGCGGAAAAGGTGCACAGCGTAAAGGAAGTCGTAGAACCAATCGCCGGGAACCACACAAAATACCAGAAGGTCAAAAAGATATACGATAAGCTGTACTATGACCTGAAGGATACGTTCCGGATGGCTGCGGAATAAAATATACGGTTTGCGCGGCGCTGCCGTGTTTATCGATAATAAAATGAATGGTAAGGAGTTTGTAAAAATGAATTGTTATTACATTATCGGATTGAGGTTAAACCACCGCACCAGCAATGCCATTAAACTGCAACAGGCTCTGACAGAATATGGGTGCAACATCAAAATGCGCGTCGGCCTGCATGAGACGAGCGAGGAGTTTTGCGCAGATGACGGGGTGATTATGCTGCAGGCATGCGGTGACAAAGAAACCGTTGAAAAGATGGTTGCCGCGTTCAATGACGTGGAAGGCGTAACCGCAAAAATGCTCGACCTGAACTAAAAAGCATTCAAACAAAAAATCCCGCCCTGAAATAAGGCGGGATTTTTTTGATTGTCCTGCCCTGTACAGACGGGTATTTCAGCGCTTCCGGCCATCCCTACCAACAACCACAGGTGTACAAAATTTTGTGCGGTTTACAAAGAAAACAGGAGTTCGTTTCCTGGTTACAGGCGATATTCTTGCTTTCTTTAACACAGGATGATACCATGTAAAAAACAGGAGGCTGCGATGGTATTCGAGCTTGAAAGATGGGATGAAAAATATATAGACGATGTGGCGGAATACGCGAACAACCCCAATATTGCGCGTAACCTGAGAAATGCGTTTCCTTATCCATACACATGGGAAGACGCAAAGGAATTTGTTTTCTCGTGCATGCAAAATGATGAACGGCGGCAGTGTGCCCGTGCAATCGTAGTCGAAGGCCGGGCGGTGGGGAGTATTGGCGTCTTTCTGGGAAGCGACGTTTATGAAAAGAGCGCGGAACTTGGCTACTGGCTGGCGGAGCCTTTTTGGGGAAAGGGAATCATGGCGGAAGCGGTTCGCAGGATATGCGGGATCGTTTTTGACCGCTATGGCATAGTCCGCATTTTTGCAGAACCATTCGCTTCCAATACAGGTTCGCGCAGGGTGCTTGAAAAAGCGGGCTTCAGGCTGGAAGGCATTTTGGAAAAAAGTGTATTTAAGTGTGGAAAAATTCTGGATTCGTGTATATATGCCCTCCTGAAGGAAGCGCGATAGCTGAAAATTATGATATAATACGGGAGGGGCAACTACGTGACGCAAAGGGTGATTCATACATTTGAGCCGGTTTGTGACTGCCATTCGAAAATATTGATACTGGGAACCATACCGTCGGTAAAATCACGTGAGGTTCAATTTTATTATGGAAACCCACGCAACCGGTTTTACAAAGTTTTGGGGACGCTTCTTCATTGCGAATTTCCCAATGATATCGCAGGGAAAAAGAAAATGCTTCTCAAAAATGGGATTGCGTTGTTTGATGTGCTGCGTTCATGCGATATCCATGCAAGCGCTGATGCGTCGATCAGGAATCCGCAGGCAAATGATTTTTCAAAGATATTTGACGCGGCGCAAATACATATGGTGTTTGCAAATGGAAAAAAGGCTTATGAATTATATCAAAGGCATTGCCTTCCCGTCACAAGGAGGGAGTGTATTTGCCTGCCGTCCACAAGCCCGGCAAACGCGGCAGCAGATATGGACAAGCTGCTTGCGTCATGGGCGCAAATATTGGATTATTTATAGAAAGAGACAGGAGTTTGGCGTAATGGGAAAAGATATTTTGCCGGCGGGACACAAAAAGTGGCCGGATCATCGCACGATAGATAAATGGCGGCTTACCCATTGTGCAAACGATACGGTCATGGAGGAATAACAGATGAGTCTTTCGGTTTCAATTTCCCTTTTTTTTGCCGTCGCGGTGGCGTATATCCTGATTATCGACATATTTACGATTTTATTCAGGATGTCCGGCATGACGGAAGAAAAAGCAAAATTCCAGGTGATTTCATTGCTCACAAACAGCGGCTACACCACCAAGGAAAGCGAGCTTGTGGTGTCAAAGCTACTGCGCAGGAAGCTTGCGCGGACGGTGATGCTGTTTGGGTATATTTTTTCGGTTACGATCATCACAGTTTTTGTTAATGTGGTAATGAACCTGCCCCGCGCGGTGCAGGCAGACCTCTGGACGCTCACTGTGATTCTGGCGATCATCTTCGTTGTATTTATGGTGGTAAAGCGTGTGCCAAAGGTGAAAACGAAGTTTAATAATATCATCGAAAAAATGGGACAGCGGTTTATGTTCCGCGGGAATGTCAATGTGATCAGCGTGATAGAACAATATGCAAAGGGCGTCATCGCGGGAATCCATGTGCAAAAGGTACCGAGCGTCATCGATGGGAAAACACTTGGTGAGTTTGATATGATAGGGAAATACGGCATCCATTTGATTATTATCAAACGGAAGGAAGAGGTGCTTGATTATATCACAAAGGATACTAAAATCGAGGCGGATGACCAACTGGTGTTATTCGGGCGGTTACAAAAGATTATGGATTTATTTTTTGTTACGCAGGACGGACGGGCCTCATTGGAGGCTGTAAAAAAAGAGGAAGAAAAAGAACTGGAATAGCGATTCCGGATCAGAAAAAGCAGGTATATTAAAAGCCCCGCGCCAAAAGGCGCGGGGCTTTGCTGTTGAAGCTTTATTTGATACGGATGCCATTGATGCTGCCGTTGCTCGATCCAACAACAAGCATATCATTCATTACCGCGGGTGTGCCGACGGTTGTTCCACCAAGGGAAACGCGGTCAAGAGCCTCGCCGGTTTTTCCATCCAGAAGCGTCATGATGCCGTTGTTGTTCCCCTGGAGCAGATAGCCGGTATTGTCCTGCGTATAGACTGCGACAGGCGAAGAAAGGCCATAATGGTCCATTTCGTGCTCCCAGATCGTTTCGCCCGTATCCGTATTCAGTGCGACAAGCTTTCCGCTTTCCTGCGAAGCGTCCGTTTGGGCGACCGTAAAGAACACCATATTTGAAAGCGTACCGGTACCAAGTACCGGCGAGGCGGATGCGCCGCCTCCTGACAAACAGTCGTAGGGCGTCTGCCAAACGATTTCGCCGGTCAGCGCATTTATCTTACGAAGGTACGCCGTTCCTTTCTGTCCTTCCTGCGGCTGCAGCGATGCCTTGGAGGCAACGTACAGGAAAAGGCCATCCTGTGTCTGTTCCAACAGCGGAGAAGCGTCCGTTGCTGTGATCAGGTCCTGCACATAAACGGGCGTCATTGTATTCAGGTCGATACATTGCAGCCAGCCGCCGCTGTCTGTCAGGAACAAATAGTTTTTCCATGCGGCTGCGGAGGCAATGATGCCGTATTTGCGGGGAGTATCGGCGGAGAGCTGCGCGTCGTCCGCATTTTTGGGCGTTGTATAACGGTATTTGACGGGCGTATCCGGATTGATGGACACCGTGCCAGCCGCACGGTCAAATTCCGAATTTAAGACGGCGGTATATAAAATACCGTTTTCTCCCGCCCACACAAGCGTATCCGCATCGGCGGCAACCAACGGGGAACCGCTGTATGCCTGCCAGGATTCGCGGTAAGCAAACGGATCCTTTTGCTCCGCACCATATTTGTAAAGAAGCTGACCGTCAATCAGGCTGTATACGTACAGATAAACATTGTCGTGCTGGTCCGTGCCGGAGAGACCGGTTCCCTGGCCAACATAAAGCAGCGGATATCCCCGTGGATCGAGTGCAGCCGTTCCCGTTACGGCAAAACCGGTATTAATTGGATCGCGCGTATAGCTGCCGTCGCTCAGGTCCATAAAATATATTTTTCCGTCCATAGCCGGATAGATGACCTCAATCAGTCCATCGTCGGACTTCTTATCGGAATATAAGTTCATCATCTGCCGGATATCGGTATCCCATTGTGCAATAAGCGGCTGCGCGGAGGAATTGATTCCTGCCGGTTCCACGGCAGTACCGTTTTGCGACCACAGCTTCTCAAGCTTTTTATCAGTGATATCTGCGGAACCGAAGGCTCCCTGGTCACGGTAATTATTGCTGCGGAAGGTCGTAATTCCCTTCATGCCCGTGTAGTCGCTTGCAGCGGGGAAACTGATAGGCCGCGCGCGCGTATATTCGGCGACGGCCGCGCCATCCTGCTCGATTTCTGTCTGAAATCCGAATGCTGAGGGAAGGGTGGAATCAACGGCGGCGACCGTAAAGTTACCCGGATCGATTGTGGGAGCCGCACTGGGCGTTGGAGTAGAAGAGGGCGCGGCAGCCGCTGTTTCTTCCGCTGATGGTGTCGCGGAAGGCTCAGGAGTAGATGCTCCGGAAGCGAATGGCCCCTGTTTGGTCAAAAACAGGACTCCGAATATAATGCCGGCAATAATAGCCGCAAAAATTAAGATCACAATAATCAAACGGCCGACGCGCAGGCGCTTGCGCGGGCGATAATTATGGCCACGCGGGTAGCGCGGCTCGCGATAACTAAAATGGCGAGACATGGTATGCTCCTTCACATTTTTTCGAATGATATCTATTATACCTTAAATTTAACTTTTTTTAAAATGGTAGTGGAAAATTTTAGAAAAAACATGTTGCGCGGCAAAAAGAAACAAATTAATTATACATTAAAAAGAAAAAATATTCATGTAAAAAACTGGCAAAGAACCTGAAAAAACGAAGTAAAAGCCGCGTGAAGCAAAAACAGGTTATCCGCAACCGTAAAACCCGCATTATTATGCTAAAAAGGAGAGTTATCCACAGAAAAATGTGGATAACTTTTGACTGGAAAAATGGCTTTGTGAAGCGGTTTTTGCTGTATGGGTGCGTGGAAATAAAATTGAGTTATCCACAAAAGGAAAAAGGCGTGGTTGAGCGGTTCCAAAAATGTCAATAGGAAAATAAAAAAATGTAATATTTTTTTTGGGAAGGTATAAAAATAACAAATTTTATACATAAAAATGTATAAAAAAACTGTGGCGAAAAGCCACAGTTTTTTTTGTGGAACAACGTTCCGGTTATTTGCTCAAATATTCGTCGATGCTCTTTGCTGCCGTTTTTCCGGCGCCCATTGCCAGGATAACGGTAGCTGCTCCGGTCACCGCGTCACCGCCTGCATATACGCCGGGGATCGATGTTTCGCCGGTTTCTTCGTTTGTAATAATTCCACCCCACGATTCCGTTTTCAATTCGGGTGTGGAGTTTTTGATCATCGGGTTGGGAGACTGGCCGATTGCGACAATAACAGCATCAACAGGAATCACATATTCGCTCCCTTTGATCTCAACAGGCCTGCGCCTGCCGGAAGCGTCGGGTTCGCCAAGCTCCATACGGATATTTTTCATTCCTGTTACATTGCCTTGTTCGTCTCCAACGATTTCGATTGGGGCTTCCAGAAGCCGGAAATCGATTCCTTCCTCTTTTGCATGATGCACTTCTTCCAGACGCGCCGGCATTTCTGCTTCGCTGCGGCGGTATACGATATATACATGGCCCGCTCCAAGGCGTTTGGCGCAACGTGCCGCATCCATCGCAACGTTACCGCCGCCGATTACAGCTACGCTCGAATAAGGCTTGATGGGCGTATCGTAGGATGGATATTCATATGCGTGCATGAGGTTGATCCGTGTCAGGAATTCATTTGCGGAGTAAACGTCGTTGAGGTTTTCTCCCGGGATATTCATAAAGGAAGGAAGTCCTGCGCCGCTGCCGATGAAGATTGCCTCGTAGCCCATTTCTTTTAGTTCGTCAATGGTCAGTATCTTACCAATTACCATATCGAGCTTGATTTCAACGCCCATTTCCCGTAGTACGTTGATTTCAAGGTCTACGATCTCCTTGGGAAGACGGAACTGCGGGATACCGTATTTCAATACTCCGCCCGCTGTATGGAAGGCTTCAAACAGGGTTACGTCATAGCCTGCTTTGGCAAGATCGGAGGCACATGTAAGCCCGGACGGGCCGCTGCCGATAACGGCGACCTTTTTTCCCTTTTTGGGGGCGACGTTTTTATCGCCAAGCGCGCCCTGGGACATCGCATAATCCGCAGCAAAACGCTCGAGCCGCCCGATACCGACCGGTTCGCCCTTTTTACCGCGCACGCACAGCTGCTCGCACTGGCTTTCCTGCGGGCAAACCCTGCCGCATACGGCGGGAAGGCCGTTGGTCTCAATGATCTTTTTATAAGCGGCCATGAAGTTGCCTTCTTTGATTTCGTGGATAAACTCAGGGATATTGACCTGTACCGGGCATCCCGCGACGCACGGGCGGTTTTTACATTCGAGGCAGCGCAGGCTTTCCTCCTGCGCCATTTCCGCCGTATAGCCGAGGGCGACCTCCTCAAAGTTTTTTGAGCGGACGTCGGCGTCAAGCTCCGGCATTTTTACTTTTTCAAGAGACATATTTCTTTCCATCGTTATTTTTCCTCCGCCATTTTGATCAGCCTGCAGTCCTCTTCGCGTTCCTTCAGCCCGTCGTACATCGAAAGGCGGCGCATTGCGCCGTCAAAATCGACCTCGTGTCCGTCGAAATCCGGGCCGTCGATACATGCAAATTTTGTCTTTCCGCCAACGGTAAGGCGACAGCCGCCGCACATTCCGGTGCCGTCGATCATGACGGGATTCATGCTAACGATGGTTTTGATTCCATATTCCTTTGTGAGTTTGGATACGAATTTCATCATCGGGATCGGACCAATCGCAACTACGACGTCATATTTTACGCCGTCCTCGATCTGCTTTTTGAGCGCGTCGGTTACAAATCCGGAAAAACCGAAAGAGCCGTCGTCCGTTGTGATGATGAGGTTATCGCTCGCATTTGTCATCTCTTCTTCCAGGATAATAATATCTTTTGTTTTGAATCCGGCGATCATATCAACAGATACGCCCATTTGTTTCAGGTGTTTCGCCTGCGGAAGCGCGATGGCGCAGCCGAGCCCGCCGCCGATCACCGCCGCTTTTTTAATGGACGGATCAAAATGGGATGCAACGCCAAGCGGCCCAACCACATCCAGTATCTCGCCGCCCTCGGGCAGCGTACCCAAATACTGCGTCGATTTGCCGATCTGTGCAAAAATGATCGTGACGGTGCCGGCTTCGCGGTCGAAGTCTGCAATCGTCAGAGGGAAACGCTCGCCCTTTTCATGCGTGCGTAAAACAAGAAACTGTCCGCTTTGTGCTTTTTTTGCAATCAACGGAGCATCGATTACCATCTTGGTAATATTGTTTGCAAGTTCCTCTTTTTTTAAAATTTTGTACATGATAATCTCCCCATTACAATTTTTTTGTCCTATTAGTGGCACTTCTACCATTATAAACTACTAAAACAGCAATACACAAGAGCAAAAGGAACTTATGAAAGTAGAAAACGATTTTCACAAACTGATTGACATTAGGCTCAACTCATAATAAGATTATATTTGTAAATGAACGGGCGTTCAGTTAAAAATCCGGGGGAGACTAGATATGGATGAAGCGATTGATAAACGCGCGGAGATGATGGGGACTGCCAGGGTTCCCAGCGCGATCATAAAGTTGGCGATTCCCGCCATTATCAGCATGGCTGTTATGGCGATTTACAATATGGCAGATACGTACTTTGTCAGCATTTCGCCGGAAGGCTATCTTGGTACGGCGGCGGTATCGGTCTATATGCCGGTTATGCTGATTACGCAGGCGCTTTCCATCCTGTTTGCGGCGGGCGGCGCGGCCTATCTTTCAAGGCTGCTTGGCGCGAAAGAAAAAGAGAAGGCGGGCAGGACTGCAACCACAACGATTACCCTTTCTTTTCTGTCCGGCGTTTTGGTGGCCGTTTTGGGCTGTATTTTTGCAAAGCCGCTGCTCCTTGCGCTTGGGGCGTCGGAGGGGACGATTGGCCTGGCGCTCGACTATGCGCTTGTGATGTTTATCGCCGCGCCGGTGCAGCTTACCAATATGGCGTTTAATAATCTGCTGCGTTCGGAAGGAAGTGCAGTGCAGTCCATGACCGGCATGGTGATCGGCGCTGTTTTGAATATCGTTCTCGATCCGATCTTTATCTTTACATTCCAAATGGGCGTACTGGGCGCCGCGGTTGCGACTGCGCTTTCCCAGGTAGTCGCATTTGTGATACTTTCCTCCAACTACTGGAGAAAAAAAACGATTGCGCCTTTTCGGCTGAAGGGCTTCCGGTTTGACAGGGAAATTATTTCCTATATTACGAGGATCGGTTCGTCTACGTTTTTAACACAGCTTTTGGCTGCGGTTGGGTTTGCGGTAATTAACGTATGTGCAAAGCCTTACGGGGATGCGGCGATTGCGGCTTTTGGCATTGTAAACCGTATTCAGTTCCTGGGATTTGCACTTGTGTTTGGGTTTGCGCAGGGCTATCAGCCTGTGGCGGGCTATAACTTCGGCGCGCATAAATTTGACCGTTTGAAATCCGCCATGGGTTTTGGTATTGCCGTGGCATTGCTGATTGGCCTTGCAGTTACGCTCTTATGCAACTTTTTTGCGGTGCCAATGATGACGCTTTTCACAACGGACGCTTATGTGATGGAAATTGGCGTCCCCGCGCTGCAATGGTTTACGGCGGGCTTTACCATTACGGCGTTTACGCTGATCATGATGATGACGCATCAGGCGTTCGGAAAAGCTGCGGGGGCGATGATCCTGTCCATCTCGAGGCAGGGGGTGTGCCTGATTCCGACGGTAATTGTGCTTGCGACTACGCAGGGGCTGTGGGGAATCATGATATCGCCGCTCGTTGCGGATATTATTTCAGGAATCATTGCCGTGGTACTTGCGGTTCGAATATTCAAATATATCAAAATAACAAAAGAGGAATACGCCCTTGGGCTTCTTAACCCAAATGAAGAACAATAAGCAGGGAGAATAATAATTATGCCAAAGAAAATTGAAGACGTTACGCAAAAGATTATCAGTGCCGCCCTTGAAATTTATCATCAGGAGGGCTACGACAGCCTGTCCATGCGCCGGATTGCGGAGGTAAGCGGGCTTTCCGTAGGTACGGTATACACGCATTTTGATGATAAGGAAGCCCTGCTTGCGCAGGTGCTTGCAGGAGAGATCGAGCAGATAATGGTTGAATTTATGGGGACGGTTTTCGGTAAGGAGCCGAAAGAAGCCTTCTATGGTGCGATCTATTGCTTCATCGCACGGATGACAGAAACGCCGCAGGATGTGATCAACCAGGT
Source organism: Christensenella sp. KGMB01412 (assembly GCF_055522415.1). NCBI lineage: Bacteria > Bacillati > Bacillota > Clostridia > Christensenellales > Christensenellaceae > Christensenella > Christensenella sp. KGMB01412. The sequence continues at coordinate 138,457 of NZ_JBVFVW010000005.1, read as the reverse complement.
CGTTAATTTTGAATCGGATAAAGAATACATCGAACGTACGTTGTTTGGAATACGCAAGCAGGTACAGCAGCTGTTTATTGAACTGATTACCCGCGTGTTTTCCGAATGCGGCAGGGAGCTTGCAGAAGGGGAGGCAGAGGTTTTATCCGAGCTGTTGTTCGGGATGCTCAATGCAATCTCCCTTTATGGCAAGGGGGATGTGGAGGAGCGCTCCAATCTCGTGTACCGTATGCTGATCGCTTATGCTGAGAAGGAATGCGAGCTTCCCAAAAAGAAAACGGATGTTAAAAAGTAAAGGAAAAAGAGAATAAAAAAATTCGGCGTATGGCAGGCTGGCGGAACATTGTATGCCGATTGCCATACGCCTGTTTTTTACACAATCTATTGGAATCAACTCAAATTTGAACGGGCGCTTCCCGCACGTTGCGGCAATCGCTTTAAACATCAGTTGTATTATTTCAAGCATGAAGTTACTGAAAATACAGTGTGAACAGCTCTGAAAAATCATCCTTACCATTCCAGAATTGCTGAAAGCCTTCGGGCGTTACGAAACCGTAAGCAAACGTATCCACATACTCTTTTATGGCTTTTGAGAACGCAGTTTCGCCCATCTGCACGCGCATCTGGTACAGCAGGCTGGCGGTGCGGTTATAAATTCCGCTGTAGTCTGCGGCTTCCTGCTTTTGCCAGTCGTACAGCGAAAGACTTAAGTCCACCGCGCCAAATTCATTGTCCTCCATGACAAACTGGTGTTCAAAGGTCAGCGACTGCTCGAGCGAGTAGCCGTCGTCCAAATTCTCGACCGGATAAGCGTCAAGATATAAATATTCTGCAAACCGGCACAGTCCTTCATCGAGCCAGGGATATCTGATCTGGTCGTTACCTACTACACCATAAAACCACTGGTGTGCGATTTCGTGCGCCACGGCCCTGTCAATATCAGCTGTGCAGTAGGCCAGATCTTCAGGGATTGCCGGATCGATACCCAGCTCCTCCATATTGTCGAGTGTCACGAAAGTACCGACCATAATAAGCGTGGGGTATTCCATGCCGTTGACGCCGCCGGTAAGGCCGCTCGAGACGACGGATAGCGTATCATATGGATATGCGCCGAACATACCGCTGTACAGGGATAACGCCTTTTTGGCCGTTTCCATCATGCGCGCCGCTGTTTTTGTCATATCGTCGCCGTAATAAACCGTAACGGAAATACCGTCCACCGTATCTTCGAGCGTATCATATCCGTCGCTTGCACAAAATGCAAAATCGCGCACCTTTTCAGCATGGAAACTCCCGTTCGCCTGCCGGTCTCCTGTTGCCGCAACGGTATATCCCTCCGGTGCATGGATGGCAACGTCGTAATTGGCGATATCCGTATAAAACGCGTCGCCCAGCGTTGCGTACGGCTCGATAGCCCAGCCGTTTTCGTCATATACGGCGGGGGTGATGATGAAGTTGCCGACATTGTATACATTTTCCTGATATCCGAAACGGTTCTGGATATCGGGGATACGCACAGTGTATTCCATCTGGATGGACAGCGTTTCGCCTGTACCGAGCGGGGTGGAGAGAGGCATGCTGAACACAGTCTGTTCCCCGCGCTGCAAAAGGGCGTCGCTCCCCCCGGCGGTGACGGCAGACAGGTCGATCCCGCCGCCGTTCTCTTCAAACGCGTCCGGGATGAGATTGAAATAGATTTCTGAAAGCTGCGTATCCGTGCTGTTATGATAATCGAGCAGCTGCGACACCTCGAGCGTATGATTCTCCGGATCGAGCGTAACATCAAGATTGAAGTCGTTCAGAGCTTTTCCGGCAAGCTTGTCCGCAATGGGCAAAGCGGAAGGTTCGGCCGCGGTTTGCTGCGGAAGGGCTGTGCCTGCCACCGCAGAGGCAACAGGCGGAGCGGAGGAAACGGGGGTGACCTGCGCACCGCCTGCAGCGCAGCCTGTAAGGGAAAATAACAATAGGGTGGAAATAATGATAGAGATACACTTTTTCATGATGGTTCCTTTCCTTTGTGTCAAAACTGTAAGGAAAGTATACCCGGCGGCAGTATACAAACCGTATCATAAAAGCATCCAAATTGTATCAATATCAAAAAAAGCAGTTTTCATGTAAACAGGAAGGCAAAAAAAGCATTCCGGGATGGCGTGGGATAAATTCTGTTTATTATAAGCCTGATTTGTTCCTGCGGAATGACGTGGGCGTATATCCGGTTAATTCACGGAAGGTTTTTGTAAAATAGCTCGCATCGTGAAAGCCGGTTTCAAAACAAATTTCAGTGACGGGTTTGTCGGTATTCAGGAGAAGCTCTGCCGCTATTTTGATCCGGTATTCCAAAAGATATGCAAAAGGCGTCATACCGAGTTGTTTCTGGAAGTACCGGCAGCAGCTTCGTGCACTCATATTGGCGCTTTGTGCGATATCCTTGAGCGAAACAGGCTGCATATAATTTTTGTGGATAAACGTGAGCGCTTTTTTCATATGGATGTTATGCGCCCTGCGGTCAGCTAAGGCGGGGTGCCCGGATTTTTCAAAGAGGAGGAGCCATGCCGAAGACAGGTGGTTTCTTGTGAGCAGCTCATAACCACAGCCTGCGCCTGTATAGTCCAGAAAAGCTTTTTTAAGCAGGGACAGCAAAGACTTTTGCCACGCTTCCGTTTGGAATAACGGGACGACAGCTACCTCACGGTTTGCCATCAGCGGCAGAACATATTTGTTTTCATAAATGCTGTGCGGGGCGCCCGCAATTACCTCGGCAGAAAAAACAATATTTACAGTTTCACACGGGCCGTCATTAAGCGGCCGCATCGCATGAAGCTCGTTGCTGTTGATAAAAAAACCGTCGCCCGGTGATAAATTTACTTTGTGTCCGGTGTATTCGATTACCATATTTCCATTCAGGACATAACCGAATTCAATTTCCGTATGCCAATGCCAGGGCACGTAATGCGTGATAAATTCCGAGATGTCATTACAATACATCTCCAATGGGAAAGCAGGTGTGCCACGCGGCGTTAATTCACGCAAAGCCTGATCGATAACAATTTCCTGTAGCTGCATAGGAAAACCTCGCAAAATGACTGTATAATTATATTATATGGCTTTATTGTAATGGAATCAATCATATGTTTTCCATATAATTATAAATATAAAGGAGGTTATGGCTATGATGATCTATAATGTATCAAATTTTCAGCATTTTTTTCAATCCCTGGACAAGTGCGGCGATAACCTGACGCTTGTAACGCCGGATGGAAAAGCCTACGACTGGAAATCAAACAGGTCTTTTCTCCTGTCGTTCCTGAAAACATTGGATGTCAGCCGGTGTAACAAGCTGGAGATAAGACCGGTTGGCACAGAAGCTGCGTCGCGCATTCTTTGCTATATGCTCGAGGGGGAAAAATCTGCAGCGCATTAACGAAGCGCAGGTTGTGTGCACGAAAGTATGTTTCAGGCCGTGGTTAAAAACTGCGGAAACAGAAAAAACAGGCTGATGCTCACGCACCCGCCTGTTTTTTTCTGCTATCTTATATTCGTACTGGAACGATCCTCAGATTAGTTCGCAGCCTGAGTTGCGGGCGTATAAACGCGCGCCGCGGCCTCGTTATCCATATATAGAATACCGCCCTCGCTGTTGTTTGATATCTTGAGCTTTTCGATCATGCCGTTTGCATTTTCCTCTTCTTCGACCTGCTCGTTTACAAACCATTGGAGGAAGTGCTGTGTTTTAAAATCGCGTTCATCCATCGCGGCGCCCATCAGCTCGTTGATCATGCCGGTTACTTTTTGTTCGTGCGCGAGTGTTTTTTCAAAAATATCCATGGGTGATTTAAAATCAGTATCCGGCGCTTCAATCGCGCGGAATTCAGCATTGCCGCCTACCCTCAGGATATAGTTCATCAGCATAGTCGCATGGTCGCGCTCCTCCTGTGCCTGCACAGTGTACCAGTTTGCAAACCCATTTAAATTTTTGGATGTAAACCAGGCAGCCATCGAGAGATAAAAATAAGCGGAGTAAAATTCGTTTTTCACCTGCTCGTTCAACATGTTTTCCAATTTTTCACTAAGCATTTTGATTGCCTCCATTAAAAATTTTTCATACCTTTATCCTATCATAGCCTAAGCCGGATTGGAACTGCTTTTTTTGTCACTTTTTGCCTGCACGTCGAGCTCGCGGAGCATATCGTTATTGAGATAAGTTCTTTTTGACACCACAAGGCTGTTCTTTTTCTGGAGCTCTTTATTGTAAAGGGCATAAACAGAACCAGGGGTTACCGCGCCGCCTACGGCGTGTGATTTTGGAACGCCCGTACCGTCGAGAAGCACCTCGGGAAGCAGGCGATTGTCATTTTTCATTTTTTTGGCTGCCTTTCTTTGTGATCAGGAAAAATACCACCCATGCACTGAAAATAACCAGTACAACGGCAATGCCGGGCAGGAAAGGATTGCTTGGCGTAGGCGCTTCAAACAAAGTGGAAGCATTCAGCAACTTTGAATTCACAAGATATGTGGTTCCGCCTACTACGGGGAAGGAGATGTTGCCTGAGGAATCGACTTTTATGCCGTCCGTATTAAGCGGAAGGATATCCCTGTTAAGATCATAGTAATAAAGGTAGACAAGCGAACCGGGCTGATACACGTCGCCGACATAAACGTTAAGCAAGGTATCGGGCGGAAGAGCCTGGTTTTTTGAAAGATCTACAAAGATTGCCTCGCGATCCGCAGAAGAAGCGGTACGTTTTCCTTCCGGAACCTCCTGCGAAACACTGGCGACAAGGCTGGCGTTCATAGCGGAAGGAATACGTTCCCCGTCAAACACAAAGGAATAAGGCCTTTCATTTTGCAGGAAAAAAACGAGGTCCCTGTTCTGGCCGACAAGGTTATACAGCACGCTTTCAGGAACCGTGGAAGGCTGGTTCAAAAAGATATTAATATTGGACGGCACAGAAAGCTTCAACTTGGAAATAATACTGTCCGCGTCGATCGTTTCCTCCCAGATCATGATATTTGTCATATTGGAAAAAGATTCGATTTTTTTCTGTGGCGTATCATTCAGGTAAGAGACGACCGTATTGAACAGGGTATCGTACTCCTTGAGCAAAGGAGCGGAAAAAGAATAGTCATCCCCGCCGTGATACATATAATCGAGCACCGCGACCGTAAGCGTATCATCATCCCGGACAGGCTCGCCATTTCTTGTCAGGGATGTTACTGCCGCAGCCTGGGCGCCGCTTTCAGTCAGGTACTGTTCCGCTTCAATCGTAAATCCCGCAATTTGCGGGAACCCGCTTTTTTGGTAGATAAGCTGGCTGTTCAGGAGCTCCTTCAGTTCTGCGCCGGTGACCGTAGTGGTCACAATATAATCATCAAAATCAAGCGCGTTATACATTGCTCCGAAGGTAATATCTCCCTGTGGAACAGAAGAAAGAATACTCCCGCTGTTTAAAATAGCAATATCCGCGCCGGTACTTTCCATCATGGCGGTTGTGGCAAGGATGCCAAAGTTACTGCTGCCGGTCCGCACATACTCTGATTCTCCATTCAGAAGAACCGGGGTGGAAGCAATCCGTTTTTCAAGGATCGGCTGCTGCGCTTGTGTGAAATCGGTAATGATAGCGGCCGTTTTTTTATCCGGTGCGGATTTTGCCGCCGTTTCATAATCGATAAGCTTATCAGAAATTGAAAGCAGATTGTTCTCGTCGTCAAAATTCAATGTGGCAACGCCAAAACTTTCAAAATATTTGCCGGCCTGCGCAATCGGAGGTGTTACGCCCGCAATGTAGCCCGTATAGCTATTGAAGCCGTTTTCGTATTCGTCATGGGACTTCCCGTCAATAATAAGGTCGATACCGCTTACGCTTGTCGCAATATCGATGCTGCTCAGCGTTGACGTATCGGAGGTGCCAAGATGGGTAAGCGCCACGATTGCGTTCACATTCTCGGCCTGGAGTGCGGCAACGGCTTCCTGCGCTGCAAATATGGTGTCATTTTTATCGAGGAAGGTAAGGCCGGAAAGCTGGTTCGGATCGTTGACGGCAGGCACATCCGGGGATACAATGCCAATCACACCTATTTTAACGCCGTTTTTCTGAAAAATACGATAGGCAGGGAACAGCGGCTGCCCGTCCTTTAAGAGATTCAATGCAAGACCGTCCGTACCGGACTCTTCGACAAGCTCAAGGAGACGGTCGGTACCGTATTCAAAATCATGGCTGCCGGGGACATATGCGTTGTAGCCGACTGAATTCATGATCTGGGAAATGCTTTCGCCCTCGCTCAGATTCGTAAAAGCGCTGCCGGAAAATGCGTCGCCGGCGTCCACAATCAGCTTGCCGTCGGCGGTGTCCTCCTTGACATAGGTTTTAAAACGGGCATATCCGATGGAAGATTCGTTTCCAAGCGCGTGGCCGTGAACGTCATTGGTATGATAGATATTGATGACAGTTTCAATTTCAGGACTGGCTTCCGGCGCAGCAATGGCGTAAGCCGGAAACAACGAAACCAATATAAGAATGGCCAGCAAAAGAGCCGGCGCTTTTAAATACCGCATAAAAATGCCTCCAATAGCTGCCGGTTACCACCGGCGAAAGACTCCGCGCAAAGCGTATTTTGTCCTTTTTGCATTATATCAAAAATAAAGCGCCTGTGCAATTTTGAATTGTACTGGGCTGGATTTTGCCGCAGCGGCGTGGTAAGATAAATGATAAATAAAACTGCAATGTTAGGAGAGTCTTATGGAGTTGAAGGAGACAACGATTTCTTCGGAGAAAATATACGACGGCATTATTATATCGGTAGAAAAAGACACGGTGCGCCTGCCAAACGGCAATACCTCAGTCCGCGAGGTGGTGCGGCATCCGGGCGGTGTGTGCGTATGTGCGGTGGATGCGGACCTCAATTTGTTTTTTGTGAGGCAGTTCCGTTACCCCTACCAGATGGAAATTCTCGAGCTTCCCGCGGGAAAGCTGGATAAAGAAGGGGAAGATCCTTATGAAGGCGCGTTGCGCGAGCTAAAAGAGGAAACGGGGATTATTGCCGCGGATATGATGCCGCTTGGTGAAATATATCCCAGCGTGGGATTTACGGACGAAGTCATCCACCTGTACCTGGCGGTGAATATAGAGCAGAAGGAGCAGTGCCTTGACGAGGACGAATTCATCAATGTAGAGAAGATTCCGCTTGGAAAAGCGGTGGAGATGTCGTTGAAGGGAGAATTGCGCGACGCGAAAACAGTGGCGTGCGTGCTGAAGGCTTATATTATATTGGAACAGCTTCAGCGGGAAGCGGAGCAAAGCCAGGGGAAAGAACAATGACAACGCGAAGGATTTTGCCGGATGAGATTGAAAAAATGGGCACGATTTTCAAAATGCTCAGCGATGAAACGCGCCTGCGCATCATCTTTGCACTGAAAGGCGAGGAGCTTTGCGTTGCTCATTTGTGCGAGGCGGTGGGAATGGAACAGTCGGCGGTTTCCCACCAGCTGCGAAATTTGAAGGCAGCGCGCCTGATCAAAAGCAGGAAGGATGGGAAAAATGTTTATTACAGCCTTGACGACGAGCATGTGCTTCATGTGATCGACCAGGTGCTCGAGCATATCCGCCATTAATAGGTAATACAAAGCAGGCGTGTAACAGCGTCTGTTTTTTTGTCTGCGAAAAAATAAAATCATCTTTTTTACAGCAATTCAGAAAGAACATTACAGCACAGCGTATTAATTTATGGCGCCTCATGGTTGCGCCGCCGTTAAGGTTTGCTGCATAGCAAATGCCTGCTGCGCAACTATTTGGCAAATTACATTAAAATTTTTGCAAAAAGGGTTTACAAGGAAATGATATATGTTATAATACATATGAACGAATGAACATATATTCATGTGAAGGAGGAAAGTATGATGGCACAAAAACACACGCATGAACACGATCACTGCCACGACGGGAGCTGTGGAAGCGGTCACGAAAAAAGCCATGAGCATATGCACGTCAGCGGAAACGGCGAATGCACCTGCGAGCTTGACGCGCATGACCATGATCATGAGGGAGGTTGTTCCTGCGGGCATGAGCACGCTCACGCGCTGGAGGGAACAAAGACATATTTTGCAAGGCTTATTACAGGCATTGTTATTTTTGCGCTGGGGTATATCCTGAAGAGTGTGTTTGAGCTTAATATATGGGTTGAATTTTCAATCTTTTTTGCAGCCTATCTTGTGCTTGGGTTTAACGTACTTGTTACGGCAGGAAAAAACATAGCGAAGGGCAAAGTATTCGACGAGAATTTTTTGATGACCATCGCGACCATAGGCGCATTTATTCTGGGAGACTTTGCGGAAGGTACGGCGGTGATGCTGTTTTACATGATTGGTGAAACGCTCTCTGATATGGCGGTTAATAAAAGCAGGAAATCCATTACAAAACTGATGGACATCAGGCCTGATTACGCGAATATCAAAATTGGGGACGAAGTAAAGCGCGTAGATCCGGCTGACGTCGCGGTAGGCGACGTGATCGTTGTAAAACCATTTGAGAAGGTACCGCTGGATGGAACGGTACTTTCGGGAACTTCGGCGCTTAACACAAGCGCGCTTACAGGGGAAAGCCTTCCCCGCGACATTGCCCAGGGCGATGAGGCGCTTGCCGGCAGCGTGAACGGCGGCGGACTTTTAGAGCTGCGTGTGGAGAAAACGTTTGGTGAATCCACTGCGGCAAAAATACTCGACCTGGTGGAGCATGCAGGAAGTAAAAAGGCGCATGCAGAGAAATTCATTACGAAATTCGCGCGCTATTATACGCCTGTCGTTTGTGCGGCGGCCCTTATTGTGGCAATCGTGCCTTCGCTTATAACGGGCGATTGGGCGACCTGGGTTTACCGCGCGCTCCTTTTCCTTGTAATATCCTGTCCGTGCGCGCTTGTGGTTTCGGTCCCGCTGACCTATTTCAGCGGTATTGGCGGCGCGTCGAAAAAAGGGATCCTGGTGAAGGGAGCCAATTACCTTGAAGCGCTCACTGAGGTGCGCGAGGTGGTGTTTGACAAAACGGGAACGCTCACAAAAGGTCAATTTGCAGTAAAGGCGGTATACCCGGCGGATGGCATCAAAAAGGATGCCGTGCTTGAGGCGGCAGCGGGCGCAGAGGCGGATTCATCCCATCCAATCGCAAAATCAGTGCTTGCGGCATTTGGCAGGCAGCCCGGGCAGCGCAGCGGATATGAGGAAATACCGGGCCATGGCGTAGAAGCCACCCTGATGGATGGAAGAAAGATTATTGCGGGAAACGCAAAGCTGATGGAGCGTGAGGGCGTTGTTTTCAAAACGCTGGACGAGCCGGGAACCGTACTTTATGTGGCACAGGACGGCAATTTCCTTGGAAGCATACTGATCGCGGACCAGATAAAGCCGGATGCAAAACAGGCCACGCAGGAGCTTCGGGGCATGGGCATTTCTACGGCAATGCTGACGGGCGACGCAAAGAGTATCGGGCAGGCTGTCGCCTCACAGGTTGGGATCGACGAAGCATATTGCGAGCTTCTGCCGCAGGATAAGGTGGAGGTGCTTGAGCAGATACAGCACGAAAAAGGACGCGTAGCGTTTGCAGGCGATGGCATCAACGATGCCCCGGTGCTTGCGCGGGCGGATGTTGGAATTGCAATGGGCGGCGTTGGAAGCGACGCGGCAATCGAAGCCGCGGATATTGTCCTTATGACGGACGAGCCGACAGGCGTACCGGATGCGGTACGGATATCGAAGAAAACGCGGCGTATTGTGTGGCAGAACATCATCTTTGCGCTTGCGGTGAAGGCTGTGTTTATGGTGCTGGGCGTAACGGGTATCATAGATATGTGGCTGGCGGTATTTGCGGATGTCGGCGTAACGCTGATTGCGGTATTGAACGCATTGCGGGCGTTGAAATCGTAAGGAAGCAGTTGGAAATAAGGAGTTCAAAAAACGGCACAGCCAAGGGTTGTGCCGTTTTTATGATGCAGGTATAAAATTGCAGCAGACAGGAAAGGGCAAACGCCGGGTGTCAGGCTGCTTCCTGGCGGGGCTCCCAGTCCTCGTCTATCAGGTAGGTTTGCGCGATCCCTGCAACGCGCTGGATTTCTGCGGAGTCAAAGGGACTGTTCAGCCCCGCGTTTGCGATATTCCCCAGAAATTCCGCGCTTTCTTCCCGGGCCAGAAGCTTGTTGTAGAGCGCAATGGCGGCCGGTTCATCCGTGAGGGAAAGCTCCCACAACTGGAGCGCGATGTCCGCAGAAGTCCCGTAAGAGATCGTATAAAGGGGATGGTTGTAAATATGGGGAATAGATACCCAGCCGTCGGCAAATGGATTGAAACCTTCCGCATCCAGTAGCCCAAACCGCTCGGACTGCTCTGTTGCAATTTCATTGATCCGGTCGACCGTGATCTCTTCCGGCGAAAGGGAATAGATTTCAAATTCCATTGCGACAAAAAAAGGTTGCTCTACCATGGCCTGAAAAATGCTCGAAAGCGTATCGTATCTTAATTCATAGCCGTCGTCTTCCCCAAAATACCCGGTATAATGATTGGAGACAAGAAGGTCGAGGGCCTGTGAAAAAATTTCAGCGGTATCCGTTGTTTCCGCCAGTTCGTCGCGGATCGAAAGATAGCTGTTGAAATGCCCGAATTCATGGTTCAGTGTAGAGATACTCCACTCGTCGTCTGAAAAAGTGAGGAAGACAAAAGGAGTGGAATAATCGAAAAGATAGACGGTGTAGGCGTACGGGTATTTGGAGGGCCTGATTTCGTAATCGCACAAACCATTGTCCAGCATTGCCTGAAAATTTTCCGCAAGCGCAGGATCCATTCCTGCAAGCGTTTCGTTCAGGAAACCGGAATAATCCGCGAAACCGATATCGATCTCAGGCAGATATTTTGCTCCATTCCCGGTGAGCCGGCGGTAGACCGGAGTCAGGTATTCTGCGACGTCGTCAAGAAAAGACTGCGCCATTTCCGGCGTATAGTCTAGATCGTTCCATTCGAACTGCATATCGATATAGCTGTCAAAGCCCAAAACTTCGGCAAGCTGCTGTCGCGTTTTGACAAGCTCGACATACAATTCGCCAAGCTTGGGATTATAAATGCCGTACCATAGATTGACCGCCTCCAGGTAAGCATCATAATCTGGGAAGGCTTCAATATCCGTGAGTGAGAGCTCCTGCCCGTCATAAAGGATTGTACTGGTGGAAAGCATTTCCGTATAATCGCTTATTAGCTGCGCTTCCTTTGCGTAAAGCGGTATCGATTCCTCCGTATACCATATGGTGTCGCCAAGATATTCAAAATAGTCTGCGTCCCATTCCTCCTCGATCTGTTCCTTGTAGGGGGAGGCATAGAGCGTGGAACAATAATTATCATAGGCCATACTTACGTCCGCGAAATGCGTGGAGGTATAGCCCTGTTCCTCCCGCCAGAATTCGTCCGACAGGTCCATATCGCTGTGGATGCTCGAAAGGGTATCCATCGTTTCAAAGTGATCGAACAATGCGTCGGCCTCGTTCGTAAGCTCTTTAAGCTCCTGCACGTCCACGCCGTTTTCGATCAGCTCCGCGATTTCATCGAGCCGCGAGACCGTGCCGTCGGCGTCCGGACGAGTATATTCCATTTCGGAAAACGGAACAATATGGTATTCCTTTTCCGGGTTTGGCGGAAGGGTTTCCATGGCGGACGGCTCTGCAGTGACGGATGCGCCGTATTCGACTGCCGTACTTTCCATAGCAGTGACGAGCCGCCTGTAAATGTCTGCACAGCCGGAAAGAGATGTGGCGCACAACATGAGCGCCGCCAAAAAAACAGCGGTCAGTTTCTTTTTCATAGTAGGGCCTCCTTAACGGTAATGCCTTGCGGTAAAGAAGTAAACGAGATATACAATACAGCCGGCAATCAGAGACCGCAGAAGCATTTGCCAGAAATCACCGGATTGGGTTGTGATATTCTGGTGGTAAACGCGCACCATCAGGATGCACGTTACCACGACCGTTATCAACTGTCCGATACAGAGGGCAATTTTAGCGATATGATATTGGATTTCCACATTGGTGCCGGATATTTTGACCGGGTAACGGTACAGCCGCGGAAAGCGCGATAACAAAAACAGGAGCCCGCACAGCCCTCCGCCAAGGCCAAACAAAATAAACAGCACAACACGCATTCCGTATTTTGCCACCAGGCCTTCCGAATCCGAAGGGGGAGGGGGCATGGGAAGGATGCTTGCCGTCATCGCGAAGGTGACGATCATGCAGACAATGCTGATAAAAGTGGCCCACTCCAAAAAGAAACGCCAGTTCCGGAGTGCGCGCAGGCTGCTTTCTTTCATACTTTAACCACGCAAATCGATAAAGCCGGAAGCGTCGATACTGCCATCTTCAAAGGTGCCCATATCCTCCAGGATACGCAGGGAAGCATCCAGCACATAAAACATGAGGGGACATCCGCTGCCTTCCCCCAGCCGCATATCGAGCGAAAGCGCGGGAGAGAGGCCGAGCGCACGAGCAATGGCCGTATAACCCTGCTCGTAGCTTTTATGCGAAGCAAACATATATAATACGCTTTGGGGCGCGATGCGCTTTGCGCACAGCGCGGCGCATGCCGAAATAAAGCCGTCGATTACAACAGGTATTTTGAAATGCGCACACGCGAGATAAGCCCCTGTCATAGCGGCGATGTCAAGCCCGCCAACCTTTGCGATCACGTCTACGGAATCCTTGGGATCAGGATCGTTTTTTTGGATCGCCGTTTCGATTGCAGATATCTTCTTTCGGTATTGCTCCTCAGAAATTCCCGCACCCCTGCCGGTCATTTTTTCCACCGGCTTTTTGAGGAGCACGGATGCAACGGCAGACGTAGAAGAAGTGTTGCAGATGCCCATTTCCCCCAGGCCAATGATATCGTAATCCGTACGCCCGGCAACGGCCCTGTAGCCAATCTCCATTGCTTTTTCGCACTGCTCGCGCGTCATAGCGGGCTCTTTTACCATGTTGTTGGTGCCGTACATCACTACGCTGTCGATCACGTTTTTGTGCTTCAGGCGTTTTGCAATACCGACGTTATAGACAAACACCTGGGCGTTTGCCTGAGCGGCAAGCACGCTCACCCCTGCGATGCCGTTTGCAATATTGAGCGTTTGCATGGGAGTGACTTCCTGTGGCACGGGCGTAATTCCCTCATCGTAAATACCGTTATCCGCCGCGAAAACAAGCACGGCGCGTTTGGCGAGCGTTCCGCCCATAAACCCGCGGATCCCTGCAAGGCGTACGGCGTAATCCTCCAACTTTCCCAAACTGCCAAGCGGCTTGGAAAGGGAATCCACACGGCGGCGGGCCTCGTCCATTACACTTTGGAGGGGAGGCGTTATCTTTTTGTAATCAATCGTATCGGCTGGCAAATGATTTTCCTCCGTTTTTCTTTTTTGTTACGTCTAGTATGGCACAAACGGAAAGCAGATTTCAAGATGTATCTTTTCTATTTCATAAGCGAATCAGGTTAAGATAAAAAAGACGGCATACCGGAAAACCGGTAAGCCGTCTTTAAACGCAAAACTGCCCTTTCAGGACATTGTTGATTGGGAGCGCATGGTCAGAAGACCAGCTTGTCCTCCAGGAACTTTTGCACCTGATCCATTGCGATACGCTCCTGCTGCATGGTGTCGCGGTCGCGCACTGTGACGCACTTGTCGTCAAGCGTTTCGAAATCGACGGTGATGCAGTAGGGCGTTCCGATCTCATCCTCACGGCGGTAGCGTTTGCCAATCGAGCCTGCAAGGTCGTAATCCACATTAAAATGCCTGGAAAGATCGGCAAACAGCTTATCGGACGTTTCCGAAAGCTTCTTTTGCAGCGGAAGAACCGCGGCCTTAAACGGCGCAAGCGCTGGATGCAGGTGCATCACGATACGCGTATCGCCGTTTTCGAGCGTTTCCTCATCATATGCCTCGCACAGGAAGGCAAGGGCAACGCGGTCTGCGCCCAGCGAGGGTTCGATGCAGTAGGGAACGTATTTTTCGTTGGTAACCGGATCGAGGTATTCAAGGCTCTCTCCTGAGTGCGCCATATGTGCTTTCAGGTCAAAATCGGTTCTGTCTGCAATCCCCCAAAGCTCTCCCCAGCCAAATGGGAAGCGGTATTCGATATCCGTAGTCGCATTGGAATAATGGGAAAGCTCCTCTGGCGCATGGTCGCGCAGCTTGAGGTTTTCATCGTCTATTCCAAGGGAAAGCAGCCAGTTGTGGCAATAGTCCTTCCAATATTTGAACCATTCAAATTCTTCTTTCGGATCGCAGAAAAATTCAAGCTCCATCTGCTCAAATTCACGAATGCGGAAAATAAAGTTTCCGGGCGTGATTTCGTTCCGGAAGGATTTACCAACCTGTCCGATCCCCATCGGCATTTTACGGCGTGTGGTACGCAGTACGTTTTTAAAGTTTACAAAGATGCCCTGCGCCGTTTCCGGACGGAGGTAAATCTGCGCCGCGGTATCTTCGTTAACGCCCTGGAAGGTCTTGAACATCAGGTTAAACTGGCGTATGGGCGTAAAATCTTTTTTGCCGCAGGACGGACAAACGATGTTTTCGGCAATAAACGCCTCCATTTCTTCCTTGCTCATCGCTTCGACACTGCCGATGTCAAGGTCGTTTTCCGCAGCATAGTCCTCGATCAGCTTATCCGCGCGGAAACGTTCCTTGCAGCTTTTGCAGTCCATGAGCGGATCATTAAAGCCGCCCACATGTCCGGAAGCCACCCATGTTTCCGGGTTCATGAGAATCGCGCTGTCAAGGCCCACGTTGTACGGGCATTCCTGCACGAATTTTTGCCACCATGCGCGCTTGACGTTGTTTTTAAATTCAACGCCCAGCGGGCCGTAATCCCACGAGTTTGCAAGGCCGCCGTAAATTTCCGAGCCCGGGAATACAAAGCCGCGGCCTTTGGCAAGCGCCACAATTTTTTCCATTGTTTTTTCCATCTGAAAAACCTCCATTTTATAACAGAGCGCGAGCATGCGTGCTGGTATTTTATACACGGTACGGGAAAATAAAAAAATCCTTCATCCCATGCAAGGGACGAAAGATTACTTCCGCGGTTCCACCCTAGTTGACTCCCAAAACGGGAATCCGCTTTCAAACCATGCGCTTTTGTCGAGCGGGACGCCACTCCCGCAAAACGCTCCTTGATTCACTTTTTCTATCAAATATCATAACAATTTTTAAAGAGGAATTCAACATTTATTTTTATTGTGGTATACTATTAAAATATTCAAAAAAAGTCATTATTCGGGAAATGGGGAATTACTATGAGCGGTTTGCAGCTTTTTGGATTGATTACCGTGTGCGTGACAGCCGGGATTTTCATTGTCTGCATGATTCTATACTGCATCATACAGCAAAAAAGGCATTTTTTATGTCCGCATTGCAAAACGAGGTTCAAGGTATCCGGTTTGCGTAGTTTTTTCGTTTCACGGCAGGGAACGGACAGGCTGCTGACCTGCCCGCATTGCGGGATGAGCTCCTATATGGAAAATATTCCGGATGAAGAATATCATAAACAGCAGGAAGATACAAAGCGGGGGGAACAGGAAAAATGATGGCTTTGCTCATTGGCCTCGGCGGCTTCGCGGGAGCAGTCAGCCGCTATGGAATGAACCTTCTCACCAAAAACATTTCGGGATCGTTCCCTTGGGGGACAATGCTTGTCAACATCGCCGGATCGTTTTTGATCGGCATTATTTTTCAGCTGTCGTTGCAGTCGCGCATCGATGAACGCATAACCAAAACGCTCATGGTGGGCGTCATGGGGGGCTTCACTACATTTTCGAGTTTTTCCCTCGAAACGCTGGGATTGCTTGAGGACGGCAGGATACTGTTTGCAGTGATCAACGCCGTCATAAGCGTTGCAGCGTGCATATTTGCCGCATGGCTGGGAAAAACGCTTGTAAGGGGTATATAAGCAAGATAAATTCATGTTCACGAAACTGACTTCCAATCGGAAGCCGGGTATATTTGATATACAAACGATCTTTTTATCCAGATGCCTGAATGACGGCTGAAAAAACAAAAGCCGCCACTTTCATACACGGTATCCGGTATTTCTGTATTGTCAGGAGACCGGATTTTATTTCAGTATCGATACAAAAAGGAGTTTACAGCATGAGTCAGAACATTTGGGGATATGTCCGTGTATCCACGAGGGATCAGAACGAAGACCGTCAGATGATTGCAATGAGTGAATTTGACGTGCCGGAAAAAAACATTTATCTGGACAAACTGAGTGGAAAAGATTTTAATCGTCCTGCATACCGCCGCCTGCTGCGAAAAATGAAGGAAGCAGATTTGCTGGTTATCAAAAGCATCGACCGGCTGGGGCGTAACTATGACGAAATTCTCGAGCAGTGGCGTATTATCACGAAAGAAAAAAAAGTGGAGGTCGTGGTGCTCGATATGCCGCTGCTCGACACGAGGAAGGGCAGGGACCTTACCGGCACGCTGATTGCGGATATCGTACTGCAGCTTTTGTCCTATGTCGCGCAGACAGAGCGTGAAAATATCCGCCAGCGGCAGGCGGAAGGGATTGCGGCTGCAAAACAGCGCGGGGTAAAGTTCGGCAGGCCGCCAAAGCCTGTACCGGACGAGTTTTTTGAGCTGAAGGAGCAATGGTTCCGCAGGGAGATTTCATCGCGGCAGGCGGCTGCAGCCATCGGTGTCGCGCAGGATACTTTTTTGCGGTGGACAAGGGAAAAACAGAAAAATACAGCTGTTGCAAAATGAAGAAAACATCAAAAAAAGACGGGATGAACCCGCCATTTTAAAGTCTCGAAATAATTTTTACGAGGGACTATTCAGTTCAGGACGATCACCGATACGTTCAGTATCGTCGCGATCGCGAGCCATATCAAATAAGGAATCAGCAAATAGAAGCTGGGCGTTACCTGCCTTACGTTCCGCATCAGAATGATCAGGTTTACGACAAGCGCAATCATGATAACGAGCGCCGATACCGGATTGTAAAGCATGAAAAAAACCGGCGACCAGAGCGCGTTGATAATGATGTTCAGGATATACCCTGCGGCTGCGCCCTTTGGCGCGTGGAGCCTTGTGATTGCGTACGCAAAGGAAATAGCGAGCAAAACATAGAGGATCGTCCAGATCAGGCCGAACGCCCACGGCGGCGGCTGGAGGGGAGACAGCGTAAGCCCCTGGTACCAGGCGGTTGACGTATCGGTTGCAAGCGAAGCGATCACCGCGCCCGCTGCTGTTATGATGACGGCTATAACGGCCCTGACGCTCCTCATCTTTTTTTCGTGTTTTCGTTCTTCCATTTGATACGTCATTACAAACATTGTTTTATTTCCTTTAAACACTATATTCATCCATGCAACGATTGATTTGTGCTGCATGCCCTGTGGAATCTGCGATAATTCCTTGCAAAACCGCCTTCATTATTGCTATAATATAACGTAATTGTGAAAACAGCTTTCGGCGACATTATGATACACCATAAGCCGCACGGATAAACGCTGATGTCACGAAATATTTTATCTAATGTAGGGTATTTGCCATGCGGCGAAACCTGAGCGGAGGAAACTATGAAAACAAAAACGAGATCTCTTACACTGATGGCTATCCTGATTGCGGTGATGCTCCTGATGGGATACGTGCCCAACCTCGGATTTATTATGATCGGGCCGATTTCAATCACGCTGATGTGCATTCCGGTGATCATCGCAACGCTGGTGCTTGGGCTGAAAACCGGGCTTATGATGGGGCTGCTGTTTGCAGTCATCAGCATATCAAAGATTTTTGTAATGCCGGACGCCTTTTCTGCGATCGTGGTTGATGATTTTGGCAAATATGGCGTATTATATATGCTTTGCCTGCTGATTCCGCGGGTACTGATTCCTGTCACTACATGGGGAATGGGCAAGGCAATGAAAACAAAAAAAGAGTACGTGAATCTGGCAGTCGCCTCCCTTACGGGCTCTCTTACGAATACAGCGGTATATCTGATCCTCGTAAGCCTTACGCTTACGCCCCTTATCTGCACGTTTTACTCGGTGGATGCGGCAGGGGCCGTGGCGGTGATATGGGGGATCGTGCTTACAAACGGGCTTCCGGAGGCGGTATTTGCGACGCTGATCTGCCCGGCAATCGCGCGGGCGCTGAAAAAATCAGTACCGCCGATCATGACCGCAAGACAAAAGGAGATTGCATAGCAGATGATTTTTGTAATGGACGTTGGTAATACGAATATCAAGTGCGGGATGTTTCAGGGCGACGATCTCGTGCATTCTTTCCGCATCACGACTGATATCGATGCTACGTCGGACCAGTTCGGCATCCAGATGATCGACTTTTTCAACTACCTTGACCAGGTTCCGGAGGACATCGAGGGAATACTGATTTCGTCGGTTATTCCGTCGATCAACTATACGCTTGACCATATGGTGCGTGAGTATTTCAAAAAAAAGCCAATGTTTGTCGGCCCGGGGATCAAAACGGGTATCAATATAAAATACGATAACCCCAAAGAGCTCGGCACGGACCGGATCCTTACAGCGGTGGGGGCTTTCGAGCTTTACGGCGGGCCTGTAATCACCATTGATTTTGGCACTGCGACAAGCTTTGGAGCGATTTCGGAAAAAGGTGATTTTTTAGGCGGGGCGATCTGTCCGGGCCTTAAAATAACCTCGGAGGCGCTTACGAATTACACGGCGAATCTTCCAAGGATAGAGCTCAAACGTCCGCGCAAGGTGATTGGGCGAACTACCGTCACCTCGATGCAGTCAGGTATCATCCACGGCTATGTCGGACAGGTGCAATATATTATCGAGCGGATGAAGGAAGAGATGGGCGAAGCGAAGGTCGTTGCGACCGGAGGCTTTGCAGAGCTCATCGCGCAGGAAACGAATTGTATTGATGAAATCAGCCCGACGCTTACATTGATCGGACTGAATAAGATTTACAGGAAGAACTCTTAAACAGAAGAGAAGGAGCAAGGCAATGAAAGATATCAAAGTAGCGATACTCGGTATGGGAACGGTTGGCGGAGGAATTTACCAGCTGATCGAAAAGGAACAGAAAAACATCGAGCATAAGGAAAACATACATTTGGAGGTCAAAAAAACGCTGGCCCTCAATTATGCGGTGGATGTGCCGGACAGCAAGAAAGCAAAGGACATCGATGAAATTATTAACGATCCGGAAATCACAATCGTTGCGGAGGTGATGGGCGGGCTGAAGCCGTCCAAGGAATTTATCATCAAGGCGCTCGAAGCGGGGAAAACGGTCGTGTCCGCAAATAAGGACATGATCTCGCAAAACTGGCCGGATCTTGAGGCGGCGGCAAAGCGCGGAAACGCAGGTTTCTACTTTGAAGCGGCGGTCGGCGGCGGAATACCCATCCTGCGCGCCCTCAATGATTCCATGCAGGCCAACAGCATCGACAGGATATACGGAATCGTGAACGGTACGACCAACTATATCCTTACGAAAATGGACGACGAAGGCAGGGATTTTGACGATGTATTGAAAGAAGCGCAGGAGCTTGGATACGCGGAGGCGAATCCCACGAGCGATGTGGAGGGATACGACGCGCGCTATAAGCTGTCCATCCTTGCTTCCATGGCGTTCCATGCACGCGTGCCGGTGGATAAAATTTACTGCGAGGGAATTACGAAGATCACGAAGCTTGATATCGAGATCGGCCGCGAGCTTGGTTATGTGGTGAAGCTGCTGGCAATCGGCAAAAAAGACGAAAACGGTGAAATCGAGGTGCGTGTGCATCCCACGATGATCCCCAAAGACCATGCGCTTGCAAGCATCAAAGGATCGTTCAACGCGATCTTTATTAACGGCAGCGCGGTTGGCGAGATGATGTGGTATGGCAAGGGCGCGGGAGATTTCCCGACGGCAAGCGCACTTGTGTCGGACATGATCTATTCGGTCGGTGCGCCAAACCCCAGGTATGTGACGTTTGAAAATTCATACGATGCCAATCAGGTGAAATTCAACGACAACTGGCTCACAGAGTATTTCGTCCGCACGAATGTGCTCGATAAGCCGGGCGTGCTCGCAAAAATTGCGGGAATCCTTGGAAAACATGATGTGAGCATCGAAAGCGTCATCCAAAAAGGCGCAAAGAAGGGCGAGCAGTCGGCGCCGCTCATTCTGGTAACGCACAAAGCGCATGAGAAGGACCTGCAGAAGGCCATCGAGGAAATTAAGGAGCTTGACGCGGTGGTGAATGTTCCAAGCTGTATCCGCGTAGAGAAATAAAGGGGTTTATACAATCTGTTTCGGTAAAGGGAGTGGAAACAATGATTATTGGGAAGCATGAGGCAATCAAGGAAGAAAAACTGGGTGGCGAAGGAATCGGAAGCGCGCAGATGTACCACTGGCTCGGAGGAGAAAACTGCCCGAATCTTGGTTTGCTGGCAACAATAACGCTGGAGCCGGGCACAACGGTAAGCGACCATACGCATACCGGCGAAGCGGAAATCTATTATATCACACAGGGAGCAGGGGAATATAACGATAATGGAAAGACCGTTCCCGTAAAGGCAGGCGATGTGACAGTCTGCTATGACGGACAGACGCACGGACTCAAAAATACGGGCGATGGCGAGCTTTTGTTCCATGCTGTGATCGTAAAAGGATAACAAAGGCGGGGAAGGCATTCTCTCTGGGCGTTTTGCCCATATAATCAACAGGAGGGTTACTCATGGATTTAACATGGCTGTGGATTTTAATCGGCGTTGTAGCAGCGATCATTGTGATCATCGTGATCTGGTATATCGTCGCATACAACAATTTTATCAAAATGAAAAACAGCATCGAAGAGGCGTTTGCCACCATCGATGTTTATCTCAAAAAACGGTTTGACCTGATTCCGAACCTCGTGGAGACGGTAAAGGGTTACGCCGCCCACGAGCGTGGAACGCTTGACGAGGTGACCGCCGCAAGGAACAGCGTCGCAAACTCTTCGACAACGGAAGAACGGCTGCAAAACGAAAACATTCTTTCGGGAACGCTCAGGAGCCTGTTTGCCGTTGCGGAGGCGTATCCGGACCTTAAGGCGAATACAAACTTCCTCGACCTGCAAAACCAGCTCAACATGGTGGAGACAGACCTTGCAAACGCGCGTAAATATTATAACGCGAATGTGCGGATGTTTAACACCAAGCTGGAGACCTTCCCTACAAGGCTGATCGCAAAGAAGTTCAACTTTACAAAACAGCCGATGTACGAAGTGCCGAATGCGGCGGAGCGTGAGAACGTAAAGGTACAGTTCTAAAACAGGATATTGGCGGGGACGCGTCCCCGCAGGCTTTCGCAACCGCATCTTGTGGTTGCGAAACTGTTTTTGAGGGTAACAATTAAAAGTCTGGAGAGTAAAATGAAAAAACTGTTTTTGGTTTTGACTGTACTTCTTGTGCTGCTCATCCCGTCCTTCGCGTTTGCCGCGTCGGATTATACGATCTCGCAGGAAGATATCAAAATCAACGTAAATGAAAACAATACCTATGACATCACGGAAAACGTGACGGCGGAATTCCCGGAATTCTCGGCAAAGCATGGTATTACAAGGACAATCCCAACAGACGTTGAGCTGTCGCGCAGGATTGACGGGAATGTGGTGAAAAGCAGATACCGCGCGATTATTTCCAATATCGAATCAGACGGCCCATACCATACGGAAAGCGGCAACGCGGGCCTTACAATTTATTTTGGGGACGCTGACCTGACGGTGAGCGGCACGCAGAATTACAATTACAGCTACCGTTACGACATGGGCGACGACGGGCTTTCCTCGATGGATGAATTTTATTTCAATCTGATCGGCAGCGATAACCCGATACCGATTGAGGGAATGACCTTTGAAATCACCATGCCAAAGGAGTTCGATGCGTCAAAGGTCGGTTTTACGACCGGCGCGGCGGGCAACTCCGGATACAACGAAAACGCATTGAAATATACGGTTGACGGCAATACCATAAGGGGATCGATCAACCAGACGATTGCGCCTTATGAGGCTGTTACAATTCGTATTGAGCTTCCTGACGGCTATTTTGTCGGCGCGCGCAGCGCACAAAGCCTTTTGATGCCCTGCATCCTGATTGGCCTCGTTGTATTTGTGATCGTCGTACTTCTGTTTGTCACTGCGGGGAAAAAGAACCGCGAGGTACAGACCGTTGAATTTTATCCGCCGGAGGGTATGAACCCTGCGGATGTGGGATATATTATTGACGGTATCGTGGAGAACAAGGATGCCGTATCCCTTCTTATCTATTGGGCGGACCAGGGAAACCTTGAAATCCATCAGGAGGACAAGAAAAACGTTTCTTTTAAAAAGGTCAAAGACCTGCCGGATACGGCGAACGACTACGAACGGATTTTGTTCGATAAGATGTTCAGCGGCAGGGAGAGCATCAGCGTAAAGGATATGCAATATACGTTTTCAGATACGATTGCCGCTGTAAAATCGCGTATCAAGGATAAATATGAAATGGAGCAAAACCGCGTATTTACCAAAAAATCATTGCGGCGGCAAAGCTTTGCGGGCGCTTTTGCCGCATTCCCCATGGCATTGATGCTTGCGTTCAGCATTTACCTCGATTCCTACGAATTGTTTGCCGCAATCATACCGTGTGCGATTGCCTGGGTGTTTGGATGGGTGCTGACCTCAGGCCTGATTTCAAATGTCAACAAGTGGAAATCCGAAAAGCTTTCTACGAGAACAGGCTCTATGGTTTTGTTCACGGTGCTGGCAGTGGCATACCTTGCGATTGTCTCCCTGATGAGCGTTGATTTGTTTGGTATGATGGTAATTGTGCCGATGGCTATGACGATTGTTATGATGATCCTCGCGACGCAAATGAGAAGGCGTACCGAACGCGGCGCGCAGTGGGCGGGCCGTATTCTGGGGCTGAAACACTTTATCGAGACGGTGGAGGCGGACAAGCTGAAAATGCTGGTGAATGACGATCCGAAGTATTTTTACAATGTCCTGCCTTACGCATATGTGCTGGGCGTTTCGGACAAATGGGCGAAGCAGTTTGAAAGCATCGCAGTGGAACCGCCAAGCTGGTATTACGGCTATAACGGTTCGGTATTCACTACGATCTGGTTTGCGAGTATGCTCTCCAATACCATGTACTATACACAGCAGACGATGTCTGCGACCAAAGAAAGCTCCGGCGGTGGAATCGGCGGAGGCGGCGGCTTTGGCGGCGGCGGTTTCTCCGGTGGCGGAGGTGGCGGCGGAAGCTTCGGCAGCTGGTAACAGAAAAAAAGGACGGTCCGGGGCGGGAGCTCCGGACTTTTCATTATGTGATATCGTTCGAGACTCGAAGGCATGCGCACATATTGAACGATATCAGATAATTTCCTGTTTTATTTTAGAATGCGATACAGTATAATAAATCTAATACGATTTATTGCGAAAAGGGGAAACAATGGGTACCGTTCTCATCACAGGCGCATCGCGCGGAATCGGCAGGGCAGTGGCTCTTGCGTTTGCACGCCAGGGCTTTTGCGTTGCGGCAAATTACCATACGCATGAGCAACAGGCAAAAGAGCTTGGGGAAGAACTGCGTGCGCTTGGAGCCTGTGCAAGGCTTTTTCGGGCGGACGTATCGGATAAGGCGCAGGTAGACGCAATGTTTTTGAAAATCAGGCAGGATTTTGGCAGCGTTGATGTTCTGGTGAACAACGCCGGTATGGCGCAGCAAAAGCTGTTTACGGATATCACGGAAGAGGAATGGGACCGGATGTTCGATGTGAATATCAAAGGAATGTTCCACTGTGCAAAGGGCGTGCTGCCGGACATGATCAGCAGGAAAAAAGGAAAGATTATCAACGTATCGTCAATCTGGGGAATTGCGGGCGCATCCTGCGAGGTACATTATTCCGCTTCAAAGGCGGCGGTAATCGGCTTTACAAAGGCACTTGCAAAGGAGGTCGGCCCATCCGGCATCCAGGTAAACTGCGTTGCGCCCGGCGTGGTAGAGACCGATATGAACGCAGCGCTAAGTGAGGATATAAAAGAGGAATTAAGGGAAGAGACGCCGCTTGGGTGTATTGGCGAGCCGGACGACATCGCACAGGCGATTTTGTTTTTGGCAGAGGACCGCAGCCGGTTTATCACCGGGCAGGTCATAAGCCCCAACGGCGGTATCGTGATCTGAACCATAATGATATGACATCAATTTACAGGAGGATATAGAAATGAGAATCGAATCAAAATGCCTTCACGAAGGCTGGAAGCCTAAGAACGGCGAGCCGCACGCGCTGCCGATCTATCAGAGTACGACATACAATTACGATTCCACGGAACACATCGGGGACTTGTTCGACCTGAAGGCGGAAGGGTATTTTTACACTCGCCTTGCCAATCCTACGGTTGGCTATGTGGAAGAAAAGTTTGCCGCTCTTGAAGGCGGCGTGGGCGCGATGTGCACATCCTCCGGCCAGTCGGCGAATATGATTGCGCTGCTCAATATTATGGGAGCGGGAGACCACATGGTCTGTGCCTCAGAGATTTATGGCGGTACGATAAACCTGTTTTCCGTGACGCTTAAAAAGCTTGGAATCGAGTGTACCTTTGTCGATCAGGATGCGCCGGACGAAGAGCTTGAAAAGGCGTTCCGCCCCAATACGAAGCTCGTATTCGGTGAAACGATCGCCAATCCGGCGATTTCGGTTTTCGATATCGAACGGTTTGCAAACCTTGCGCATAAGCACGGCGTGCCGCTTATTGTAGACAATACGTTTGCCACGCCGATCCTGTGCAGGCCGTTTGAATTCGGGGCGGATATTGTGACGCATTCCACCTCAAAATATATGGACGGACACGCCGTGCAGCTTGGCGGCGTGATCATAGACAGCGGAAATTTTGACTGGAAGGATTACCCAGGCCTTACGCAGCCGGACGACAGCTATCACGGGGTAGTCTATACGGAAACGTTTGGCAAGCTCGCATACATCATGAAAGCGCGCGTGCAGCTGATGCGCGATATCGGCGCAAGCCCAACGGCCCATGCAGCGTTTCTCCTAAACCTCGGACTGGAGACGCTTGCGCTCCGTATGGAGCGGCATACGCAGAATGCGCAAAAGGTAGCGGAATTCCTGAGCACGCAGGATGCTGTGGAGTCTGTGAACTATCCGGGGCTCAAAGGCGACAAATATTACGATCTGGCGCAGAAATACCTGCCGCAGGGCGCCAGCGGAGTCGTGTCCTTTTCGCTTAGGGGAGGAAGGGATGCTGCCATAAAGTTTATGGACAGCCTCACGATGGCCTCTAATGTAGTCCATGTTGCAACGGTAAAAACATGCGTGCTGCATCCTGCGAGCGAAACGCACAGGCAGCTTACGGACGAACAGCTTGTGGCTGCGGGAATTACGCCGGGCATGATACGCTACTCTGTCGGTATCGAGAATATCGAGGATATCCTTGACGACCTCAAACGGGGTTTTGCACAAATCTAAAGTTCAGGAAAAGCCGTGTGGAAATTGAACGCACGGCTTTTTTATTCATAAAAGCACTTAAAAAATAAGATTTATAAAAGTGGTTGACAAATTCGTCCTGTCCGCATTATACTTTTGTAAACAGGAGGGTGGCGTTATGGCACAGGAAATCAACAACAGCAGGATGTTAAAAAAGGCAAACAGGCATCTTGTGCTGTGTACGCTGCGCGATAGCGATGCGCTTTCCGTAGAGGAGCTGGTGCAGCGCACCAGGCTGAGCAGGCCAACGGTGCTGAAGCTGCTCGGAGAGCTGGTGGAGGAAGGAATCGCCCAAAAAACCGGCTTGGGAGAATCCATGGGCGGAAGGCAGCCGATGCTGTATGCTTTGGATTTAAACCGGTATTTTGCGGTAGGGGTGGATTTTGAATTTCCACCGATCCGCGTCGTTTTTTCCGACCTTAAAGGTAATATCGTTTTTTCAAAACGCTGGGAGCAATCCTATGCGGATTCAATGGAGGATGTTTCACACGCCATTCTTTCTGCAATCCGCGAGGGACTTGAAAGCCTTGGAATCAGCGCAGGCAACGTGATTGGCGCAGGAATCGGCATCCCGGGGCTGGTAGACATCACAGAAAATAAGCCGATCAGCGTTGCGCGGATGCCCGGGGCAAAGGATATCGAAATCAGCAGCCTCATCGAACGGGACCTTGGAATCAAGACCTTTATCCGTAATGACGCACACCTGCTTGCTCTTGCAGACAGGAGCGCCTTTGCGGGCGTGAATAAAAATATGCTGTATGTAGCATTTCGTACGGGTATTGGTATGGCAGTATACCAGAAAGGCGCGCTGTATGAGGGTGAGTGTGGAAATTCAGGATACCTTGGGCACACGACCTTTGATAAAGACGGCGCGTTATGCACGTGCGGCAAGCGCGGATGCCTGGAGCTCTACTGCTCCAAGGTGACCATGTGCGGGCAGTATGCCGGGAAAACAGGGAAGAAAGAAGAATTCCGTGTGATCCTTGCGGAAGCCGCGGATGGAAAAGAACCCGCAAGGCAGATCGTACAGGAGGCGGCCCGGTGTTTTGGAATCGCGATTGCAAACGCGGTGAAGCTCTTTGATATTTCGCTTGTTGTGCTGGGAGACCTGCCGTATGTAGAAAATGATTTATTTCTCAGGACAATAAACAATGTAGTAAACGACTATGTTCCATACAGCAGGAATGGTAAAATCACCGTCCGGCGGGGAACGGTTGAGGAAGAAGCCTACGCCCTTGGGGGAAGTATTTTTGTTCTCGATCAATTCTTTAAAACGCCCAAGCTGAGGCTGAATGTGCAATAGATGGAAATGCGGCAAATTTTGTGCTTTCGGTGCAGCAATATTTTTTGCCAAGATATAAAACAACATTTACAAAAGTAGTTTAAATCGAGTGGACGCCATAAAATAACAGGAAGGAAAAAACAGATTTACCGGGACAGGCGCTGATAGCGCGCGGACAGAAGCAAGTATATATGGGAGGGGAAAGCATGGATAGGAGAGAAACCGTGAAAAGGGCAATTCATTTTGGAACGCCGGACAGGATACCGGTCTTTTTGTTCAGCGGAAACGCCTGCGATACGGATATCGTGCAGGTGGTGCTTGAACGATGGGATGCCGGCGAAAGCGGACGGGAAACCGAATGGGGATTTTTGTGGCAGAAGAGCGAGCAGGATACCAGTTCAATGGGCGTACCACAGGAGTACCTTCTGAAGGATTGGGACAATTACGAGAATTATGTGAACAATATTGCGCCTGATCCCTACGATAAGGAACGCTTTGAAGCGGTGCGCAAAATTGAGAAAGGCGACCGTTACCTGATGGGCAGCCTCTATCTTTCAGGGTTTACGGTCATGAGCTTCCTGCGCAGGTTCGAGCTGCTGATGATCGACATGTACGATATGCCCGAGCGGGTGGAACAGCTTGCGGATATTGTGTTTGGTTTTGAAAACGAGATCATCAGGCAAATGCCGGAGTATGGATTTGACGGGGTATCGCTTTTTGACGACTGGGGAATGCAGCAGTCTATGATGATTTCGCCGGAGTTATGGCGCAAATACTTCAAGAAGCGTTATGCAGACCAATTCGCGCTCGTGCATAGCCTTGGAATGGATGTATTTTTCCACACCTGCGGATATGTCGCCCCAATCATTGAAGACCTGATCGAGGCAGGCGTTGATATTCTGAATTTGGGACAGGCGGATATCAACGATATGAATATGCTCAAAGAAAAGTACAACGGCAGGCTTTGCTTCTGCCAGCCGATCAACTATCAGACCACAGGCATCAGCGGAACGAAGGAAGAGATTTACGCTGAAGCGCGGGAGATAAAGGAAACGTTTGCGTGTAAAAAGGGCGGGCTTATTGCAGAACTGTTTGATTATGAAGAAATGGGGTGGCAGCCCGAAAACCCGCGCAATACAGAATACCAGATCAGGGCATTTGAAGAAATACGATAGGAGCATGGAGGGGCAGGGAATGGACGTCTATTATTTGGGTGTAGAGATTGGCGGAACCAAACAGCAAATTGCCATAGGAAAGGCAGACGGGACGATTGTGGAGTTAGTCTGTGAAAAGGTTGCGCTCACAAAAGGCGCGCTTTCCATCCGTGAATGGCTTTTAGAAAAAGTGCCGGTGGTTACAGGGAAATACACAACGAATCATTCGCGTATCGCTGCCGCCTGTATTGGCTTTGGCGGCCCGATTGAGACAGGGACGGGAAAAGTGCTGATCTCTGTGCAGGTGGAGGGCTGGAAAGATTTTGAGCTGAAAACATGGTTCCAGAAACAATTTGGAGTGGATACATACGTTTTAAACGATACCGTGGCAGGCGGTTATGGCGAACTGGTTCTGGGAGCAGGCCGCGCTTCACAGAACTTCTTTTATACAAATATTGGCACAGGAATCGGCGGCGCATTTTTCATTGGCAGGAAATATTATGACGGTGCAGGCTGCGGTGCTGCCTATATGGGAAACACCTATATACCGGATCCATTCGCGCAGCGTGCCGGACAGGCAACCCGGCTCGAAAACATATGCTCAGGCGCAGCCATCGAAAGCCGGCTGCGGCAGCCGGGATATGTGGATGGCAGTTCGCTCCTCATGGAGCTTTGCGGCGGGGATGAAAAAATGCTCAGCTGCCGTATGCTTGGGGAAGCGGCAAAGCAGGGAGATGCGTTTGCACTTGGTGAAATTGACCTGTTTGCACGTTCCTACGCCATTGGCCTTGGAAATATGATGACGTCTGTCAGCCCGGATCTCGTCGCGATAGGCGGCGGCGTGGCAAACCTGGGGGAAATAATACTCGAACCTGTCAGGAAATATGTAAATGAAGTTGCGTTTATTTCAGTGCGGGGAAGATGCGAAATCGTACAGAGTGAATTGGCTGACCATGTCGTGATTGCAGGCGCAATCCTGTATGCGGCAGGCTGCAGCAAATTATAAAACAAGAAAGCGAGAAAAGAAATGGAAGGATTACAGAAACTGATCGAACAGGAAATACAACGGGTTGAGGAAGCGGAAAAGCAGCCAGCGAAAGAATACGAAGTCACGCTTCCTTTGGGGAAATATTGCGACCACACGGTGCTAAGGGCATATACGCCTGCTGATATCGTAAAGAAATTCTGCGCGGAGGCAAAAGAGTATGGCGCAGCGTCCGTATGCGTCAACCCAATCCAGGTTAAGCTGGTACATAGCGAGCTCGCGGGGACGGATATTAAGACGTGCTGTGTTATAGGCTTTCCCTTAGGGGCGAATACGCCTGCGGTAAAGGCATACGAGGCTGCCGAAGCTGTAAAGGACGGCGCGCAGGAGGTAGACATGGTGATTAACGTGGGCGCACTGCGCGACAAAAACTACGATCTGGTATTTGACGATATCAAAGGCGTGGTTGACGCGGCAAAAGGAAAGGCGCACGTGAAGGTAATTATTGAGACCTGTTATCTGACCAAAGAGGAAAAAATAGCGGCCTGCGTGCTTGCAAAAAAAGCGGGCGCGGATTACGTAAAAACGTCGAGCGGCATGGGAACAGGCGGCGCGACGCTGGAGGATGTACGGCTGATGAAGCTTACCGTCGGCGAAGATATGCTCGTCAAGGCCTCCACCGGCATCGATACGAAGGAAGATGTGATCGCCTTTGTAAAGGCGGGCGCAGTCCGTATGGGAACGAGTAAGCTGGTGCAGATTGTGACGGGAGATCCGTCGGCCTATAGCGCTTCAAAGGATAACCAGCCGCCAAAATTCGACTGAACGATTACGCAAAAAGCCGGCAACTGATTGCCGGCTTTTGTTTTTGTTATAAAAAATGAAAGACCTATTTAATATAATCCATCAGGCTTTCGCGTCCGATTCGCTTATCCAGATCGCGCAAAAGAGGCTCTGCGCTGTTTGCGCCAAGGCCAAAACGCTCTGCGCCCGCATCGATCATTTCAAGCATGGTATCTATATCGCGGATACCGCCGGAGGCCTTCACCCGGATGCTTTCGCCAACGGCGTCCTTCATAATGCGCACCATTTCAACCGTGGTTGCCTTGCCCTGGAAGCCCGTGCTGCTTTTTACCCATGCCGCACCGGACGCCGCGACGATTTCCGATGCCTTTGCAATCTGCACGTCGTCAAGCAATGCCGTTTCAATAATAACCTTAACAGGGATTTTTACCGCTTCGCACACGGCTGAAATATCCTGTTTTACATAATTTTTGTTGCCCGACAGGAATGCGCCGATATTCATTACCATATCGATTTCCTGGGCGCCCATAAGCTCGAGCTGCTTTGCCTCGTATACCTTTGTGGACGTAAGCTCGCCGCCGTATGGAAACCCTGTTACAGTGCCGTGAATGATATCCTCATAGCCAATCGTATTTTTGATGGTGTAAACAAGGTAGCAGGGCAATGTGATTGTGGATGCGCAGTGATAGGTTTTTGCGATATCACATACGCGGTCGATGTCTGAAAGACGCTCGCCAGCCGCCACCGCGCTGATGTCGATCATGCCGGGAAGTGTTTCTAATGGAAACATAGCGTGGATCCTCCGAATGTATTTTGAAAACAGTATTATCTTAAACCGAGATCGTTCGAGTGTCAATTAAAAAATGGAAGAAATTTGATAAAATTCGTTGTATAATGGAAAAAGCAAAGAAAGCGGGGCGAAGATGAAATGGATATTGACAAGGTTAAGGAGTTTTTTCAAAAAGACAGGTTTGTGCATGCCAATGGGATTGATATCGTAAGCGCAGGCGAAGGGACGTGCGAATGCGCGGCGGTGATTGCAGAAAGCCACCTGAACGCAGGAAACGTCGTGCAGGGCGGTATGATTTTTACGATTGCGGATTTTGCGTTTGCCGTTGCCTCAAACTGCAAGCATCCCAACGTAGTGTCGATGAACAACAACATCACGTATGTGCGCCCGCCCAAGGGGAAAACGCTGATAGCGCGTGCAAAAGAAATATCCGCCACACGAAAAACGTGCCTTTACGAGGTAGAGCTTACGGACGAGCTCGGCACGCAGGTTGCATTTATGACCGCCACGGGGTATATCAAGGGCGGAAGCATCGGACTGTAACAGAATAAGATATCCTGCAATGGATTTGCCGAAATTTCCAGTGAAAAAGCAAGGTTTTATGTAAGTGAATGTGGAACAAATCAAAAGAGACCGTCCGCTGTTTGGACGGTCTCTTCTGTATGTCATGCGTTATGCTTTTGCTTTTTCAGGATGGTCCTTTTTGAGGGCCGCCGTCACGATTATGCCGATGACACACGCCGCGCCCGGAATGATAAACGTCCATGCCGAGGGAATACCGTCCACGCTGACAATTTTGGCGATTGCGGGGAACAACAGGCCGGAGATCGCAAAACCGATCATCACAAGGCCGTAGTTCACACCGTTGTTTTTGATGCCGAAGTAATCCGCCGTCACCGCCGGGAATACGCCCGCGCTGCCGCCAAACGCAAATGCGATGAAAGCAATCAGCACGATAAACAGATAGCTTTGCGCAAATGTCAGCATCAATACGCATACGAGCGTAATGATGTAGAGCAGGAACAGCACGTTACGCCTGCCGATACGGTCGGAAAGCCATGGCGCGATAAGCCTGCCGGCAGCCGAAGCGATTCCAGTCACCATAACGCCTGCAAGGGCTGCGGCTTCAGTGAGGTTGCGCAGCTCGCCCAAAGACTTTAAGAGCGGATTGATAATAAAGTACGCCGGAGTCAGCAGGATCATGCCAAACAGGATCAGGTAATATGGCTTTGCACGGAGCACCTCGAGCGGCGTAAACTGCTTTTGTGTGGAAAGGTCTGGAAGCTGCAGCGCAAAGCTGTCCATATATTTCCGGGATGGATTTTTTACAAACCAACCGAAAATCAGGATGATTACAAGGAAGATGATGGATAATGTCAGGAAGGTTTGCGATACGCCGACATTCTTTAGCAGGGTATTGACGATCGGGGTGAATACCACCGTGGAAGCGCCGAATGTGCACACGATTACGCCTGTAGCAAAGCCCTTTTTATCCATGAACCATTTTTGGGCGCATGATATGGTGGAGGTGTAAGCCGCGCCCACGCCAAAGCCCGCCATACCGCCGTAAAAGAGGTAAATCAGCCACGGCATATCCTGCGGCACGAGCGACGACAGGAAAATACCGGCGCAGAACATAAGCCCGCCCAAAAATACGACCAGCCGCGGCCCCTTTTTGTCGTTAAGGCGTCCGCCGACTACGATGCCCAGCACAAAGGTCGCCAGCATGATTGAAAAAGTCACGGATGCGTTATCCGCACTCCACGAGTAATACTCCATAACAGCGGGCTGGAAAATACTCCAGATATAAATGATACCGATGCACAGCTGAATAATTGCTCCGGAAACGAGGGGCATTACCTTGTTTTCTCTTTTCTCCATGGGATAATCTCTCCTGAAATGAAATGATTTCCGCACAGGGTGCGATGAAGCCCCGCAGCCGCACGGTGTGGTACGCATTCATAGTACATGATTTGTGTGCAAAAATCAACGCAATGCTTGTGAAAAATGCGAGCAGGATGTAGAATAAGAGTAAGCTTAAGCAGGGTTTGCCCGCTTTGGCGGTATCGACATTACGGTGATTGCGAAAAAGAGGGAACATAGAATGCTGGAAGGATTGAAAATAGAGGTATACAAGGCAAATCAGGAGCTCGCGAAGCAGGGGCTTGTTACGCTGCGGTGGGGAAATATCTCGGCGCGGGACGAACGAACGGGCTATATCGTCATCAAACCGAGCCGCAGGGCGTGCGTAGAGATCAAGCCGGACGACCTGATTGTGTGCGATATGGAAGGAAAGATTATCGAAGGGCTGCACGCCCCGTCCTCAGACCTGTTTACGCATCTGGAAATTTATAAAGCGTTTGCAGATGTGAAAAGCGTGGCGCATACGCATTCCAAGTGGGCGACGGTGTTTGCGCAGGCAGGTAAAAGCATCCCAAACCTTGGAACGACGCACGCGGATTATTTTAAATACGATATTCCCGTTACGCGTACCATGCGTCCGGAAGAAATCGCGCGGGATTACGAAAAAAACACAGGCAAAATCATAGCGGAGGCGTTTACGCTCAAAAATCCGCTTGCAACTCCCGCCGTACTTGTGAAGAACCACGGCCCGTTCATGTGGGGAGCGAGCATTATGGATACCGTGGATAATGCGGTGGCGCTTGAATATGTCGCGGAAATGGCTTTTTACACTCTGCGCCTTAATACGGACGCGGAAATGAACAAATATTTGATCGATAAGCACACCTTAAGAAAGATGGGCGGGAAAAATGGGCAATAAATCCACTTCTACGGAGAGGCAGCTTTTTATTTTGTCGTTGCTTTCACAGCGGAAAAGCGGATACACGGTAAACGAAATTATAGACAGCTTAAAGCGCATGGCGGATATCGACGCAACGCGCCGCATGGTTGCGCGCGATATGGATTACATTTCGCAGAATTTCTTTGTGTATGAGGAAGAGCTTGACGGTAAGACTGTTTACAAGGCGGATAAATATGCGCTTTCGGATATGGACTTTTCGATGGCGGAAATCATCTCGCTCCATTTCACACGCGAGGTGCTGAAGTCTTACCAATCGCTTGGCATGGCAAAGGACGCGCTTAAAATCGTGCAGCGTATCCTTGCGAAAATGCCGGAGCTTTCGCGCTCGGCGACACAGAATATCGAAAAAATGATCAAGATCGTGCCGGAAATCACCGCAGAAGAGGAAACGGACGAGGATATCCTCGAAACGGTGCAGGAGGCAGTGCAAACGTCGCGCGGCCTTAAGCTGCGTTACCATACCTTTTCGACAGACGAGACGATGGAACGCGTATTCGATCCCTATGTACTTGAAATAAGGGAAGGTTGCTGGCACACGATCGGTCACTGCCATTTACGCAATGCGGTAAGAGACCTTCGCGTGTCGCGTATCGAGGATGCGGAGCTTACGGACAGGGAGTTTGAAGTGCCGCAGCGGTTTTACGAGGAATACCGCAAAACGCGTTTTGATAAGCTTGCGGGGGAAAACGCACAGGAAATCCGTGTGAAGTTTACCGGAGCAGCGGCAAAGCTGGTGAAGGAATACCACGCGCACAAAGCGGATAAGCTTGAAGACGCGGAGGAGGGGCTTCTTTTTTATAAGAAGGCAGCCATCACCCCAGACCTTGTAGGATGGATTCTTTCGTTCGGCGCGCAGGCAAAGGTGCTTTCGCCGGAATCGCTCAAAGACGAGCTGAAAGAGGAAGTAAGGGCTATGAGCGGGATGTATCTGTAAGCAGGCAATACAGGAGGGAAAACGGAATGATAAAGCAGAGAGTGGTTCTAAATGACATTTCTCCGGATTTCAAGCGGGACAACAGGACTCAGGAAGAATATATCGCAGCGAAAAAATCACAAACGGTTGATTTTATAAAGCGTTACCTCAAAAGCTCGGGCGCACGGGGCGTAGTGCTCGGCGTGTCCGGCGGGGTAGACAGCTTTTTATGCGCGTCGCTGTGTGCGCAGGCGTGCGAAGAAGAAGGAAAGCAAATGTATATCGTCCTGCTGCCAAACGGCGTGCAGTCTGATTTTGCCGACGCGCAGGAGTGCGCGCAGAAAATCATGGAAAACAGCCCGGGCGTCATGTGCGATACGGTTTCCATTGCGGGCGGTTACGAAGGGGCGGTAAGCGACCTTGCGGGCGCGCAGGGCTTTCATCGCGACGCTTATACGTTGGGGAACCTGCAGCCGCGCCTGCGTATGATGTACCAGTATGCGCTTGCAAAGGGAATGCTTGTGGCGGGGACGGACCACGCGACAGAAGCAATCACCGGCTTCTATACCAAATATGGCGACGGGGGAAGCGATTTCAATCCATTGCAGGAGCTGGTAAAAGACGATATCTACGCGATGTCGAAAACCTACGGCGCGCCGAAGGCAGTAATGGAAAAACAGCCTGCCGCAGGGCTTGGGATATCCCAAACGGACGAGGAAGAGCTGGGCATCCGTTACGCGGATATCTGCGCCTACCTGAAAGGGAACGTGATCGCAAAGGAACCGATGGAAAAACTGGAAGCGGCATACGACCGTTCCATGCACAAACGGTCAATGGCGGCCTCCTTAAAGGACGAATATACAAAGAAAGCGCAGGTTACGCGCATCCATATCGGCAATGTCGGGGATGGGCGCGTCCTCAAAAGCACGATTTGCGATATCAACGCCCATCCGGAGCAGAATGTATTATATGTGACAGGCGAACCGCTCCACGAGGCGTTTTATAACGAAATCAAAAAAACGGTCAATACGCCTGTGGCCCGTTATAACGTATTTCAACCGAAAGGAGAAAGTGGCGTAAACAGTGCGTTTGGCGATTTGCTGGACAATGCCGCAGATCATGTGGTGGTGTCAGGCGAAGTAGGGGAAACGTTGCAGCGCATTATGCTCAGCCTGATGAACAGCAGGCGGGAAGTGGTTCTGCTGAAAGATTGCCTTACAAAAGTCAAAAAATAATGAGGGGATAGTATGGACATTTTTAAATATGTGGATGAAGTAGTTGATTACTATGAGGAAATCCAGTATAAATATAAAAATATTGCTCACGATCTGAAGCACATGATGGAGGAGCTGATCGTTAAAAATTCAGAGTATACGCTCAATATTTCCTATCGTGTCAAGGAATCGGAGAGCGTGCGGGAAAAGCTCGTAAGAAACAGCTACTACCGCCTGCATACCACCAAGGAAGAGATCGTGGCAAATATACAGGATATCATCGGCCTGCGGATTGAATGCAAGTTCAACGACGACGAGCAGTATGTGTATTCGTTGATGCTGAAGCTCTTTGACAAAACGGACGACCAGATATTTTATTACAATGAGAAGTTTCCAAAAATGCGCTTTAAGCTCAATGAAAAGCAGCCGGTTAAGCAGAAAAACGGATTTGATATCTATAAAATCGATGCGCGCTACGAGGACCACAAGGGCGAAGCGGATGAGATACGCGTTAATTTTGAGGTTCAGGTCAAGTCCATGATCAATATGTTCTGGGGAGAGATCGAGCACCGCATCATTTATAAGAACCCGTCTTACTTCATGGTAGAGCAGCAGGTGGTGGAAAGCCTTGTATCCATCAAGGAAAACCTGAACCTTGTCGACCACCAG
Source organism: Christensenella sp. KGMB01412 (assembly GCF_055522415.1). NCBI lineage: Bacteria > Bacillati > Bacillota > Clostridia > Christensenellales > Christensenellaceae > Christensenella > Christensenella sp. KGMB01412. Next base: position 102,317 of record NZ_JBVFVW010000005.1, on the reverse strand, counting down.
CTTCACGACCTTTATAAGCGGTATAAGCGCGACGACAGCTCAAAGCTCCACTACCGCAAGGAAAATATTGAAAATATTATCTCCAAGCTGATTCACGATACCATCGCGCGGAAAATGAAAAACGACCTTGGGTTCGTCGTGCAGTTCAAGGACAGCTGCGACAGCATTGTGGAATATATTTTTATTGTGAACAATGCCGCGCAAATGGAGGATTATGGCCGTGTAATGACGGAGATGTTCTACATTACCGGAACCATGGCGGGTGAAGAAATGAATTTTCGCGAAGCGCTTGAGCTGGAACGCGAATTTAATACCGGGGATCCGTTTATCGATACGGTGGGCGTTACAATCCAAAAGCTGATGAACGTAGATTTCAACTGGCATCTTTACTGCATGATTCTCTTTGAGCTGGAACGCGGCAGCAGGATCGACGCGCTCGAAACCTTTATCCGTTACTACAAGGGAAGGCTTACCGCCAATGCGGAGCTGCACAGGCTCGACGAGGTATTCCCTGCGGAAACGGCGCAAAAAATCAGGACGGACCTCATCAACGAAATGGGTTATGTGTTCCGCCGCAACGTGGATATTGCGCTGCTGCAAAACGAAGGTATCTGCGAGCTGACAAAGGCGCTCAAAAAGACGGTGGCAAATATCATCAAAGACAATCCGGACTGGAACAAGGAAAAAAGCATCTATTTCCTGTATCTGAACAACAGCGTAAACCTTGAGTCGCGGAATTAAGAAAAATTGACAAGGTAAGTCCTGCGGGCTTATTATGGTAAGACAAGATACTTTAGAAAAAGAGGACGAAACAAGATGAAAATCAAACTGGCTGACGGCAGCGTCAAAGAATTTAAGGATGGGATGACTGCTCTTGAGATCGCAAAAGAGCTGAATCAGAAACTGGGCAAGAATGCGCTTGCGGCAAAGATCGACGGCACGGTCACGGAGCTGTGGACAACACTTGGGGACGGCGCAACGCTTGAAATCCTTACATTCGACGACGAGGATGGCAAAAAGGCAGTTTGGCATACGGCTTCGCATGTGCTGGCGCAGGCGGTTAAGCGCCTGTATCCGGATGCGAAGCTTGCAATCGGGCCTGCGACAGACAGCGGGTTTTATTATGATTTCGATACAGAGAAGCCCTTTACAAACGAGGATCTTGCTAAAATCGAAAAGGAAATGAAAAAAATCGTAGCGGAAAATATTCCGCTTACAAAGTATACCCTTCCGCGCGCAGAAGCCATCGAAAAGATGAAAGAGGCGGGCGAGCCGTACAAGGTAGAGCTCATTGAGGATTTGCCTGAGGACGCGGTTCTGAGCTTTTACGAGCAGGGAGGTTTTACCGACCTGTGCGCCGGGCCTCACGTGATGAGCACAGGCAAGGTGAAGGTGCCAAAGCTTATGCGGACGGCGGGCGCGTATTGGCGCGGCAATGAAAACAATAAAATGCTGCACCGTATCTATGGCACGGCGTTTCCAACGCAGCAGGAGCTTGACGCGTATCTCAAGCAGCTCAGGGAAGCGGAAGAGCGCGACCACAACAAGCTGGGGCGCGAGCTGCATTACTTTACTACGAATCCCGCGGTTGGGCAGGGCTTGCCATTGCTGATGCCCAAAGGCGCAAAGACAATACAGCTGTTGCAGCGTTTTGTCGAGGATGAAGAGGAACGCCGGGGATATGTGCTGACCAAAACGCCTTACATGGCTAAGAGCGATCTTTATAAGATATCAGGCCACTGGGATCATTATAAGGACGGCATGTTTATATTGGGCGACGAGGAAAAGGACGACGAGGTGCTTGCGCTGAGGCCCATGACCTGCCCGTTCCAGTATATGATCTATAATGCGGAGCATCATTCCTATAAGGATTTGCCGATCCGCTATGGCGAAACCTCTACGCTGTTCCGTAACGAAGCGTCGGGAGAGATGCACGGTCTCATCCGTGTGCGTCAGTTTACGCTCTCGGAGGGGCATATTATCTGTACGCCCGAGCAGCTTGAGGATGAATTTATGGGAGTGCTCGACCTCATTAAATACAATATGAAGGTTCTTGGCATCGAGAACGACGTATATTACCGTTTTTCCAAGTGGGATCCGAACGACAGGGACAAATACATTGGAGACGCGCAGGAATGGGAACGCGTGCAGGATGCGATGCGCGTGATTCTCGACCATACAGGGCTTGAATATAAGGAAGCGGATGGTGAAGCGGCCTTCTACGGCCCCAAGCTCGATATCCAGTTCAGGAACGTATTCGGTAAAGAGGATACTCTCTTTACAGTGCAGATCGATTTTGCACTTGCCGAGCGTTTCGGTATGACCTATATAGACCGCGACGGACAGAAAAAGATGCCTTATATTATCCACCGTTCGTCAATCGGCTGCTACGAGCGTACGCTTGCCATGATGATAGAAAAATATGCGGGCGCGCTGCCAATGTGGATGATGAGCGAGGAAGTCCGCCTGATGAACATTACAGAAGATGCGGCGGCGTACTGCCACGAATATGCAAAACGCCTCCAGGCTGCGGGCCTGCGCGTTACGGTGGACGACAGGCAGGAAAAAATCGGCTATAAAATCCGCGAGGCGAGAAATGAACGTATCCCCTATATGCTCGTTGCGGGCGAAAAGGAGATCGCGGACGGAACGTTTGCCGTCAGAAGACGCGGCGAAGGCGAGATCGGTAATATGTCCCAGGATGAATTTTTAGAGCTTGCGGTTTCGCAGGATAGGGATAAAGTGATTTTCTGACGGGAAGCTCGCCTTAAAACCGGATGGAGGTACGGCGCTTAGTTTGCTTTGCAACAGAAGGAAATAGCGGAGTAGCGGGGCAAATAGCGCTTGACACGCCTGCTGGGGCTGTGTTATGATTACAAAGTAAAACAAAGCAGAGGCTTACCCGCTTCTCACCTGCCGCCAAAGGCTCAGCAGGTTAAATACAAACAATCGTTTGGTTATTATTGCGGGTAGCGTATGCTGCCCGCTTTTTTTATAAAACGGGATAGAAGACGAATGAAAAGGGTTCTCCAAAAGCGCGGCCGGGCCAAAGCAATATGCAGGCATACAAGGGCCGGCGTATGGGGAAAGTGGGAAAATTGCCCGAACGGGATGAAGGCATTTTCTGGCGACAAGGAGGGAAATACAATCGCAAACGAACCGTTCATCAATGAACAAATCAGAGAACCGGAAGTTAGAGTGGTAGGAGAAGAAGGCGAACAGCTTGGAATCATGTCTTCGCAGGAAGCGCAAAAGATGGCTGACGAAGCGGGGCTTGATCTCGTTAATATTTCTCCGAAGGCAAAGCCGCCCGTCTGCAAAATTATGGACTACGGCAAATACCGCTTTGAACAAAATAAACGGCAGAAGGAAGCAAAGAAAAACCAGAAGATCGTTACGTTAAAAGAAATGCGCCTTTCCGCCACCATAGACAAACACGATATGGAAGTTAAGGCCAAAAACGTCAGAAAGTTTTTGGAAGCGGGAGATAAAGTTAAAATCTCCATCCGTTTCCGCGGCCGTCAGCTTTCCCATACAGACCAGGGCAGGCTCGTCATGAATATGTTCCTTGAAATGCTTGACGACTGTGCAGCGGTCGAAAAAAATGCCAAGATGGAAGGAAGAAGTATGTTCATGATACTTGTTCCCAAAGCGTAAGGCAATTTTAGTTTGGTTTCAAAGAGAAAAGTTTTTATATCGAAGGAGGGCGTAAAGAATGCCTAAGATGAAGACACACAGAGGCGCGGCAAAAAGATTCAGCGTCACAAAATCAGGAAAAGTAAAAAGAGCGAAAGCTTACAAAAGCCACATTTTGAATAAGAAAACCTCCAAGCGGAAGAGGAATCTGCGCAAAGGTACTTATATCAGCGCGGCAGAGCAGAAGAACATTAAAGTTCTGATTCCGTATAAGTAAGAAGAAAGAAAACAGGAGGTAACAAAAATGGCTAGAGTAAAAAGAGCGGTAAGCTCGCATAAAAAACGCAGAAGAGTTTTTAAACTCGCAAAAGGTTATTTCGGAGCAAAATCCAAGCAATATAAATCTGCCAAACAGGCAGTGATGAAATCAATGAATTATGCCTACACAGGCAGAAAGCTCAAAAAGCGCGATATGCGCCGCCTGTGGATTGTGCGTATCAACGCAGAAGCGCGGCAGAACGGTATCAGCTATTCGCAGTTTATGAACGGTCTCAAACAAAACGGGATCGATCTGAACAGAAAAGTACTGGCTGATATGGCGGTCAATGATAAACCTGGATTCAAACAGCTTGCGGAAACAGCAAAGAAAAAGGTTCAGGCATAAGCAGTAAAAATGACGGTTAGGGGATAGGCTGGTACTATCCCCTTTTTTATGCACGGCAGGGAGGCCTGAGGTAAACTGGCGCAGTCAACGAGGCGGTGAAGCTGAATGAAGGAAATTAAAAGCCATTCCAACGAATATATTAAGATGCTCAAGTCCTTAAAACGAAAAAAAGGAAGGGATGATCAGGGCAAATACATTGTTGAAGGCAGCAAGACCATTGAGGAGGCAGTCCGGTACGGGCAGGAAATCGAGTGCATCCTTGTCTCCGACAAAAATAGCATTACAGCGGGCTTTGCACGCCATAAAGGAATTGACCTGATAGCTGTACCATATGAAATAATACAGCAAATTGCAGACACAAAATCACCACCAAAGGAGATTGCCTGCCTCAAAAAGCAGGAAAACCTTCCGGATTATGATGGGAATTTTTATGTAGCGATGGACGATATCAATGATCCTAAAAATCTTGGCACGATTATTCGTACGGCAGACGCCGCGGGGGCGGATGGCGTTTTTATTTCCAGAAACAGCGCTGACCTGTACGGCCCAAAGGCGCAGCGCGCAGCAATGGGCAGTACGTTCCATCTGCCCATAGAGGTGTGCGATCTTATGGAGGCGCTTTCACGGTTACGCGAAACGGGAGTGAAGGTAATTTCCGGGTGCCTGGAGGGAAGCAGCGAGCTTCCGGCGCAGATCGGACGGGCGTGCGTTGTCATCGGCAACGAGGCGCGCGGCATTTCTGCGCAGGTCAGGGAAGCGTCGGACGATTTGTATAAAATTGAAATTTACGGGCGGGCGGAAAGCTTGAATGCAAGCGTTGCCGCGGGTATAATGTTATATGATGTAAGAAAAAATTTAATTTAAGTTTCAATAGATGAAAGGAAAAGAGAATGGTAAGCGAGCAAATAGTAAACGATGCGCTTGCGGAAATCGGCAGTGCGCAAACAAGTACGCAGCTAAGCGATATCCGTGTCAAGTATCTTGGCAAAAAAGGCGGAATCACCATGCTGATGAAGCAGATGGGCGGCCTTGCCCCGGATGAGCGCCCCGCATTTGGGCAGGCGGTTAACGCGGCAAGAAAGAGTGTGGAGGATGCGCTCCTGCGTGCGGCACAGGAGATCGCACGGCAGGAAAGCGAGCAGAAATTAAAAGCGGAGCGCATCGATATCACGCTTCCAGGCCGGGCGCAAAAGCCGGGCGCGCTGCACCCGCTCACGCAGGTCTATCACGAGGTAAGGGACATTTTCCTCTCTATGGGCTTTGATGTAACCGAAGGACCGGAGGTAGAGCTCGACGAATACAATTTCGAGCTTTTGAATATCCCCAAAAATCACCCGGCGCGCGATATGCAGGATACGTTTTATGTCAGCGAGGATGTGGTTCTAAGGACGCATACGTCGCCAGTGCAGGTACGCACAATGCTTACCCAAAAACCGCCGATCCGCATGGTATGCCCGGGACGTGTGTTCCGTACGGACGATGTGGATGCAACGCATTCGCCTGTATTTATGCAGATGGAAGGGCTTGTCATTGGAAAGAACATTCGCTTTTCCGATTTAAAGGGAACGATCAATACGTTTATCCGCAACTTTTATGGGGAAAACGTCAAAACAAAATTTCGTCCGGGCTTTTTCCCGTTCACAGAGCCGTCCGCCGAGGTGGACGTTACGTGTACGGTATGCGGCGGCAAGGGCTGCGGCGCATGCAAGGGTGCGGGTATGATCGAAGTGCTTGGCTGCGGCCTTGTGAACCCTGTGGTACTTGAAAATTGCGGAATCGATCCCACGGAATATTCCGGATTTGCGTTCGGAATGGGTATCGACCGTCTTGCAAATACCAAATACGGCATCACGGATATCCGCCTGCTGTATGAAAACGACGCGCGTTTCCTGCGCCAGTTCGTATAAGGGAGGGCAAAAGAAATGTTGGCACCATATAGATGGATCTGCGATTATGCAGATGTAAAATCAGACGTACAGACTCTGGCGGATAAGATGGTCATGACCGGAAACGGTGTGGAGGAAATCGTCCTGCTGGGGGAAGATATTGTAAATGTTGTTGTGGGAAAGATCGAGAAGATCACGAAGCATCCTGACGCGGATAAGCTGCAAATTTGTATGATCGACGTAGGAGACGAAGAGCTCCTGCAGATCGTAACGGGCGCGGACAACGTATTTGAAGGGGCGTATATCCCGGTTGCAAAAGCGCCGTCCATGCTTCCGGCGGGACCGATCAAAAAAGGCAGGCTACGCGGCGTGGAATCGTTTGGAATGCTGTGCTCCGGCGGGGAACTGAACCTGAAAGAAGAGGATTATCCGGGTGCAGGCGTAGATGGCATCATGATCTTGCAGGGGGAACCACAGGTTGGAATGGACGTCCGCGAGCTTTTGAACCTAAAGGGCGCGATAATCGATTTCGAGGTGGGTGCAAACCGGCCTGATTGCCTGTCCATCATCGGTACGGCGCGTGAAGCGGCTGCCGCGGACGAGGTGAGTTTTCATTTGCCTGAGATAAAGTATGAACAGAGCGCCCGGAAAACAGAAGATATGGTCAGCGTGGACGTACAGGCAAAGGACCTTTGCACACGTTATGTGGCAGCCGGCGTGACGGATGTGAAGATCGGGCCGTCGCCCGAGTGGATGCGTATCCGCCTGCGCGAGGCGGGAATACGTCCGATCAATAATATCGTTGACATCACGAATTTTGTGATGCTGGAAACAGGGCAGCCGATGCACGCGTTTGACGCGGCGCAGATCCGCGGCGAAAAAATCATCGTGCGCCGCGCCAGGAACGGCGAGAAGATGAAAACGCTCGACGACAAGGAACGTACGTTCACGGAAAATATGCTGCTCATTTGCGATAATGACGGGCCGATTGGCGTTGCGGGTGTGATGGGCGGACTGGATTCGGAAATCACAGAGCAGACGAAAACGGTTATTTTCGAATCGGCGAAGTTTATGTACGGTAATATCCGCCAGACCTCGCGCGGGCTTGGTCTCGCGACGGAAAGCTCTATGCGTTTTTCCAAGGGCGTGGATGCGGCAACCTCCATGTTTGCGATGCAGCGTGCGCTTACGCTGATAGACGAGCTTGGCGCGGGAACGGTTGCGCAGGGTATGATCGACGTTTTGAGCGAAGATCTGAAGCAAAAGGTCATCAAGGTGGGCGCAGGCAGGATCAACGCAAAGCTGGGGACGAACCTCTCCGCAAAAACCATGCAGCAGCTCCTGAACCGCGTGTTTATCCAGACGGGCCTCATCGGAGACGAACTGGTATGCACAGTGCCGACCTTCCGTTCGGATATTTACGGCGACGCAGATATTGCAGAGGAAGTTGCGCGTATGTACGGATATGATAATATCCCGGAGACAGACGCAAACATCGAGATGCGCCGCGGAAGGGTGTCGGAATTCGAAAGCAAAACGGACCTGCTGAGGGATTACCTCAGAGACAACGGATTTTTGGAATGTATTACCTATTCGTTTACCGGACCGCAGGATTATGCAAAAATAGGTGTAGAGGTACCGCAAAGCGTCAAAATTATCAATCCGCTCGGTGACGATACTTCCCTTATGCGTACGACGCTCGTGCCGCATATGCTCGGCGTGGTAGCCATGAACCAGAACCGCAAAAACGACGATCTTCAGTTGTATGAAATATCCCGCGGGTATTTCCCGCAGGAGGGAGAAGCGTTGCCGAAGGAAGTACCGATCATGGTGCTTGCGCAAAGCGGCGGGAAGGATTTTTACGACCTGAAGGGAATCGTGGAAAACATTGTCGCGTTAACCTGTGGAAAGGATATACTTTGCAGGCGTGCACAGACGCCGTATCTGCATCCGGGCATTTCCGCAGATATTTATGTTGGAGATGAAAAAATAGGCGTTATGGGCAGCGTGCATCCCGATACGATGAAACTATTTGAGATGCCTCAGCCAGCGGTAATCGCGCAAATCGATCTTGAGAAGTTATTCGCGATCAGCAAGCCGGAGATCAAGTTTGTGCAGCTTCCCAAATATCCCGCAGCTACGCGCGATATTGCCGTAATTGTGGATGAGGAGACGGGCGCGGGCGACATGATGCTTGTCATGAAAGACGCAGGGGGCAAACGGATTGAAAAAATCGAGTTGTTCGACGTGTTCAGCGGAGAGCAGATTGGCGCCGGCAGGAAAAGCGTAGCTTATGCAATTACGATGCGCAGCCCGGAGGGGACGCTCACCGATGAAGAAGTTGAAGCGGTGATGAAGAAAATATTAAAGGCACTGGAAAAGGATTTTGGCGCGCAGCTCCGTTAAAAGCGGTTGTGCAAAGAGCATCAATGTTGTATAATAAAAAAAATGGAGTAAGGCGGTGTGACGCATGGAAAAAATAAAAACAATAGTCAGTATCGGCGGAAAAGAATATACGATCTGCGGTACGGACAGCGCGGAATATATCCACAGGGTTGCACTTAAGGTGAACAGTAAACTGGACGAGATCAAAAAGGGAAATCCGGACCTGAATAATATGCAGCTTGCCATGCTTACTTCCATCAATATTGCTGATGAATATATGAAGCTGTTTGATCAGTTGGAGCTAGCCAAAAAGGAACTGGAAAAGGCGAAAAAGGATTTGGAAAAGTACGAAAAGCCATCGCCCTCTTCCGGCAATCAGGCGAACCGGAATAATCCTTATCATCGCTGAGCGGTTGGCAATCAGGCGGTTGGAATTGAAACAAAAGCAGGATGACTTTCATCCTGCTTTTTGCGTTTTTTTGTTATTTACAGAGACAATTAAACAGATAAAAAATACTTTATTGGCGTTTTGATTTGGTTATGATAATAGAGTATATTTTATGTCGAGCACAAAAATTTTACTTTTTTCATTCGGGACTTGACATAACAAACTGATATAATTATAATTACATTAAACTGATAAAATTAAGTTTACAGTTATGGAGGTTTCCAGATGAAAAGTAAATTCCTGTTTTTAATCCTTGCAGGCGCACTTATGACAACTGGTTTAGCAGCCTGTGCGCCATCTTCCAAAAAGGAGGAGTCGGAATCAATGCAGGCGGCAGGGGCATATCACAAAATATCAGCGGAAGAGGCGAAACAAAAAATAGAGGAAAACAGCGGCATGATCATTGTGGATGTACGAACCCCGGAAGAATATGCACAAGAACATATTGAAGGAGCAATCAACATTCCAAATGAGGAGATAACAGACAAGGAACCGGAACAACTACCAGACAAGGATGCACGGATACTGGTGTATTGCCGCTCCGGTGTTCGCAGCAAACAGGCTGCGGATAAGCTTGTGGTCATGGGTTATGGGAATGTTTACGACATGGGTGGCATCAATGACTGGCCTTATGAAACTGTAACAGAGTGAGAAACAGAATGGAGAAGGTAATGAGAAAACAGAAACGATGGATATTAGCAGCATTTTTGGTGGCAGGTATGGTTATGTTCACGGCCTGTGCGCCTTCCGCGCCAAAAGCGGAAGTGAAAACAGAAAGCGAAGCTTCGCCGCAAACGCCTGCGCAGGATTTGCAAGCGTCGTCAGCACCGCAGGTAACGGAGCTTTTCAATCAGTTCACGGCTGTGGATTCCAATGGAAATGATGTGACGCAGGATATTTTTTCCGGGCATAAGCTTACGATGGTTAATATATGGGCAACCTACTGCGGGCCATGCCTGAACGAAATGCCTGAGCTTGGCGAACTCAACAAGGAATATAAAGACAAAGGGTTTCAGGTTGTTGGAATGCCGATTGACGTCCTCAATCAGGATGGCAGTATTTCCCAGGAACAGGTAGACCTTGTCAATGAGATCGCAGAAAAAACGGGAGCGGATTATACGCATATTCTTCCGTCTCAGGATTTGATCGATGCGAAGCTGAAAAATGTCACGGCTGTCCCGGAAACCGTTTTTGTCGACGAAAACGGCAACCAGGTCGGGGAATCCTATATGGGCGCGCGTTCCAAGGAAAAATGGCAGGAGATCATAGACGGACTGCTTGCATCGATGCCGGATACAGATGCCGCACAAGCTCCTCAAAAGGAGGATGCGCAGCAGGCTGCCGGGGTTAGCAGTAACATCAGCGGGGAAACTGCTATGATCAACGCACCGATTTTTTATGAGTTTACAACGACAGATATGGATGGAAATACCGTTACAGACCAGATACTGAACGAGGGCACACAGCTCACGCTTGCGCTTGTATGGGATCCGGCCTGGGAAGGAAACGCACAGGCGCTGCAAAAAATGCAGGAATACCTGAAGGGCAGTACAGCGATCAATGGAATTGGATTTGTATTGAATGCAGATGGTAAGGAAACAGAAATAAAGGAAACAGCCAATCATGCGAGGGCGGATTTTCCGCAGTTGAAGCCCACGCAGGAGTTGGCCGGATATATCCTTGGTGATGAGCCGCTTGTACTGGCGATTGCACCGTGGGGTAGCGTAGTTGGCAAGCCGCTTGCAGCAGGCAGCGACGTAAAAGAGTGGAGCGCGTGGATCGACGACGCGCTTACGGACGTCAACAGCGGGTGCTGCGGATGAATACGAATACCACGGTAAAAACCGGCAACAAAATCTGGATATTGCTGGCAGCCGTTGGGGCCGTATTTATTGTAATTGGCGTTTTGCGTGGCGAAGCGTTTGTTGTACTGACCAAAGCGGTTAATATTTGCCTGGAGTGTATTGGAATTGGGTAAGCTGTTTATTTGGATTGGCAGCCATATCAGGCACGTCGTGCAGGTTGCCTTCACATTGGTGACAAACGGATATATGACGGGCTTTACGAACGGGACGATTTACACTGGCGCATCCAAGGCCGTGTGCGTACCGGGATTGAATTGTTATTCCTGTCCCGGAGCGATAGGCTCATGCCCAATCGGAGCATTGCAGGCTGTCCTTGGCAGCAGGGATTTTAAATTTACATTCTATATTGCAGGCTTTTTGATATTTGTGGGCGCCCTCATTGGCAAACTGGTGTGCGGCTGGTTATGTCCGTTTGGACTTTTGCAGGATGCGATCCATAAAATACCCTTTGTCAAAAAATTACGCAAGCTGCCGGGGGACCGTTGGCTGAAATACCTGAAATACGGTATTTTAGTCGGGTTTGTGATTCTCCTGCCATTGCTTGTGACCGATATTATAGGTCAGGGACAGCCGTGGTTCTGCAAATACATCTGCCCTTCGGGAACGCTTATGGCGGGGATTCCACTCGTTGCGGCCGATCCGGGATTGCAGGATGCCGCCGGGGGATTGTTTGCTTGGAAAATCGGGATACTCGTGGTATTGGTGTTTTTGTCCATTGCCGTATACAGGCCATTCTGCCGGTATTTGTGCCCGCTTGGGGCGGTATACGGGTTATTCAACAAGGTTTCGCTGTATCGGCTGATCGTGGATGAGGAAAAGTGTACGAAATGCGGCGCATGCAAAAAGGCGTGCAAGCTCGACATTCCGGTATTCGAGCAGCCGAACAGCCCGGAATGTATTCGTTGCGGAGCGTGCAAAAAAGCCTGTCCAAATGGCGCGATCTGTTCTACGTTTGAGAAGTGGACAAGGGAAAGAAAGGGGATTACGAATGAAGAAATTTGACGCAATTATCATTGGATTTGGCAAAGGCGGAAAAACGCTGGCAGGAAAACTTGCCGCGCGGGGAGATACGGTCGCGATGATCGAGAGGTCGGATCGGATGTATGGAGGGACGTGCATCAACGTCGGTTGTATCCCTTCAAAATCACTGATCAAAAATGCGCGTTTCGCTGCGCTTAGCAAGGGGAGCACGTTTGAGGAAAAGGCGCAGTGGTATAAAAAGGCGATCGCGGAAAAACGCGAGCTTACCGCGATGCTGCGTAAAAAGAATTTTGACAAGCTGAACGATCTGCCAAATGTAATTGTTTTGACAGGGGAAGCAAGGTTCCTGTCCGCCACGCAGGTGGAAGTTGATGAGGGCGGCAACAAGCAGGTATTGGAAGGCGAAAAGATATTCATTAATACAGGTTCGAGTCCGGTGTTTCCTCCCATTGAAGGACTTTCGGGCAATCCGTGCGTATATACCAGCGAGGGGATGATGGAGCTTGATATATTGCCGCGCAAACTGGCGATTATAGGCGGAGGCTACATCGGCACGGAATTTGCGTCTATGTACGCGGGCTTTGGCAGCAAGGTGACGGTGCTGCAGGATGGTGAAACGTATCTGCCGCGCGAGGACGAGGACGTAGCGCAGGAGGTCAGAAAAATATTGGAGAACAAAGGCGTAGAGTTCCGGCTGGGTGCGCAAATCCATTCTGTGTCGCAAACCGCGCAGGGAGTGGCGCTGCATATGACGTGGAACGGAGAGGAAAACGTGCTTGAAGCGGACGCAGTTCTTGTGGCAACTGGCCGGCAGCCGAATACGCGGGGATTGGCGCTGGAGGCGGCAGGCGTGGAACAGACAGAACGCGGGGCGGTTAAAACCGACAAGTTCCTGTGCACGACAGCGCCGAACATATGGGCAATGGGAGACGTTGCGGGAGGACTGCAATTCACCTATATTTCACTCGACGATTTTCGGATTGTGTGGTCGCAGGCAGGGGAAGGACCGCTTTATACGGCGAACGACCGGAAGAATGTTCCGAATAGCGTTTTTATCGATCCGCCGCTTTCAACGGTTGGATTAAGAGAAAAGGAAGCGCGTGCGCAGAATCGCAATATCCGCATCGCAAAGCTGCCGGCGGCGGCAGTGCCAAAGGCGCAGGTATTGAAGGAAACAGAGGGCTTTTTAAAAGCGGTGGTCGACGCGGATACGGATGAAATACTCGGTGCGTCGCTTATCTGTGCGGAGTCACATGAGGTCATCAATACGGTGAAGCTTGCGATCGATTCGGGACTTAAGGCGTCAGCTTTGCATCGGCAGGTCTTTACGCATCCGACGATGAGCGAAGCCCTGAACGACCTGTTTGCTCCCATAAAATAAAACTTGTATTTTTGAAACGAAACAATTATGATTACAGTAGAAAAAGCAACGGGAGAGGATGAATATGACAAGTGAATTTACCATTGCGGTGCATGCGCTTGTATTTCTCAATCATAAAAAGGAGAGCAAGAGCAGTGAAGAGCTTGCAAAAAATGTTTGCACCCATCCTGCCAGAATCAGGAAAGTAATGGCAAGATTGAAAAAGGCGGGCCTCGTGAAAACCAAAGAAGGGATCGACGGCGGGTATTCCTTTGATCTCGATCCGGGCAGCGTCACCCTGCGGGATATTTGCAATGCACTGGAGGTAAAGATTGTTTCCGCAACATGGAGATCGGGGAGCATGGACCTTGAGTGCCTGATTGCATCGGGAATGGCGGATGTGATGGATGAAATTTACGGAGGGCTCGACCATTTGTGCAGGGAGAGACTTTCGCACATTACGATTGAACAAATTGACAGGAAAATTTTCAGCGGTAGAAAAAATGAAAGCGCGACGCGGGGAAAAGAATAGGTTTTTGTGTCAAAACAGATAAAAAACAGCTGTATTATTATATATAATACAGCTGTTTTTCCTTTTATAGAGCCGAAAATCTGGAGATGGGCTTAACCAGCTATCTGTAGATGAAAAACCGGATAACCGGGAAAAATATCTTCAGAAAGGAAAAAATTTCACAATCCTGCAAAAAATGTTATAATAAAAACAGTAGAAATCACTTCATTTTTTCGGGACAGCAAACTAAATTGAGATAAGGAAGAGGGTTACCTTGCAGCATTCCGTTTTGTTCATGATGAGCGATTATGCAACTGGTGAACGCATCAAAAAACTGGTGGATTGGGAAGCGTTTGGATTCCGGAAGCCGGTAATTGAATATCATGCGGCTTTAGGATTGCGGCGGCTGATGAGCCTGGAGCCTGAGATCGTGATTCTGGACGTAAGATCGCCGCTTGTAGAGCTTGGACAGTTTATCGCGCTTATGCGCAAACAGGCGAAGGAGCTGTTTGTTATACTCTATGATGAGAAGGAAATGATTGCAGGCTGCCCGGCAGGTGCGGACGCAATTTTAAAGTCGGCATGCCTTACAGAAGCCGAATTGAGCAGCTTGCTTTTGAAGGCGTGCGCATCGCTTGAAAATGGCGATAAAACAAAAAACAGCGTGAAATCCGCAAAACCTTTGGAGGAAATTCAAACGCTGTTGCACGGACGGCCCGGGCTGTCGGGCTGGTCAGCACTTGAAACCCTTTTTGACCAGTGGGAAGGATTCGCCGTCCTTATGGTTGGCTGCGAAAACCCGGCAGAAGCGGGCTGCGTGGCGGACATTCTGGAACGTTTTTACGGGCCGAGGGCTGTCCTTTTGCCAGAAGGCCGGAAGCTCTGCATCATATCGGAAAGTGACGACGCAATGGAACTGGAACGGTTGTTGCGTGAAAAATGGCATAAGAGGTTTGTTTGCTGCTGTGGGTTTGCCTCAAATGTGGAAGAACTTCCCGTGGCGTTTCAGGAAACGCAAGCCTTGCTGCAAAACTGTATTTATTTTGGAATCGAGGGAATATTGGCAGACAGCGCTTATTTCAAAAAGCATGCGCAGGGCTTATCGGCGGATACGATTGACCTTGGGCTGCGCCGCCTGACAAGGGGTCTGGCAGTGGGGGATGAAAAAGCGGTGGAAGCGTGTGTAAATGATCTGTACTTGGCACTCAAAAACAGCCTGGATATGGAAAAACGCGATATGCTGCGTCAAAAGCTGGAGGACATTTTCACGCTTTTCAGTATGGGAAAAGAGAGTCCTGCAATAGAAGCGCATGCCACGCTTCAGGAGGAGGCCTCCTGTGCTGCAAAGCGTTTTTGTTCACTGGCTGCGTCGCTTGATGGGAATGAGCAAAGATGGGCTGGCGTTGTCATTGATGCTGCGCTTTATATAGCAGCCCATTATTCACAGGATGTTTCGCTTGCAAAAACAGCCGGGCAGGTCGGGATTGCGCCCACCTATCTGAGTTTCCTGTTCCAAAGGGAACTTCATGTCAGCTATATTGATTTCTTAACAAGGGTGCGTATCAGGAATGCAAAATATCTCCTGCGGGAAAGCGGGGAGACAGTCGGGGCGGTTGCGGAAATGGTGGGGATCAGGGACCAGAGGTATTTCAGCCGTATGTTTAAAAAACATACGGGTATGACGCCCACAGAATATAGAAAAAGCGTATTGGGTGAAAGGGAGTGAGGATATGAGGATTGTTCGCTATGCTGCGCCAAGGAAGATCGAAATCATTACGGCGGAAAAGCCGCAGGTCAGCGGGCCGGACGATGTATTGGTCAGGATTGCATATGCGGGAATTTGTGATGATGATATTCCGCTTTACACCATGGATACGGTAAACTGGCCCTTGCCATCCGCAATCGCGGGACACGAGTTTTCCGGCACGGTGGAGGCGCTTGGTGAAAACGCCCGAAAAAACGGTTTTTGCGAAGGGGACCGCGTAAGCGGGCAGGCGTGGCTGTTTTGCGGGACCTGCCATTATTGTAAAGGCGGAATGGAAAACCATTGTATGAATATTAAATGCACGTCTGTCTTTGCAGATTATGCCCTGCTGCACCAAAAGCAGCTATGCAGGCTGCCTGATGAAGTTTCACTTGAGGGCGGCGCGCTTCTGGACCCGGTCACCTATTGCCTTTACAACAGTCTTTACCGTCAAAATTCCTCTGCGCCCAAGGTAATGATATTCGGTGTGAATACTATGTCGCTGATCATGCTGCAGCTTGCAAAAAAACAGGGAGCGGTATTGGTGGATATTGCGGAGAATGACACGGAAAAAGGCAGGCTCGCACTCAGGCTGGGGGCAGATCATGTGGTGCCGGCGGAGCCCGCACAAATCGCTGCGAATGCAATGGATTACACTTTGCAATATGGATATGATATGGTTTATGAAATGTCAAGAAACCCGGATCTTTTGCCTTGCGCCGCACAGATTTTGGCAAGGAGGGGAACGATCCTGTACTCCTATATGTATGACCTGACAACGACGAATGATTTGAGCCTGATGGAGCTGTATATGAAGGAAGCGGTATTGAGGCCGTTTTTTCTCGCGCCCTATATGCTGGAAGCCGCTGCGAGCGTCATGCGGACGCTTGATTTAAAGCCGTTGATCAGCCGGGTATATCCGCTTGAAGAGATTCGTGATGCGTTTTGTGCGCATCTCTCGCAAAAGAATATCAAGATATTGATTAAAATGGCGTAAGCACAAAAGCGGCGGGGCATTAACCCTGCCGCTTTTTAAGAAGCTGGTTATTTGGTGCAGTCAAAAACGATCTTAATATATTTGCCCGAAATTGCATCGTCATAAGCCTGCTGGTACTCATCCAGTGTATGGACACGCTGGATAAGCGGGCGCAGCTGCAGCCGCGGAAGCATCTGGACAGTGCGCGGGAAGCTGTAAGGAGACATCAGGCAGCCGTGAATCGTTTTTTCGCTGAGGTAGCATTCCCTGTACAGGTTCAGCGGAAGATTATAATCGGCTGCATACATGGCGGGATACACGATATGCCCACCTGCGGCTGTCATGGCAAGCGCCTGTTCGCATGCCCGGGGGTTACCGGAGGTTTCTACAATATTGTCAAAACCGCGGCCTTCCGTAATTTCCTGCGTTGCCGCAAGCAGATCATCGTGGACAGGATCAAGTGTGTGGTCGATGCCCACGGATTCTGCAAGCGCACGCTTTTCTGCAACGGGCTCCACAAGCGTGACAGACGATGCGCCTGAAATCCTTGCGATTTGTGAAACAAGCTGGCCGATTCCGCCCCCGCCGATTACGGCGACGCGGTTTCCGATGCGAATTTCAGATTTTTCCACCATACGCAGGGCAATCGCGCTTGGTTCGGTCAGGCAGGCGTCCATAAGGTCTACGTTTTGGGGAATTTTATAAACCTGCGATTCATGCCAGAGGACGTACTCCGCCTGGCATGCGTTCCAGCCGTCAAGAAGTACAGGACAAAGGTTTTCCTGCCCATTCCTGCAAAAAAAGCAGGTGCCGCAAAAACGTACAAAATTTCCGGTTACCTTGTCGCCTGCTTTGAGACCGCGCTTGGTGGCCTTTGATCCGAGTGCGGCCACATAGCCTGACATCTCATGCCCCATGCCGGTGGGGAGCGCGCTTTCCAATAGGCCGGCCAGAATATGGGGATCAGAGCCGCAGATCGCGGAATAAGCGATTTTGATCAAAACGTCTTCATCGCCAACCTTCGGCACCTCCCAGTCGAGCAGCTCCAGCGTTCCGTATTTATGCTCCGCGGGTATTCCGCGCTTTGTCATTGCCAATACTTTCATATTTTTACCTCCAATATCCTTTTGATTCCTTTGGATTTTACTGCAAAAGCTGTTTCATGTTGTCATAAAGGCCTTGAACATCGTAGCCATTTTTGCCATACAGGTATTCCGTCGTTGCGATTGGGACAAAGTGATCGGGGCAGCCGAGCATTTTGAATTTGCAGCACAAGCCTGACTCCATTAGTACGGCCGCTACCTGATAGCCGAGACCGTTTTGGATATTTCCGTCCTGCGCGCAAACGATGCGGCCTGTTTTTGCCGCCGAAGCAACCACTGCCTTATCGATGGGCTTGATTGTGTGCATATCTATTACACGGATATCCACGCTAAGATCGGCCTTCAGCTTTTTTGCGGCGTCCAGCGCAAGGTGAACAATGCTTCCGCTGCAGATAAAGGCGCCGTCGCCGCCATCCATCACAGTGATTGCCTTGCCGATCTCGTATTTATAATCCCTGTCATAGATTGCCGTTTGCGATTCCCGGCCCATACGGATGTAGATCGGCCCTTCCCATGTGAGCGAGGCTTCGAGTATCTTAGCGATCTGCAATGGATCGCCGGGCTCAACGACTGTCATATTGCCGATTGAGCACATGATGCCTACATCTTCCAGCGCACAGTGCGTCGCGCCCATTGTGCCTGCACTGTAGCCTGCATTATTACCAAGAAACCTTACAGGCAGGCCGTTATAACACACGTCTGTCCTGATTTGTTCGCACGCCCTCATAGACATAAAAGCTCCAAACGTGAAGCAGTAAGGCAGAAAGCCCTCCTTTGCCATGCCTGCTGAAAAGCTGACCATTTCCTGTTCAGCGATACCCACGTTAAATGTCCTTTCCGGATATGCGGCTGCAAAGCCCTGCATTCTGGACGAACGCATCAAATCAGCATTGATTGCTACGATTTTATCATTTTCAGCTCCAAGCCTTGTCATGGTATCGCCTGCAATATCTCTTGCCGCCATCAGGTCGTAATAGGTATATGCTTTTTCTGACATTATTGCCCACCCCATTTCTGTTCAAAAGCCGCAATAAGCTCCTGTTCCGCTTTTTTTCTGCTTTCACAATCGATTTTTCCGGCGTGCCACGCTGCGGAATTTTCCATAAAACCTACGCCCCGCCCCTTGATGGTGTCCGCTACGATCACAACCGGGACTTTGCTTTCCGGACCGGGAAGCTCGTCGAGCACGTCTATAAGCGCACCGATATCGTGACCGTCTGCTTCGATGGCATGCCAGCCATATAAGCGGAATTTATCAGCAAGATTCCCCATATCAAGAACGTCTTTGGATCTGCCGTCAAACGACATATGGTTGCAGTCAACAAACCCGACAATATTTCCAAGCTTATATTGGCGCGCGACCGCAACGGCCTCCCACATGGTTCCTTCGTTCAACTCGCCGTCGCCCATCACAACATAAACCCTGCTTTGCAAATTCCCCTTGAGGCGCAGGCCCTGCGCGATACCGGTTGCCACCGGAAGCCCATGGCCAAGCGAACCTGTGGAAACATCCACGTAAGGATTGAGCAGATTGCATGAGTGCATGGCAAAACGTCCGTTGTCGGTGCAATACTCCCTGTAGATTTCATCGTAGGTATAACATCCCTTCATTGCCTGGCAAAAGGACGTTGCCGCAGAAGCATGCCCCTTGGAAAGGATAAAACGGTCCCGTTCCTCCCAATGGGGGTTTTTAATGTCATAGCGGATGGCATATTGCCAGATTACAGTCATCAGATCCGCGACTGACAGATCCCCTCCCACATGGATCAGAGTCTGTTCACATAATTTTAAGAGCTTCAGCCGGATTTCCAGCGCGTCCTTATCCAGCTTTTTTACCAGTTTTTTGTCTGCCATAAAACCCTCCGTTTCTATCCGGTTTCTTTTGCTTCGCCTGCCGGATACGGCGATCCGGCAAGATTTATGCTTTCGTGCCGGAAAGGAAACAAGCCATTCGTGTGATTTTGGGGTACAATAAGAAATTTTGAATGCAGCTACATTGTAGCAAGCGTAAAATCCCGCAACAATGAGATAGATTTACGTATTACGAAAAAAGCATGTGGATTTTTAAATGTGAATAGTTAAAAAAATATCAAATAAAACATTATGTGGATTATTTTACGGAGTTTTCGTTATTATGGTTTGGAAGCGTCGATACGCGGAAGGGTGAGCTGTACGTCCGTACCCACGCCTTCCGTGCTGTAAAGATTGATTCCATAGTTTTTGCCAAACATCAGTTTGATTCTGGCGTTTACATTACAAAGGCCCACAGAAGCGCCTTTTTTTGAAGAGGTAATCTGCGTATGCCCTTCGGCGAGTACGGCGTTCAGCTCTTTGAGTTTACCCTCCTGAATGCCCAGCCCGTCGTCCTGTATATTGATAATAAGAAGGGATTCGGTGATGTAGGCGCTGATTGTAATGAGGCCCCGTCCGATTTTCATTTCAAGGCCGTGGTAAATCGCGTTTTCAACGATTGGCTGGATAATAAGCTTTGGAACCTGGCATAAAAGGGCATCTTCATCAACGTGATCCGCTTTTTCAAATTTGTTGTTGAAGCGCAGGTGTTGGATGTAAAGGTAATTATCCACATTATCGAGCTCTTCTCTCAAAGAAACGAGGGTGTTGTGATTGCTGATGCTGTAACGGAACAGCTTGGAGAGGGAACGTGTCATGATCTCGATATCCTTCATTCCGTATTCAATCGCCTGCCCGCGGATCGATTCGAGCGTATTATATAAAAAATGCGGATTGATCTGGCTTTGCAGGGCGTCCAGTTCGGCCTGCTTTTTTACAAGCTGTGCGTTTGATTCGCGCAGCATAAGCGTTTTCATATTGTCAAAAAGCATATTGAGGTCGGAAAACATGGGGGAGAAGGGATCGGACTTTTTCAGATGGTCAAACTGCAGGTCGGTTTCGCCTTTTACAACGCCGTGCAATACGTTTTCGACTTTGGTAATCGGATCATATATTTTCTTTTTGATGACAAAAATAATGATGGCAAAAAGAACGAGGTAAAGGAAGCTCGCCCATAACAGAAGGGGACTTTCTTCGCTTTTTGGAGGATAAACACAATAAACGGTATAGCCGTTTGAAAGCCTTTGATAATAGGCGGTGTAACCGTCCGTATCTGATACTCCGCTAAGGCTGAAGGAAGAGGAGGTTAAGACGGACTCCGGTGTGGGGCCAGTGGAATAGACAAGCTTTCCCTGCTCGTCGCGGATGGCAAACACGGCTGAGGAATCCTGCAGGGGCGCGAGCTCATAGGTATCCGGATGCAATAAAAACAATTCCATCGTACCAAAGGCAAGATTGGCCTCATAATCACGCATTGCCTCTTCCTGGCGGGTTTGCAGTTTAAAAAAAACCGTGGTATAGATCACCGGGAAAATGATAAGCGCGGCAATACAGATTGAAAAAAGGGCAATCAGGCTCGCGCCTATTTTGTGGACGCGAAAAGTACGTGAATTTTTGAAGAGCATTTTTTTGAAACGGGAAAACATGGAAACCATAAGATGCCTTTCTAACAGTGCAGTTTTCTGAATTGTGATGGAGTGACGCCGATCATCCTTTTAAACAGCTTGCTGAAATATTTTGTGTCGTTATATCCTACCAGCCCGCAAATATCCGCAACGCGATAACGCGGATCGAGCAGGAACAGCTTTGCTTTTTCCATTCGCTTGAAGGAAAGGTAATCTGTGAAGTTGACTCCGGTTTCTTTTTTGAAAAGCTCGCACACATATTTGGGATTGAGGTACACACGCGCGGCAAGATCTTTGAGGCTGATATCTTCCTTATAATGCTCGTCAATATAGGCTTTCATAATTTCAACGACAGACGTGTTTTTTCCGCGGCCCGGGCTGTTTTGCATGGCTGCGCTGCCCAGAAGGTCTGCGAGATATTGCTTGAGCTGTGCAATGGAGTGCATGGATTCGATTTCCTGTTCGGCAATCTTTTTCGGATGGTTCCTGCCGTAATCGATATTGATATTTGCAAGGCAGGAGTACAGCGCGTCAAGAAAAAGCTGCGCAAGCTGGAAGACGGTGCCAGGATGATTATGAACATTATTGCGGCTTAGCTCCGCAAAGATTTCCTCTACGGTTTCCTGGGCGCTGTGGGACTGGGCGTGGTTTAAAAAGCGCGTCAGCAGGCCACGGCTTCGTTCTGTAAATATCTCCGACGCGCAAAGCGGCTCGCTGTTGGATTCCGACAGGTCTATGATTTGCCCGGTTCCAAGGGAAATCCTTGCCCTTATTGCGTTTTGTGCGGATAAAAAGGAATGCGGAAGCTCCCGGAAGGAGGAAACGATATCTCCTATGCCAAGGGTTACCTGGTAACGGGCAATGTGGGGAACGCGTTCGCAGCAAAAGTGAAAAACCTCTTCGGCAAGCATGCGAATCTGTTTTTCCATGGCGGACGCGTAATTTGTAATGCAAATAACGGACATATTGGTTCGTATGACGCATGCGTCAAAGCATATGGGCTTCATGTGCTCGTACCATTGCTCTGTAATGCTTTGCAGCACAATGTGGTTGAGATCAGAGGATGAAGTTCCCTTCTGATCCAGAATAATCTGGAAAACCTGAAAATTGCCGCTTTCAAAGGCACTTCCAAATTCTTCGTTGAATTGACCGAGAGAGAACCCCGGCGCAAGCTTGGGGCTGGTAATCAGGTAATTATACATAAATTGCTCGCGGTATTGCCGCCGGCTCTTTTTCAGTTGTTCATCCAGCATCTGCTTTTGGTTGGAGGGATGGTCTGCCGCCAGCTCTGTTTTCAGTTTTTCCAGAAGCACGGAAAGGTCCTCCGGCTCCACCGGCTTGAGCAGATAACCGAGCACGCCGGAATCAATCGCGGTTTTGGCGTAGCCAAAATCGCTGTAGCCGCTGATGATCACAAATTTTGTCGTAAGTCCACAGGCTTTGGTTTCCTTGATCAACTCGAGGCCGTCAAGCCCCGGCATACGGATGTCTGTAAAAACGAGGTCCGGTTTCAGATCCTTAATTGCCTGGAGCGCGTCGTTTCCGTTATAGGCCTGTTTTACGACCGTATATCCAAAATCCTCCCATTTAATAATATTGCAGATAAGCTTGCATACCCATACTTCGTCGTCTACGATCATAGTCCTAATCATGTTCTTCCTCCTATTTTTGCATGAGGGCAATCATACTGCTTTGCAGTGCTTCTTTTTTGGAAAGCTCGCCTTTGATCTGCCCGTCGTAAATAATGATGAAACGGTCGCACAAATCCTGCGCTTCCTCCATGTTGTAGGTGGCGATCACAATGCTTACGCCGTCGGCGGCAAGCTTTTTGATGAAGCGCCGAAAGAATTGCTTTGTTTGCAGGTCGATATCGTTGATTGGCTCATACATCAGAAGAATACGAGGATGGTGGACCATACACTGTATGAGCTGTACCTTTTGCTGGATACTGCTGCTTAGCTGCCCAACGGGCTTTTGAAGGCAGCTAAGCGGAATACTCATTTTTTCCAAAAGCTCTTTGGCGTAATGCTTCTCGATGTGGGGCTTCAAAAAACCGAATTGCCCAAGCTTTTTTGCAGCGCACAGCGAAATGTTTTCAAGCACGGTAAGCTCGGAGACGAGGCTTGAATGAGAGCGGTCTGATGTGAAATATCCAATGCCGTATTTTTTAGCATCCGCAGGGTGACGGATTTGTATTGGAACCCCATCGAGCAGCATACTGCCGCTTTTTTTCCTGAGAAAACCATACAACAGCTCGAGCAAAACTGTTTTGTTGCCGCCTGCGGGACCGATAATTCCAAGTGTTTCGCCTTCGTTGACCACAAAATTGACATTTGCAATAAGACTGCTGCAAAGGTTTTGCACCTCGAAGACAGGATGTTTTTTAATCTTATGCTCCTGTGGAAGACGGATGCTGTCTTTGCCTGCCATGGCAGCAATGAGCGTATGCTCGTCCGGCTTTTTTTCGTTTGTGTCAAAAATTCCTGCGGCGACTCCGTCCCTCAGGACGAGGATACGGTCCGCAATGCTGAGTGCGTCCCTGATGCTGTCCGTAGCATAGAGGACAGATGATTTTTTTTGTTTGAGCAGGGAAATCACATGATTCATTTTTTGCCTGGTTATGTCGGAATAGCCAAGAGTTGCCTCATCCAGGATCAGCAGGCATGGATCGGCGCTGAGGGCGCCTGCAAGCTCAACGAGCGATTTTTCAGGGCCGCTCAGGTCTGCGGCGGGCGTATCGGGAGAACGGTAAAGGCCGACCATGTGTTCGAGCCGCTTTGTCTGTTCAGAATTTTGCTGGCGTGGAATCATGAATTGCTGCTGCCTGAGCAAAAAAATATTTTCGGAAATCGATAACGCATCCACGATTTTGCCGTGTTTCTGCACAATGTGGACGCCAAGGGCCTGCGCATCCTCCGGCGAGTGGAAACAGACGGGCCTGCCCTGAAAAAAAATTTGTCCGGAATCCATATGCCATATGCCTCCAAGTATTTGTGCAAGGCAGCTTTTTCCTGCGCCGCTCGCACCCAGAACGACAAAGGTTTCCCCTTCGAAAATGTGGAAGGTCACATGGCTCAGGATAGATTTTTGGTGGATGCTTTTACAAATTGCGTCGGCACGCAAAAGTTCTTTTCTCAACAGGTTTTCCTTTCCGGTAACTGAAACATTGCGTCAAGAAGGCGCGCACCCCTTAAAAAGCAGGGCGTTTGAAAATAAACAGCGTATCAAATCTGTTAAGAAAATTATACCTTGACCAGACATTGGAGCAGTAGGGAGACAAATTCCATATAGGGGGGAATAAATCCTGATTTTATAAATATTTTGCGGAATTTTGTCCGCCTTTGAATCAAAATAAGGAGGCAGGCGGCAAAAGATATGGAACTATTACCCTGAATTCTGACTTCAGGCGCCTTTTTTTCGGGAATTTTATCGAATACCATAATACTATCATCATTTCTTCACTCCGGCAGCAAAACAAATGCGTTTTACAGATTAAAAGTTTGAAATCAAAAACGGATTGCTATTTTGGATATCGATTTCTGTATGATACAGAATAAAATAAACATATTTCAGGAGGAAACAAAATGAAGAAGATTGCGATTGTATTGGTGGTTTTGTTCGCACTGATGAGCGTAACGCTCGCAGGCTGCGGCGCGCCGGCGGCAGAGTCCGCCTCATCCGGCGCACAAACGTCCGCGCAGGCGTCTGAGGCTGCGTCCGTTGAGCCGGAAGCCTCGACCACCGGCGAAGAGACCGGAAAGACGGTTAAGGTGGGCGTTGCAATGAAGACGCTCGATAACCCGTACTTTATTGCATTGGCAGAAACCCTCGAAAACCTGTGCAAAGAAAAAGGCTGGGAAGTAACTGTACTCGATGCAAAAAACGATATCACGGAAGAGACAAAGAATATCGAGACATTTAACTCGCAGAACATGGATATCGTATTTTTGGATGCAATCGATACGCTTTCCTGCGCTCCGGCAGTAATGGCGGGGAAAGAAGCGGGAATCCCTACGATTGTCGTGGACAGCGGCATTGATCCGAGTGCGGGAGCCGCAACATCAATTAGCTCCGACAATCAAAACAACGGTATCGAGGTAGGAAAATACGCCGCAAAATATTTTGGAGACAAGCAGATTACGGCAGCACAGATCAGCGGTACGAAAGGCCATCCGACCGGATTGATCAGGCGCGCGGGCATTTATGCGGGCATTTTTGAAGCAAGGCTGGGCCTGAGTCCGGAGGACGCGTGGAACAGGGCGCTTGAATTTGAGCAGCAGCTTACGGATAACGGCAAAGCGAGCGACGAAGAGGCAAAGCTTGAAATTGTCGGACAGGGCTGGGGAAACTGGACGGCAGACGGAGGACTTCCGGCGATGGAAGACCTGTTGGTTGCAAACCCCAACATCAACGCAGTATTTGGAGAAAACGACAATATGCTGATTGGCGCGATGACGGCGCTTGAGAATGCCAATAAGCTTGATTCCGTTGCGATTTTTGCATCCGCAGACGGTCAAAAGGAAGCGTATGAAATGATCAAGGAAGGGACGGCCTACAAAGCCACAGGCGAAAACAACCCGGTGAAGGTTGCGGAGCAGGCAATGAATATCGCTTCGCAGATCATTGACGATGGAAAAGATCCCTATTCTTTCGAAGCGGAGATCTTTACAGATGCAAATTGTGTCAACCCGGAAAATGTCGACCAGTTCTACGATCCGGATTCCTTATTCTAAGAAGCAAAACCGCAGGCGGTCCTTTGGGGCCGCCTGCAAAAAATAAACAGAGGAGGGCAAAATCTTGCAAAGCGTTTATAAGGTCGAGATGGAAGGGATCACAAAGACGTTTGGCGGCGTATACGCCTTGAAAAACGCTTCGTTCCGTGTGAAGCCGGGCGAAATACACGCGCTTGTAGGGGAAAACGGGGCAGGAAAATCGACACTGATGAAAATATTATCCGGAGCGGTACAGATGGACAGCGGGACGATCCGCATCGACGGGCAGGCGTGCAACATAACATCTCCCAAAGTGAGCAAGGATCTTGGCGTAGCCGTTATTTATCAGGAGTTTATGCTTGCGCCGCATCTTACGGTGGCGGAAAACATTTTTATTGACAGGCTTTCAGGGAAAAAACCGGTGATCGACTGGCGAAATTTGAAAAAACAGGCGGGAGAGCTTCTGGATAAGCTGGGATTTGGCGATATCGACGCGGGTATGCCCGTTGCAGACCTGCCGGTGGCTTACCAGCAAATTGTGGAAATCTGCAAATCACTGGCAAAAAACGAAAAAATACTGGTGCTGGACGAACCGACGGCAGTACTCACCTTCAGCGAAATTGAAAAACTGTTTGGGCTCCTGCGTTCGTTGCGGGCCCAGGGGATTGGAATCGTATATATTTCCCACCGGCTCGATGAAATTTTTGAACTGTGCGACGCAGTGACCGTATTAAAGGACGGAATGCTGGTAAAGGAATTGAATATAAAGGACACCGATAAAAAGTCACTGATCAACCTGATGGTCGGAAGGGAGCTTTCGACATTGTTCCCGGAACGAAACGCAACAATCGGTGAAACGCTGCTTGAGGCAAAGCACATCTGCGCGGGCAGGATGGTGGACGACGTATCGTTTTCTGTGCGGCGCGGGGAGGTTCTTGGCTTCAGCGGACTTGTGGGCGCGGGCAGGACAGAGACGATGCGTGCGATTTTTGGAGCGGACAAAATGGAAAGCGGGCAGGTCGTATACCAGGGAAAAGAGGTGCTGCTGAAATCGCCCGTAGACGCAGTCGGCAGGAAGATCGGGCTTGTGCCGGAGGACCGGAAAAACCAGGGAGTGCTGATCGAGCAGTCCATCCGTGTGAATACAACGCTTACCTCGCTTGGGCGGGTGAGCAAGATGGGAATTATAAAGCATAAAAAGGATAAGGAATTCTCCAAAAAAATATTGGCGGAGCTTGCCACGAAATATGCCTCCGTGGAGGATAACGTCTCCAGCCTTTCCGGAGGCAACCAGCAGAAGATCGCGCTTGCAAAATGGCTGGCCGCGGACTGCCAGTGTATGATACTCGACGAACCGACGCGCGGGGTGGATGTAGGCGCAAAAGCGGAAATTTATAAGAACATCAATAAGCTTGCCGAGTCGGGAATGGCGATCATTATGATTTCTTCCGAAATGGAAGAGATCATCAATATGTGCGACCGCGTTATGATCATGCGGCAGGGAAAAATCGTCGGGGAGCTTGAAAAAAATGAGATGACAGAAAATAATTTGATCAAACTATCAATGGGGGTCAGGTGAGATGGAAAAAGAACTGAATACGGGTTTCAAAAAGAGTTTTTCCAAATTTATCGTAAAATACAATACTTATATTATGCTGGCGGTGCTTATCATCATCTGTATCAGCATATCGCCGGATTTTTTTACGGTGAATAATATTATCAACATTGGCAGGCAATACGCAGCGCTTACTGTGATCTCAATGGGAATGCTGCTTGTGATCCTGACAGGCGGGATCGATCTTTCCGTAGGCTCGGTGATGGCCCTTGGCGGCGTGATCGTGGCGCTTTTCCTGAACAAATTTAATGTCGGTACGCCGGGCGCGGTGGCAATCACCATACTTGTGGGCGCGGGGCTTGGGGCTTTTGCGGGGTTTCTGGTGGCAAAGGTCAAGATGGCGCCGTTTATCGTGACGCTGGCGGTGATGACCATTGCAAGGGGTGTCGCGTTTATGGTGTCAAACGGAACGCCGATTAAAATACCGGCGGGAACCATCGAAGCGCTGGGAACCGGCATGGTGTTCGGCGGGCTGCCCACACTGGTGCTGATTGGGATCATAGCAGTCGTATTGTTCTGGTTCCTGCTCAAATATACGTCGTTCGGGCGCCTTGTGGTGGCAATCGGCAGCAATGAAACAGCTGTGACACTGGCGGGCATCCGCGTGAAATCGTATAAAGCGTCCGTATATATAATTTCAGGGATTTGCGCGGCGGTCGCGGGAATATTGACGGCATCAAGGACTGCGATGGGTTCTCCGGTCGTGGGGGAAGGCTTTGAGCTTGACGCAATCGCAGCGTGTGTTATTGGCGGGGCGAGCCTGTCCGGCGGCGAGGGCTCGGCGGTAAAAACGCTGGTCGGCGTACTGATTCTGGCATTGATCGGAAATATTATGAACCTGCTGGCAGTGCCGTCCTATCCGCAGGATGTGATCAAGGGCTTTATAATCATTGCATCCGTGCTGCTACAGGTCGCAACGTCAAACAGGAAAAACCAGGGCGTTTAAAAAAGGGAGGTTTTATGATGGACAAAAAGATGAAGGCGCTGCGTGTGTATGCGCCGTATGATTACAGGGTGGAAGAAATAGACGTTCCACAAATCAGCGACAACGAAATTCTGGTAAAAATCCGTGGATGCGGTATCTGCGCCGGGGATGTAAAAACCTTGCATGGAGGGCAGCGCGTATGGGGCACATCCCCTGAAACAGCTTATATCGAAGTCCCTGCAACTGGCGGGCATGAATTTTATGGCGAGGTTGTGGATTTTGGGAAAAATGTTCAGGGAATCAAAAAAGGGCAGCTTCTTCTTGCGGAGCAGATCCTGCCGTGCGGCGAGTGTAAATTTTGCCGCGAGGGAAACTATTGGATGTGCCAGCCCCACCATATTTACGGCTTTAAGGATGACGCGCAGGGGGGATTTGCGGAATATATGAAATATGCGGAAAAAAGCGTGCTGCATCCGCTGCCGGATGATTTTACAATTCAGCAGGCTGCACTTGTCGAGCCGTTTGCATGTGCGATGCACGCCGTGGAACGGGGCGGAATCACGCATGAGGACGTGCTTGTTATCAGCGGGCTCGGGGCGATTGGCCTTGGCATGATAAACGCGGCAAAAAAGCTCGCGCCAAAGCTGATCATAGGGCTTGATCTAAAAAAGAGCAGGCTTGAAAAGGCAAAGGAATTTGGCGCGGATTATGTATTCAACCCACTTGAGACGGATGTGATAAAAGAAATCCAAAAGCTGACGGACGGCTATGGCTGCGACGTGTATATCGAAGCGTCCGGCAGCGAGCCGAGCGTGCGGCAGGGGCTTGAAATGATACGGAATCTGGGACGGTATGTGCAGTTTGGCGTTTTCCCCACAGATATCACAATAGACTGGAATATCATTGGGGATACCAAGGAAATAGACGTCAGGGGATCGCATTTGAGCGGCCATTGCTATGACGCGGTGATCAAGGGCATTGCCGACGGCACAATACGCACGGACGGAGTCGTGACGCATATCTACAAGCTTGATGACTGGAAGGAAGCGTTTGAAACGGCGGAAAAAGATCCGAATGCAATCAAGGTTGTTTTACAGCCATAATCGTTTTCTTCACAAGGACTCTATAGGATGATACCAAAAAGCCCTGATAAGAGCGGCGGACTCTTTCAGGGCATTTTTGGGTAAAAGCCTTCCAAATAAAAAACAGGGGTGTTATGATAGAGGAAAGAATTTCTATTGGAAACAATCATCTGTTTTTACAAAAGAATAAGGGAGGGAAATATGAAGAAAATCGTTGTGATCGGCGCGGGCAGCGCGATGTTTGCAAAAAAGCTCATTGGGGATTTAATGCTGTTTGACGATATGCAAATCGACAATATATCACTGGTTGACCTCAATACGGAAAAGCTTGAGGTGATGAAGCAGGTTGCAATTCAGCTTTGCCGCCAGGCCGGGAAAGAAGTGACGGTTGAGGCGGCGAGCGAACGCCGGGAAGTGCTTGCGGACGCTGATTTTGTAATCAACACGATCAACGTCGGAGGCCCCGGGCAGTATCGTAAAGACCTTGAAATTCCGGATCGATACGGGCTTGACCAGGTGATCGGCGATACCATCGGGCCGGGAGGCATGTTCCGCTTTTTGCGTGCGTATCCGCAGATTTACGCAATTTGCAAGGACATGGAGGAACTGTGCCCGGACGCGTATTTCTTCAATTATACAAATCCGATGGCGCCGCTGTGCCTCGCGCTCAGCCGTACCACAAGCATTAAAATTTTCGGATTCTGCCATAATGTGCAAAGCACGGCGACACAGCTTGCGGATTATCTGCGCATTAAGGATATGTCGCGCATATCCTACTGGGCGGCGGGCATTAACCATATGGACTGGTTTTTGGAATTCAAGGTGGACGGCAAGGACGCTTATCCCGCGCTGCGAGAGATTTCAAAAACCTATGAGCAAATTGAATGCCTTGCGCAATACGAACAGGATTATAAATCTTATGGAGTAACGCTTTACGATTTCGTGCGGTTTGACGTTATGAGGCATTTTGGGTATTTTGTGTCGGAGTCTCCGCTGCACCTGTCGGAATATCTTCCTTATTTCAGGAAAAACGAAGAGGAGATTAAGCGTCTGCGCATTGACGACCGCTGGTGGCTTGCCCATGAGGAAGCGGCGGACGAGTATTTTGAAGAGCTGAAAGGAATGCTGGGCAGGGGTGCAGAGATACCGATGGAGAAAACCTTTGAATATGCACCTGAGATCATTCACGCGTATTATACAGGAAAGCCGTTCCGCGCGAACCTGAATGTGAAAAATACCGGGCTTATCACAAACCTGCCAAACGATTGCGTTGTAGAGGTGCCGTGCTATACGGACACCGAAGGCATCCATACCTGCTATGCGGGAGCGTTGCCGGACGCGCTTGCAGCCCTTAACCTGACAAATGTAAACGTTCATAAGCTGATGGCGGACGCGGTCGTCACAAAAGACAGGAAATATATCTATGAGGCAGTAAAGCTCGATCCATTTACGGCGGCAAAGCTGACGCTCGACCAGATTCATGCAATGGTGGATGAGCTTATGGCCGCGAATGAGGAATATATTGCCTACATGAAATAACCGGGATAAGCCTGGAACACAAAAAAACATCCCTGTCCTCAGGGATGTTTTTTGATATTTGATTAATGCGTTTTATTTTCCTCGATTTTGAGAAGTTCCAAGAAGCCGCTCAGCGCAAAGCTGTTTCCGTTGATATCTGTAATGAGCCTTACGGGCATGGAAGGAAGCGTATCCTTTAACAGGATTTGATAAGCCTCAATATACGGCTTGCCGCCGAATATCACGATTTCCTCCACATCAGTCCATTTTTTACTGATATGCTGGGCAAGAAGGTCTGTTACGGAACCGGTGATAATCCCGTTTAAAATCTGTGTGCGTTCAGCCTTGGAAAGGATGCCAAAGGTGTTTGCGCCGTGCACGATTTGAACCGCACGGCAAAAACCGTATTTACGCAGGTATTCACAGCCCTTACGCACAAATTGCTCCGTCATTGCAACGTCGCCGTGCTCCTGCTCGCCATACAGCATGGTATCGCGTGAGAGCGCATAGCGCAGCTCGCCGGTAAAAGAGGAAAGGATGTCGGTAAGCGCTCCGTCTTTCACATAACAAAACTGGGTGTGGGAGCTTGGCGCGACTACGACAAACGGCCCTTCAGGCGTATAATTGCTGGAAAGAAGCCCGACAATATCGATTTCTTCACCGCGAATGCTGCTGATGTATTCGATATTTTCCAGATCGACCACCGTGCCGTCAGGAACGTTTTTTACGCCGCGCAGCAGCCTGAGCTCGCGGTCAAAATAGCTTTCCTCATAAAACGTGACGGATTCGTCGTACATCTTTTGTGCGTTTACCGGCATCGTCATATGGGGGATCTCCGTGATTCCAAACGGGCTTGTGGCCATGCCGGAAATCCATACGCTTTCAATATCGCGTTCAAAAAGGCCGTTGCGGTCGATGAGGACGTCGTAAATTTCGCGCAGGCCGGCAAGCAGGATATCGTTACCGCCCGAAAGGGAGGAATCCTTGGTGCCCACGACCTTTGAAACGTAACCGGACGGTTTGCCGTCCCTTACCAGATAGCCCCTTGAGGTAGTTGTACCGCAGTTAATATAAATATAATTCATTTTGATACTCCTTGATAGAATAGCCGCAACTGAAACAAAAAATGATTACATTACGGCGGGAAGGGAAGGTCTGGACGCGTGTCATATCAGAATGATACGCCAACGCCTGCTTGTTTTTATTATACACATTTCAAGAGCGGGTGAAAAGGATATTTTTGCGGAAAATGAATTTTGATGCGCGGCAGGCTGCTTAATAAAACCCATGGGATTTTATCTGCCCTAAAATTTGATTGGAAAATTTATCGTATGTTTCTGCCGGGTATCTGAACAAAAGCCGCAAGCGTGAAAAAAATACGAAGCTGAGCGCAGCGGTTCAGACGTTTTTGCGCCTGAAGGAGCAGGTCGTGAAGGAACGGCCCGGATACTAATTCGTAATATGGCCAATCAAAGTCGATATCGTTGCTGAAAGGATACCGAGTACCGCAGCTGTGGCAAACTGCGCGGGTGTAAAAAAGAACAGAAAGGCCACAAGGCAGCTTTCAACCAGAATGATCGTCCGGGCCGTTTTTTTCATGTGCAGGATGCGCTGCTCTGATAAGGGATGGTTGGCGTGGATGACAGGGGCAAACAGGAAAATGATGATAATACTTCCTGCGACACCTGCTGCGATGAACCAGTCAAACCCCACAAGGAAAGGGTTCAGTAACATACAGCCGATTCCAACGGAAAGGGAAAGGATTAAACAGCCAATGTGGTTTGGCGCGTGAAGTCCGCCGGAAGCGTGGCGAAGCGGCAAAAAGAAAACGATCCAGACCAGCGTAATCGGCAGCCGCCCCAATATAGCTCCGACGATCAAAATGATACCAAACGTGAGAACAGTATTGAGCAGGCACTCCATACTATACGCAAATATTTCTTTGTTTTCTTCATCCGCGCCTTTGGAAACCAGCCATTCGGCGAATTTGTTTGCAAATTTTTCCATGGTAACCTTCCTATCCAAAATATGCCAGATATTTGTTTTTGACTGCGTTAAAATATGTTTTGCTTATGGGAATCGTTGTAAAATCAGGCAGAGTAATCGAGACCGGGGAAATAGAATGAACGGCTTCGATATTTACGATAATCGACCTGTGGCAGCGTATAAATTCATCAGGCAAAGAAGTTTCGATATTTTTTAAGCGCTCCAGTTGTTTCTCAACTCCATAAATGGTATGGATCTCAGTATATTGCAAGGAGCTTGAAAAATAAAGGATATCATGATACTGGATTCGGGAGATACTGTTTTTACTCTTGCGGAAACAATAGATCGAGCTTTTCTTGCGTGATAAATCAACTGATATTTTATTCATACACTCTTCGATATCCGAATACATAGCGGGTTTGACCAAATATTGCATAGCGCTGACGCGATAGCCATCCCCTATATTTTCCCTTACGCTGGTTGCAAAAATAATAGGAACCTGCGGATTTTTTTCGCGGATATATTTTGCAAGGTCCATTCCGTTTACAGAGTTGGGAAGCATGATGTCAACAAAAATAACATCGAAAATTTCAGAAGCTTCCCATGCGAGTAAAAAGGCTTCGCCTGTAGCATAGCTTTTGATATCGATCAGATATTTATATGTTTCCGACCATTGCCGCAGGAGCCTGCCAAGACTATCGACAAAAGCCTGTTCGTCCTCTATAATCGCAATTTTAATTTTCATTGCTATCGGCCGCCTCCTTTATGGAAAAAAATAATGTAACCTCGAATTGGTCGTCAGTATATGAAATATTGTAGATTCCATCCGCATCATTTACAATTTGCCTGACGCGCTTAAGGCCGTAGCCATGACTGCCCTCCGGTTTGGTGGAAATAAGCTGGCCGTCCTTCATTTTGTAGCCGCCGGACGACTGATTGACAATATGGATCATGAGCATACCACGTTGGGGATAAATATCAATTTTGATATGCCGTTTTTCCGGATCAGGGATTTTGCTGCAGGCCTCGATTGCATTGTCCAAAAGATTTCCAAGCACTACGCACAGCTTGGTTTCGCTGATGGGAAGGCGCAGTATTTTTTGGGCATTCAAACGGACCTGAACGTTTTTCTCGCTTGCAATAAGCATTTTACTGGAAATAATTGCGTCGACTGCAGGATTTCCAGTGGCCACAAGCGATAGAATCGATTGAAAATCCTTCTTCACTTCACCGACATATTTCTTTAGCTGGTCAAAATCCTTATTTTCGATATAAATCTGCATTACCTCAAGGTAATTATGGAAATCGTGCCGCCACGCCCGCACCATTGCTTCGGTTCGTTTGTTGTTTTCATCCTCTAAATGGGCCCGCTCCAGCCGGGATTTTTCCCATAATGTTTCGCCGATTTTTTCAAACAGGAAAATAATGGAAACAATCATGGCAAGGATGGCGGCGCTGATTACCGTCAGAACAATCCGCTCCTGCGAGGAACGGTTAGAGCCGATGGAAAATGCGATTGCTTCGCCGGATGCAAAAATACCTAAAATCATGATGGCTACAATAAATATCTGGAAATAAAAAGGCAAACTGATGTGTTGGCTAACCCGTATCCGGGATAGTATCCAATTGATTGTAATAATAATCATGCAATATAGAATAGTAGTTCCAAAGCGAGACTCTGAGGGTAACAGGGTATCGCTGATATTGATACCTGACATCCATGTAAGAATCAAAGAGATCAGCAAATTAGCAGCAATTGCTACAAAGGAACCAATAACACCCCAAAAGAGACGGGCGCCTATGTTCCCTTTGAATAACAGAGCATAAAAAACTTTCAGCGAGGACATTACTATCATCGTGATTTGGTAATCAACTTCGAATAAATTCATGATACTTTGTAAGGCAACCAGGCAAAACAATACAATATAAATTTGATATTTTCTGGAACTGGAATAGGAGAGTCGCTTGGACAACAAAAAGAAAAGAAAATAGTATTCGATGACATTGACAAATATTTCCCATATTCCCCAAAGAATAACCATGCTTTACCCCCATAAATTCATTGCGATCCTTTTCTATTATATACTGAAACCATTGAAACAGAAAACTTTTCATTCATTAAAATGATGGTTTCATTCATATTTTCACACAAAGATGAAAATATATGATATTTTATATTTAAATTGGGGAGCATATTCCCTTAGTAAAGGAGAACAGAAATGAAAAAGATGAACGAGTCAAACGTAAAAAAAGCTATTACAAAAATGACGGAAAAATCTCTTTTAAAGGTTGCGGATGCTTTCTCAGCGCTTGCTTGCTGTGGACCTTGGTATGAACCCAAAGTGCCGCAAAAGCTCAAAAAATAATATAGTTTCTATTTTTAGCAGGGCCGGATAATATCCCCTGTTTCAATTTAACGAAGAGGCGATATCCTGCTAAATAAGGAGAACAAAATGAAAAAGATGAATGAATCAAACGTAAAAAAAGCCATTACCAAAATCACCGAAAAGTCTCTTTTGAAGGTTGCGGATGCGTTCTCGGCGCTTGCATGTCAAGGACCTTGGTATGAACCCAAAATGCCGCAAAAACTTAAAAAGTAATTCAGTTTCTATTTCCTATAAGGCCGGGCGACACCCCCTACTGGTTTGTCTGGCCTTAATGGAAATAGTTTTTTATTATGGGGAGGAGCAAAAATAGCGATGGCTCTGCACACGGATGTTCAGGCAAATATATTGCGGCGTAAGGCCGTTATTTTTTTGCGTAAAATACGCCCTGCATTTCATCATTGCGGACTTTTGTGGTTGGCGCCGTATGCCGGCGATGTTATACTTGACTGAGCAGCCGGGTAGCCTCTCTGATTTGTGCAGGAAAAGAGAGGAGAACGTTTGAAAATAAGGATATACTGGGAAATGAAGGAGCTGATACGATGGAATGGATTGAGCGGTTAAACCAGGCGATGGATTATATCGAAAAGCACATTACAGAGGAAATTGATTACGAACGGCTGGCACAGGTGGCCTGCTGCTCGACCTATCATTTCCAGCGGATGTTTGCATATATGGCTGATGTATCGCTTTCCGAATATATCCG
Organism: Christensenella sp. KGMB01412; assembly: GCF_055522415.1. Taxonomy (NCBI): domain Bacteria; kingdom Bacillati; phylum Bacillota; class Clostridia; order Christensenellales; family Christensenellaceae; genus Christensenella; species Christensenella sp. KGMB01412. The sequence continues at coordinate 66,354 of NZ_JBVFVW010000005.1, read as the reverse complement.
CCGCAGACGGATGTCTCTTGCGGCGGAAGATTTGCAGGGCGGTGCAAAAAAGATCATCGATGTGGCATACAAATATGGCTATGCCTCGCCAACGGCGTTTAATCGTGCATTCCAAAGCGTTCATGGAGTCGCGCCCTCACGCGTGAGGGAAGAGGGGGTTTCCCTGCGTGCGTTTCCTCCAATCAGCTTTAAAATTACAGTCAAAGGAGCTGCGGAAATGAATTACAGGATTGAGAACAAGGGAGCGTTTCGCATCATAGGGATTTCCCATCCGCTCGAAAAGGAGATTGAGAAAAATTTTGCCATTGTGCCGCAGATGTGGAAAAAAGCCTCAGAAGACGGGACAATCGGCAAACTTGCGGCAATGATGGATTCGGAGCCGATGGGATTGCTGGGAGTGAGCGCATGCAACGCAGAAGAGGAATGGAAATACTTTATTGCGGTTTCCAGTACAAAAGAAATTGACGATACGTTAGAGGAATACACGGTTCCTGCCTCCACATGGGCAATATTTACCGGCAGTGGAACAAACCTTTCCATACAGGAGCTTGAGCAGCGTATTGTGACAGAGTGGCTGCCGGGATCCGGTTACGAATACGCAGACGCGCCGGATATCGAGGTCTATTTGAACGCTGATCCGCAAAACGCAAAATACGAAATGTGGGTTCCGGTGGTAAAAAAATAACCGGGAACATTTGGTTCGCGTTTATAAAAGCAACAGCGCTCACCCGGAACAAACAAAAATCTTATCCAGGGTGAGCGTTTCTATTGCGAAAAACACAGATGAGCTAACATGTAACAGGCTTTTTTTGATATAGCCGGCCAGAGATTCATCAGACAGTCCAAACTCCGTAAATAATATTCCACATGCGTCAAGCAGGAGTGTATCGATTTCTTCCCTGCTTTTGAGCAGCCATCCGGACTGTAATTTTATTACCTTGCTCCTCGGAACAAGAAGTCCGTAAAGGTCTGTATCTGTAAGAATACAACCAAGGGAAGAAGCAAGCACCTGGTCAAAGAGATTGATCACGAGGTGCTGATAGCCTGCGTGGAAGGCGGTCATGGCGCGGTGGATAGGCTGAGGATCAAAACAGCTGCAAAATTCATTTTCGTAAAGTGCGCGCCTCAGGTATTCGACAATAAATTCAATACCGGCAAGATGAGTGACGGGATTGCTGAGTAGATAATCGGCGGTAATGTGGATTTCATGAGCGCTGTAGTCGGCGTCGTAAAGCTGAAAGAATCCCTTGATGCCGTCTACCAGGGTGGAGGTATAAGTTTCGTTTGCCGTTCTGACAAGAGTTTTGAGAACGAGCGTATGAAGGTGCTTTGCCGTCCTGCGCTTTATTTCGATTTTTTTGCGTCCTGCACTGTATAGCTCATGAATACTGCTGGATTTCAGCAGCGCGATTGCAGAAGAAGGCTCTTTTGCTTTTAAAGGTACGCCAATCGTGTACAGGATAGATTCTAAAATATTCTGTGCCAATTCTATTTTGATACTGCTGCTGTCGCCACTGGTATACAGCTTGCTTTTTTGCGCGAGGAATTCGACGCACCTGTTTTGGAATATGGATACATCCGCCTCTGGGAGCATACGGGTTCTGCAGCCTTCTGCAAGAAGGGATTGGACGTAAAATTCGCCGTCAAGATTGCAGGGATTGAGGGACGGTGAGCTTGCCATCTCTTTCATTTGGATTCCTCGTTTTGCATGGGAAGGCCGTACCGCAGGGCGACGGCCATTTTTTCAAGCTCGCGGTCCCGCAGCAGCTCGACCGAACCGTGGCAAACACTGTCAAAGGATTTTTTCATAAAATCGATCAGCTCATCGTCGCTGCACAGGTCAAGCGTCTCGTTTTTATAAAAATAGAAGCACTCGATCAGCTCGTGCATGGTTTGCGCGTAATTGTCCTGACAAATATATGGCGAATCGCAAAATGCGAAAATCAGCTTTTCAACAACGCCTCCGCCAAACTCAATCCGTCCACAGGAATCCAGCGAGCGCGCACGAGCCGACACAAGCTCAAACGCCTGGGTTTTGGTGAGCGTAAGACCGAATTTTTGTGTGAAATCGTTGCACTTCATCGTTTGCTCAACCGCTAGTCTTTGAGCAATGCCAGAATCAGACAGGTTTATCAAATGATTCATCATAAAAACCCTCCCTATACTTAATACCACGTCCCGGCAGGAATTGACAGACTTGAAATTTTTGCTGATTTGTGGTAATATAAACACATAAAAGCGGATGAATTTTATCATTCGTTTTTTTGTTTCAGAATGCAAATCGAAATCCCCGCGGCAGATAGATGTGGCAAAAGAGGGATGCGTGAAGCATGTACTGCTTTGAAAGAAGCGCTCCGTTTGATATAATATAATAAAATCGGTTATGGAAAAAGGCGGTCATGGCAGGAAACAGTACCCTTAAAAAAGCATTCTATGCCGCATTCCCTCATACGATCCCCATTCTTGCGGGATTTTTATTTTTGGGGATTGCATACGGAATTTATATGAATATATCCGGCTTCAGCCCAATCTATCCAATTATTATGAGCGCGACAATTTTTGCGGGTTCTGTTGAATTTGTGGCAGTAGGGCTTTTATTGGCGGCGTTTGATCCATTGCGGGCGCTGCTATTGACGCTGGTGATCAATGCACGGCACCTGTTTTACGGTATTTCCATGCTGGACCGGTATAAAGGGACGGGGCGCAAGAAAATCTATCTGATTTTTGGAATGTGCGACGAGTCGTTTTCGATCAACTATACCGCCGATATTCCGGTAGGCGTTGACAAAGGATGGTTTATGTTTTTTGTGACGCTGCTAAACCAGATATACTGGGTAATGGGCGCAACGCTTGGCGGCGTGTTCGGATCGTTTATTACGTTTGATACGAAGGGGCTTGAATTTGTAATGACAGCCCTTTTTGTCGTTATTTTCCTCGAACAATGGCTGAAGGAAAAGAAGCACTACAGCTCGCTGATCGGGCTGGGGCTGTCGCTTGCGTGCCTTCTCATATTCGGCGGGAGCAGTTTTATCATACCTTCCATGATCGCAATATTTGCCGTAATCACTGTGTTTAAAAATCCACTTGGGAAAGCGGGTGAGGGCGCATGAGCGTAACGCAGCAAATCATTACCATCGGAATGGTGGTGCTGGGCACGCTGATTACCCGGTTCCTGCCCTTCCTTGTATTTCCCGCGAGTAAACCAACGCCGAAGTTTATCCGGTATCTTGGAAAAGTATTGCCCGCGGCCGTGCTTGGGTTATTGGTCGTATACTGCCTGAAGGACGTCAGTATATTCGCGGGGAACCACGGCATTCCTGAAGCAATTTGCATTGCAGTGGTGGTCGGGCTTCATGTGTGGAAACGGCAAATGCTGCTATCCATTGCGGCGGGAACCATTTTGTATATGATTTTGGTACAGGCCGTATTTGTTTAAACGGTACAGGAAAGCTTTTTGCAGCAGCAGGAGACTGTGGATGTACAGGCAACATTAAATTTCGTTTCCGTTTCGTTTTGCATTAAAAAGAAAAAATGTATTGACTTATCCGTGCCTTTTCAAGTAAAATCAAATCATAAAGGAGCGTGCTGTTTGCGCGCCAATGAGGGATAATGCAAAGGAGCGGGGGAACCTATGATTTCGGTCAGTGGAGACAAAAACCAGACAGTAAGGCGGAACGCAATTATGGATCTGCTGGAAAAGGATTCAAGGCTGCGTGTAACAGACCTGAGCGACGCGCTCAACGTTTCGGTTGTGACGGTTCGCAAGGACCTGAGCGAGCTTGAAAATGAAGGGTTGCTCAAACGGATACACGGAGGAGCGGTTATCAACAGGAAATCCCAATACAGTGAAAACTTTGCGGAGCGTAAAAGCCGCAAGGCGGAAGAGAAGAGACTGATTGCAAAGGCGGCAGCGGAGCTTGTCAGGGACGGCGAATCGCTCATTATCAACGTAGGCTCCACGTGTGCTTATATTTGTGAGGAGCTGAAGAATAAGAACAACCTGATTGTGATCACAAACGCCCTGCATATCGTAAACGAGCTTGCCTGCTGTGAACATATTACAACATTTTTTCTGGGCGGCAGATTTGACACGGATATGCAGATTACAGTCGGCGACGATGTGAGCGACCAATTATCCAAGTATAAAGCGGATAAGCTGATTATGGGAATGGACGGCGTTGACATTCAGGCGGGCCTTACCTCCTATAATCATGTGGAAGACGCGATCATGAGGCAAATGATCGCCCAGGCCAAAGAAAAAATTCTTGTGGTGGACGATTCAAAGATTGGAAAGGTAACGTTTGCCCATATAGCCGCGTTAAATGATTTTGATATACTGGTAACCAATTACAATGAATCGAAGGCGGAAGAACTCGAAAAAATCCGCAGGTCGGGACTGCAGGTTATCGCAGTATGATTTTTTAGGCTTCAGGCCGGGGCATGCGGTATTGCATGCTCCCGGTTCCTGGGATGAGGAGCCTGTTGCCGGGCTGCCATTTCATAGAAAACAAATCACAGATTTTGAAAACAGCTTGTTCCTATCGCGCTTCACAGCGTGTCGAATAACCTTCAAATAACAGTTTCCAAATAAAGTAATAAAACAAAAAAATTGATGACTCTGTACTTTTTGTAAAGAGAAATGGAATCCCTTTGACTTCTTTTTTTAACCAAAAATGATCATTTCGAAAAATTACAAGATTGCTTCATATTAAAAACAATGTTATTTTCCCTGAAAAAGAAAGAAAAAGCGATAAAAAGAAATTAAAATAGCAAATATAATAAGCAAAAAGAAAATATTTAATGGAAAAATCAGAAAAAACGTAAATATAATATTGACAAACGTAAATAATATGTGCTATTCTCTAGAAAAGAAAGAAATTAGAAACGAATTTTAATAAAATCTTTTGGAGGATGCCATGAAACGAAACTTACGCATTCGCCCCCCATTTTTTGAAATTGGTCCGAAAAATTATCTTTATGGAGATCAGATCATTGATCTGGCACGGCTTGCAGACGAAGCATCGCAAAAATACGATGTAAGGGTTATTTTTACCACGCCCTATGCAAATATTGCGCGGGTATCAGAATGTACGAAGCAGCTGATCGTATTTGCTCCACATATGGATAATATCGAGGTAGGCCGCGGACTGGCGGCAGTGTTGCCGGAATCTTTGCGGGCTGCGGGAGCGCAGGGGGTTATGCTCAACCACGTTGAAAAACCGATGAGGATAGCAGAATTGTACGGGACGATTCGGCGCGCGCGGGAACTTGGAATGATGAGCATTGTCTGTGCGGACTCGATTCCGGAAACAAAAGCAGTTGCATTGCTTGAGCCGGACATGATGGTGACAGAGCCTGCGGAGCTTATTGCCACTGCGTGCGCGGCGGACGTATCTTATGTCCGCACATCGGTGGATACGATTATGAACATTGATCCCAATATTGGAATATTGGTGGGCGGCGGCATCAACAGCGGCCAGGATGTTTACAATGTGATCGCCGCAGGCGCGGACGCAACGGGTTCATCCAGTGCGATTGCAACGGCGCGCAATCCGCGGGCAATGATCGAAGAGATGCTGAGCGCGGCGCGGGACGCGTGGAATGAAAGATGCGGCGGCGTCATGATGGAGGGATAGCGATATGGCAAAATACGATGTGTCCGTTGAGAAGATACTAAAAATCGAATGCAGGGCGGTCAGTGGGCTCATAACGTCGCTTGACCGCGAAATAACAGACAGGGTGATCGATCTTTTGCTCCGTGTAAAACCGGAAGGGCATAAGGTGATAACGGCGGGCTGCGGAACCTCGGGAACCGTTGCGCGCAGGGTAGCGCATACGCTCAGCGTTGTGGAAGTGCCCGCATTCTATTGCTCGCCGGCAAATTCGATCCACGGCGGCATGGGAGCGATTCAAAAGGGCGACGTAGTGGTGCTGTTCTCCAAGGGAGGAAATACGCCGGAAATATTAAACTACATTCCCTGCTGCAAAGAAAAAGGCGCAAAGATCATCGGCGTATCGCAAAACGACGATTCCGTGCTGGCAAAGGAATCGGATATTTATTTTAAGATCGAGGTCGGGGAGGAATCGGATAAATTCAATATGTGCGCGTCGGCAAGCTGCACGGCGACCATAGCGGCATGGGATGCGGTTGCGTTTACCATCATGGATGTCAGCGGTTATACGAAGAAAGATTTATTGCTTACGCATCCCGGCGGAAAGGTCGGCGAGATGCTTCGCAGCCATTAAATATACATTCAGGACGGAGGATACAAAATGAAGGTTTACAACGAAAAATTTGAAGTGCAGTCGGACAGGAGACCAACGTTTGACGATGTTACAACGACGGTGCGCGAGATTCTCAGGCGCTCGGAAATTCAAAACGGAACGGTACTCGTTTATACGGGGCATACCACTTGCAGCGTGCAGATACAGGAATTTTCGGACGGGCAAACCTACTGGGGTACTGAGCTTATTATGCAGGATCTTGCCAACGTACTGGCAAAAATCATTCCTACCTGTACTGCTGAGGGCCAGTATATGCACCCTTGCCCCAGGCACATTGAGCTTGCGGGAAAAGACAGGAACGAACAGCCCGCGTGGTCGCTTAACACGGATGCGCATCTGCGGTCTGTGGTCATGGGACGTTCGGTTACGATGCCTGTGATAGACGGCGAGTTGCAGCTTGGCGAATTTGGATGTATCTATTTTGGCGATTGGGATCAGGTGCGGGCAAGAAAACGCACGGTGATCGTACAAGTGATGGGGGAGTAAAAAATGAGTCTTGTACTGGGTATTGACCTTGGGACAAGCGGATGCCGCAGCGCAGTATTTGACGACAGGCTCAATATGCTCTGTTCGGCCCGTACAGAGTATCCGTTGTCAATCCTTGGCGGCAGCCGGATTGAGCAGGATGCAGGCGTGTGGTGGGATTCGGTCCGGCAGACAGTGAGGGAGGCTACGGCGCTTCTTGGGAAAAAGAGCGCAGCTATCAGAAGTATTGGCGTGAGCTCTCAGGGCATATCCATTGTACCCGTTGGGAAAGACGGAAAGGTGCTGTGCGGGGCAATCAGCTGGCTTGACGGCAGGGCGGCGTGTGAAACCGACGAGATCATCAAGCGCTATGGCGCGCGGGATATCTTTCAAAGGACAGGGAAACGGATTTCCCCGATCTACACCCTGCCAAAGCTGATGTGGATCAAAAAGAACGAACCGCGGGTTTTTGAAAAAACAGAGCGCTTCTTAATGCCCATGGACTTTATCCAATACCGTCTTTGCGGAAACTGCGTCACAGACCATACGATGGCAGCCGGAACCATGATGTACGATATTCACGGTCAAGCGTGGATGGAAGACCTGCTGGGTGAAAACGGTATCGGTGCAGGATTGCTTCCGGATATTGCGTGGGCGGGCAGCGTTGCCGGAACGCTCCTGCCCGAAACAGCCAAAGAGCTGGGACTTGGAACGGACGTCATCGTAGCGGTTGGGGCGCAGGACCAGAAGTGCGCGGCCTACGGCGGAGGAGCATCCGAACGGGTTGTAACGGTATCGCTGGGAACGGGCAGCTGCATCACAAAGCTTTCAGAAGCGCCTGTATTGGATGATGAAATGCGGATTCCCGTATTTTCTTACCTGTATCAAGGTTGCTGGGACATGGAGGGGGTTGTAAATACCGCGGGCTCCGCGCTTGAATGGTTCCGGAAAAAGTTTGCGCCCAACATGGATTATGAAGAGCTAAGCGGCATGGCGGCCCATGCGGAAACAGGCGGATTGAATTTCTATCCTTATTTATCCGGGGGAGCCTCCCCGCACTGGGGAGAAGGCGCGGGCGCATTTACAGGACTGACGCTCCAGAGCGGGATACCGGAATGCGTACGTGCGCTTCTGGAGGGAATTGCATACCACATCAAAGCAAATACGGATGTTATGGACAAGGCGGGGCAGGCCGCCGATACGCTGCGCGTATTTGGCGGCGGATCAAAGAGCGACCTGTGGTGCAGGCTGATCGCGGATATTACAGGTAAATGCGTGGTGCGGCTGGAATCGTGCGAAACAGCCCTTGCCGGGGCGGCAAGGCTTGCTTTCAAAAGCCTTGGGATGGAAACGAAGCCGCTTGCGCCGGAACGGGAGTTCCTGCCGCAGCCGTGTGAAGTGGAAAAGTACAAGGAACGATACATTGATTACGAAACAACGAGAAAACGCTGTTTTGACATGAGAGAAACGGAGTGAATAAAATGTCGTTTTATTTTCAGGAAAAGACGTGGCCGGAGCTAAAGGAATATGTCGACCGGGATGCGCTCATTATCCTTCCGGTGGGGGAAGTGGAAGAGCATTCGCTTTATTTACCGGTGGATTGCGACGCGAGGATCGCCGAATACCTGTGCGCGCAGATTGCCGACGAAATACAGGACGAAATTCCCGTATTGGTGATGCCTGCTGTTTGGTCGGGCTACACGCCAAAGGCGGTGGCAAAATGGCCGGGTGCAATGCGCCTGCGTCCGCAGGTGTTTGCGGATATGATCCACGATATATGTGCATCGATAGCGGAAATGGGTTTTTCCAGGCTGTTGATGCTCGATTGCCACGGGCAGCATGGGCCCATGCTCAATATGGCCACAAAGCTGATTGCCGACGAGTATGGATATTATTATACAGTGGCTTCGCCGGTGGCGTTTTCCGCGGCAGAGTTTAACCGGATCAGGAAATCCCCGCGCGGCGGCTGCAGCCATTCCGGGGAATGGGAAGCGTCGCTTATAATGCTGATCAGCCCGGAGCTTGTAAAGGAAGAAAAGTTCTGCAGCGACGATCTGCTGAAGCATCATTCGGATTTTGTAGCGGGAGACGCCTGCTTTGGCGGACAAAAGGTAGTATGGTCAACCTTTGGGATACAGCAGCCCAAATATGGAGCCTGCGGAGATCCCACACAGGCGAGCGCGCAGACCGGGCAGGTTATTGTGGATGCAATCAGGAAAAATTTCAAACGCTTTTTGAAGGAATACTATTTTCATGAAACTATTCTGCCGGAATAAAATCCGGTAATGGGAATGAACTTAAAATCAATTTTCGGAAGAACCGAAACAAAAAATATTGGAGGTGCAAAATGAAAAAGACAAAGGGATTGGCTTTGGCAACAGCGATTATTATGGCTGCTATGGTATTACTCAGCGCGTGCGCCGCTCCGGCAACGCCGTCTGAGGCGGCTTCGACAGAGGCGGCTTCGGCAGCAGCGTCAACAGCGGCTCCCGCGGATAATGGCGGCGGGGAAACCGGCGGATCGGCTAAGACGGTCGGTATCGCAATTTACTCGATGGACGCAGATTCCTGCGTAGCGCTCGTAAAAGAGGCTCAGGCAGTCGCCGACGAGCTCGGCTGGAAGGTAACGCTGCTGGATGCTCAGGGCGATCCGTCCACGCAGGCGGACCAGATGGCGAACCTGATTTCACAGAAGGTAGACGCGATTATCCTGAATCCCACGGATACCACGTCACTGCTCCCCTCAATTCAGGCGGCAAAGGAAGCGGGGATTCCCGTTGTGGGCGTTGGAATGGAAATGGACAAGGAATGTATGGACCAGCTCCTGTTCTTTGCGGGCGTTGACGATTACAGCCTTGCGTTCACCGGCTGCGAATGGATTGCAGAAAATTATAAGGACAAAGGCGCGCAGGTAGCGCTCATTACAGGCGCGGCAGGAACAGATCCGACCAATAAAACCATTCAGGCGTTCCAGGATGCGACAAAGGATACGGATATCAATTACGCAGGTGATTTTGCAGGTGATTTTGACAGCGCGAAGGCAATGTCCATCACAGAAGACCTTATGACGAAATATCCTGAACTGTCCGTTATTTACTGCCAGGATCACGTCATGGCGCTGGGCGCTGCTTCGGCAGTGCAGGATGCGGGCAAAGCGGAGCAAATCGCGATTGTCGGCGCGTGCGGCATACCGGATTACCTGCAATATGTCAAGGATGGTTCCGTCACCTGCTTTGGGTACGTACTTCTGTATCAGTGCGGCGGATTTGCAATGAGGCAGCTTTCCGATTACTTTAACGATCCAGGGGCTGAGTTTGCTCCAAAGTATTACGCAGCGCCGGTTGTTGTGACCGCGCAAAACGTTGACCAGGCAGATTCGATTGAATTTGATTTCGTAGCGGCAAAATAAGGCGTTTAAACTCTGACTCAGACTCAAACCACGAAAAACAAAACATATCTTTTCTTCCCGTGCAAAGCAGAAAAGAGCGGCAGGCCGTTCTTTTCTGCCGCCGGGGAACCACACTTTAATCAGTAAAACTTAATTTAGGGATAAGGGAGGAAGCGTCATGGAACAGGAAGTTATATTATCGTTGCGTAATATAACCAAGACTTTCCCCGGTGTAAAAGCGTTGGATGATATCTCTGTTGATTTTTTCAAAGGCGAAGTACATTCCATTGCGGGCGAAAACGGAGCGGGAAAATCCACGCTCATGAAAATATTGACAGGCGTTTATTCGCTCGAGCAGGGTGAAATATGGCTTAATGGGATCAAAGAAAAAATTCGGAACCCGCTGGACGCCATCAAAAAAGGGCTAAGCATTATTTTTCAGGAATTCAACCTCATAGACGCGCTGAGCATCACGGAAAATATTTTTATAGACAGGCTCTCAAAATCGAAGGGGATGTGGATCGACTGGAAGGAGGCCAACCGAAAAGCTGCCGAATTTATGAAAGAGGTTGGTTATGACATTGATACAACCACCCTCATAAAAGACCTGAGCGTGGCGGAAAAACAAATGGTGGAAATTGCTAAGGCGATCTCCTATGGTTCCAAAATCATCATTATGGACGAGCCGTCGGCGACGCTCACGTCGAGGGAAGTCGAAAGCCTGATCAGGATCGTGAACGGATTGCGCGAGAAGGGCGTGACCGTAATTTACATTTCACATAAGCTCGAGGAAGTGCTTGAAATCAGCGACCGCGTATCGGTGATGCGCGACGGAAAGCTGATCAGTACAAAGAACGTTGAAAACGTAACCCGCGAGGGAATCATTGTGGATATGGTCGGAAGGACGATCGGACAGGAATTCCCCGTCCGCGAGCAGCCGGTGCTGGCTTCGGAAAACATTCTGGAAGTGAAAGACCTGCGGCGTGACGGCGTTTTTGAGGATATCAGCTTTACGCTGCAAAAAGGTCAGGTGCTTGGACTTGCGGGGCTTGTAGGCGCGGGGCGAACGGAAATTGTGCGGGCAATCTTCGGCGCGGATAAGCTTGACGGGGGAGAGATTTTTCTCGGCGGCAAAAAAGTCAACATTACAAGGCCGGAGGATAGTATCAAAAACCGGATCGCGCTCCTGACGGAGGACCGGAAATCACAGGGGCTGTTATTGCAGTTTCCAATTTCCAAAAATATATCGCTCGCAAACCTTGGTAAGGTGACGCACCGCGGTATGGTCAGCCGCAAGCAGGAGAAGGATGTGGCGGAGGAATATGTGGAACTGCTTTCCATCAAAACTCCTTCAACCGAGCAAAGGGCGATCAACCTGTCAGGCGGGAACCAGCAGAAGGTAGTCATTGCAAAGTGGCTGTTTGCGGACAGCGATATCATCATACTGGACGAACCGACGCGGGGCATCGATATTGGCGCCAAGCATGAAATATACTTGCTGATCAACCGGCTTGTGCAGGAAGGGAAATCGATCATATTCATTTCCTCAGAGCTGCCGGAGCTTCTGGCGATGAGCGACAGGATTATTGTTGTAAACGAGGGCAGGATCAAGGGAAGCCTTGAGCGCAAGGAAGATATCACTGCCGAAAACGTTATGCAGCTTATTCTAAAAAACTGAAGGGGGTGGCACTATGAATCAGATGAAAAGTCTTGAAAATCGAAAATTATCGTTTAAGAATCTCCTTTCAGAGGTTCCTGAATATGCCTGCGTTGTGGTGCTCGTCATCGTACTGATCGTCGCGGGATGCGTTTCGCCGGTGTTTTTTACGGATACGAACATCCAAAACGTACTGAAGCAGGGCGCGGTACTTGCCGTGCTTTCCATTGGAATGGGATACGTATTGATTTCAGGCTGTATTGACCTGAGCGTGGGAATCAATATGGCGGTATGCGCGCTGGTTTCCGTTGTGATGCAGCAATATGTGGGCGATGCGGGCGCGATTATACTGGCGTTGCTTGTGGGAATAGGGATCAGCTCCTTTAATATGCTGATCATTTATATCACAAAAGCGCGGGCAATCGAGATCATGATGATCACGTTTGGACTTAAAATGGCCTACCGGGGGCTTGCACAGGCAGTAACAGGAAACGCTACCTTCCGGGAAAACACGACCGATTTTTTCCGCAGCCTGGGAAAGGGAATGACCTTTGACGTCATACCCAACATCGTTATTATTATGGCGGTTGTGGCGGTTATTCTGGGCGTCGTACTGGGAAAGACGAAATTTGGCAGGCAGGTCACGAGCGTTGGTATCAATCCGGAAGCAAGCAGGCTTGCGGGAATCAGTATCACAAAAACCCGCCTCAAGTGCTTTATGATTTCCGGCCTGTGCGCGGGCATCGCAGGTATTCTCCTTGCGTCGCGCACGATGGCGATACAGGCGCTTTCGGGCGACGACTATGAAATGATGGCAATGAGCGGGCTCGTAATCGGCGGTTTCGCGGTATTCGGCGGTTATGGCAGCGTGTGGAGGGCAGTACTCGGCGTATATGTATATACGATCATCAACAACGTACTGAACCTTGTGGGCGCGGGCGCTTACGAACAAATACTGGCGCAGGGTGTGATCCTTGTCCTTGCAGTGTGGCTCGACGTATATATTCGCGTAAAAAGGGCAGGAGGTAAATCGAGATGAACAGCAGCAAAGCATTGGGATTTGTAAAAGAACAAAAATCGTTTGTCATTCTGGTAATCGTTATCATATTTGCCGCATGCGCCTCTTCTATGTTTTTCACGATCGACAATCTGCAAAACCTGTTTCTGCAAATATCGATCCAGGGGATCATCAGCTTTGGTATGACGTTTACGCTGATTGCGGGCGAGTTTGATATGTCGGTGGGCTCAAACCTGACGCTGTGCGGAATCTTATTCGCGCAGATGCTCTCTTACATGAGCTTTGGTCTGGCGATCGTTGTGGTCTTACTGTTTGCGGCAGCGCTGGGGCTTATAAACGGCATTCTGGTCGCGAAGCTGGGCGTATGTTCGTTCATCGGCACACTGGGCACGATGTATGCCTATAAAGGGCTTGCACTGATGCTCAGCCAGGGGCAGCCGGTTCCCGCGCGCACCGAGGAGGTGTTGCAGGTCAGCAATATGCAGATCGGCGGGTTCTCGATTTTTCCTGTGATCTTCATTATCGTGGGGTTAATCAGCGCATATGTGCTGACGCGCACGCAGTTTGGGCGAAACATCTATGCGGTTGGCGGGAACGCCGAGGTTGCGAACAATTCAGGAATCAGCGTGGTGTTTTATAAAACGATGTCCTTTGTGATTGTGGGCGTAACCGCAGGGCTTGCGGGTATCCTGCTTACAATGAGGCTGCAGTCCGCAACGCCGATTGCGGGAGACAGCCTGAACCTGATCGTAATTTCCAGCATTATCATCGGCGGTACCAGCCCTGCGGGCGGAGTGGGGAGCATACCAAAAAGCTTTATCGGCCTTATGATCATCGGCGTGCTCACAAACCTGTTAAGCCTTATCGGCCTTTCCGGATATTACCAGCAGGTAATACAGGGGGCGATGACGGTTGCGATCATCGGCGCGACAAGCTTTGCAAACTATCGCAAGGTAAGCGCGATATAAGGAGTGAATATATGACGATCCGTGATTATATCGTATCGTACAACGAAACGTTCCGCTATGTGGAAGAACGTTTTGGAAGCGGCGCTCTGGAAAATTTGTTTTCCCGGATTTCCGATCAATGGTGCGTGCACCTGAATGAATGCGTGGAGCGCAGCGGGATCGACGGATGTATGGAATATTGGGGCGGAGAAGACGGAGGAGGAACGCTTGAACGTGAAAAAGCCTCGTGCAGAATATGGATGGAAAACGGCGTTTTTATGATTGAGATGAACGAATGCCCGTCCGTCGCAGAGCTTCGGGCGCGCGGATGCGAGCCGTACGCAGGGAACATAACCTATTGCGACCATTGCCGCGCGCTTTATGCGCCGGTTTTGAACCGGTATGGCCTGACGTTTGACGTAGAAATAGAGTATGGCATGGATGGATCATGCGCCGGTAAATGCCTGACGACGGTGCAAAAAATAAAGTAATACAAATTGGAGGGAAGAAGAATGAGCAATTTTTGCAGGGAATTTACATTCGAGCCGCATCCCGGGATTCCGTTTCGTGATGTGGCGGTTTTGGACGAATGCAGGAAAAAGGGAAGGGAGGATTATCTGGCGCTCAACCAGACGCGCCCAAACTGGAAGCTGGAGATCGTGGATGACGACTTTATCTCGTATGCGTGGCTCACAGATATGTTCAAACGGATCAGGGACAGCGACGAAAAGGATGAGAAATGCGTGATGATTCTTCCAAACCCTGCGGCTATTTATAAGCGGGTTGCGTATATGCTCAACGAATGCAATATCAGCTGCCGCAATCTGGTGGTGTTTACGATGGACGAATGGGCGGATCAGGATGGACGGATTGCGCCGGAAAGCTATCCTGCGGGATTCACAAATGCGTTTTTCCGTTTCTTTATGAATGAGCTGAGGGAAGAATTGCGCCCTGATATCAAAAATATCCATTATCCGACAAACGAAAACATCGAAGTGTATTCTAAAATGATCGAAGACGAGGGAGAAGCGGATATCGCCTATTCTGCATGCGGATGGTCGGGGCACAGTGCGTTTATCGATGCGGTAAAGCAGTTTGGCGTGGATGGCGACCAGGTGATCCCCACGGACGAATGGTTGAAACTTGGCGCGCGGATAGCCGACCTGCATATTTTAACGCAGGCGCAAAATTCACTGCACGCAAGCTTTGGGCTTGCGGGGGACCTCGCATTTGTACCGCCGCGCGCGGCGACCATCGGCCCGCGCGATTTTGTGAATTGCAGGGAGGTTTTTGAATTCCATAACTTCCTGATTGGCAATACGGATATCAGCTGGGAAAAAATGATGTCGCGCCTGGTTTGCTTTGGACCGGTTACGCCGCTTGTGCCTGATTCGCTGATTCAGGTATGCAGGGCGAACGTTTATATTTCAAATTTGTTCGCGGAGAAGATTGATTATGACACAGAGCGGCAATACCGCTGAAACAGGGGGGATAAAAAATGGCTGCAATCAGGGAATGGTATAGCGGATACAGCATCATTTACAACTGGTTTGAGGATAACTATGGAAAGCAGGCTCTGGAGGAATATTGGCACTATATCGCAAAGGCGGTGTATACGGGGCTCGCAAAGCAATTCCGCGAGGGTGGGTTGCCCTATATCCGCGATTATTTCAGAGAGATTATCGAGGAAGACGAAGGAAAGGTGCGTTTTGAAGAGGACGGGAACAAGTTGACCGTCGAGGTGCTCGAAATGCCGGATCACATCTGGCAGAAGGAATATCTGGAAATTGGCGGTATGCCGCGTGAAAACTACTACCGCTCCTACGAAGTGATTTACGGGGACGTCGCGGCGATGGCGGAGCTTGGTTTTGAATTGCTGAAATATGACGCGGACGGCAGGCTGAAATTTCAATTTACAAAGGAGGATGCGGCATGACGATCAGGGATTATATTGCGGCATACAACATGACCTTTGGATATGTGGAAGAAAAATTCGGAACGGAAGCGCTTGAGGATTTATTTCGTGAGATATCCGACGAGTACTGTGCGCATCTTGATGAATGTATCCGCGACTATGGCGTGGAAGGCTGCATGAAATACTGGGGAGGGGATACAGGCACGCTGTCCCGAGAAAAGATCGATTTCAAAACATGGATGGAGGACGGCGTATTCCATGGGCAGATTCGCAACTGTACATCGGTAGCAGACGTGCGCAGCAGGGGACAGGAGCCTCATGTCGGCGCGCTTACCTATTGCGACCACTGCGATGCACTCTATGGGCATGTAGCTGAAAAATATGGAATCGAGCTGCATTTTCTGCCGGAGTACAATGAGGATGGGACGTGCGCGGGAAACTGCACATGGTACGCAAAGGAAAAATAACGGAGGAATATCATGAAAGCGATTGTAAATACGACGGTCGTTTTGGAGGATGGGCTTATTTATGACGGAGCCGTCCTGTTTGACGAAAACGGGATACTGGAAGCCGGAACGGGGAAAGACGTCTGTATTCCGGAGGACGCGCAGGTGTTTGACGCAGGTGGGAATTATACTGCGCCGGGCTTTATCGACGTACACTGCCATGGCGGGAACAACAAGTTTTTCTATGAAGATCCGCAAACGGCGTGCAGGGAATTTCTGGCACATGGCACCACGAGCGTTTTGCCGGCATTGTACCAAAGCCTTGACCTTGAGCAATTCAAGCATGCGATAGACCTGATACGCGACGCACAAAAATCGGGCGGCGCAGGAAAAATCATCGACGGGCTGTATATGGAGGGGCCGTTCATGAATCCCAAATACGGTTCCGAAGCAAACGATGTCAAATGGCATGGTGCGATTGACACTGCGGTTATGCAGGAGCTGGTGGATTATGCGGGTAAGGATGTGCGCGTATGGTGCGTTGCGCCGGAACGTGATGACATCGAAACGTTTGTCAGGTATGCGCTGCGTGTAAATCCTGGGGTTGTGTTTTCTATGGGGCACTCGGAATGTAAGCCATATATGGCGTACCGGCTCAAAAAGTATGGACTGAAAAATCAGACGCATCACTGCAATGCAACCGCCGTGGTTAATCCGATCATTCCAAGCAATGTTGGCATCAGGGACGTCGGGCCGGATGAGGCATGCCTGTATGACGACGATATGTATGCGGAGCTGATTTGCGACTCGCGCGGAATCCATGTAAAGCCGCATATGCTGCGTATGGTGGTCAAGATCAAAGGGCTGGAGAAAATTATTCTTGTAACCGATCATTATCCGTTGGACTGTGCGGATCCGGAGGGGCCGATAATGGGCGGTACAAAAGCGCCGGACCTTGGTTACGATAAGCAGGGATGGGTATGCGGAAGCAGGATGACGATGGACGTGGCGTGCAGGAATATGATGATGCACACAGGCTACGGCATTTGCCATGTGATCAAATTTGCAACCGCAAATCCCGCTAAGATGCTGGGTATGTTTGATACGGTTGGAAGCATCGACACAGGCAAGAAAGCGAACCTTGTGATTATGGATGACAAAATCGGTATTAAAAAAGTGTTTTTTGAAGGAGCGGAGGCCTGAGGATAATCGGCCTGCCCCTATGCAAAAAAGCCCGGTTGCTTCATAAGGACGGGAAAAGACCAGGGGGCGGCGGTTAGCAGTCCTTGGTCTTTCTGTTTTCAAGCAAAGGATCGATTCCATTGAAAATACGGCGGGTAACGACGCTGATTCCAATCACGATTACCGCGGCAATATAAAATGGAAGATATACATTATTTCCGATATTCTCAAAAACATTACCGTAGATTAGCTGACCGAGGGGATTCATGCACATACAGATGCAAATAAAGCACGACGTTACTTTTCCGATCAAATCCGCAGGGGTTAAAATCTGCAAATATGACAGTACCTGAATCTGGAATACAGTTGATAACGCCACCAACAGGCCGCTGCCGACCAGCAATGCAACATAGACAGCCATTGGATTTTTTAACATTTGCAGCCCAATCCCGGCCAAAAGGACAGACAACGCGCAGCCAATCAGCAGGAACGGGCCTGCCTTTGCTTTCAATTTTTTAGAACATACTCCCGCAAGCAGTCCGCCCAATACCGCGCCGGCGGCGATGACTCCCTGTGCGTATCCATACAGCCGGTTGGCGGTATCCCCGGCAAATCCCAGGCGCTGCGTAACCAGGACGGGAACTGCAATCAGGATTAATGCGGTCAGGAAAAGATTCAAAGAAGCATAAACCAACGATATTTTCCACAGTACAGGTTGTTCCCGGAGCATAAAGTGAAAGCTTTTTTTCAGATCGCCAATGGCTATTGCGAATATATTGCCTTTTTCCTGCTTTTTCTCAAATGGCATATGGATAAAGATTTCCATGATTGCGGATACAAAAAAGCAGCCGATGCTTACATACAGAATAGGAGACAGGCCAAAAACAGAAAACAGGATGCCGCCAAAAACCGGCCCCAGCATACTGGCGAGAGAGTTGATCAGATTGATGATCGAATTGCCCTGCATCAAATGTTCTGGACTGACCAAAACAGGTATGCTTGCCTGTACTGCGGGCTGGTAAGCACCCTGTATGCCATACAACGCGACGATTGTGATTGCCACAAGCGGTACAATATCCATTTTGCCCTCCAACAGGCAAAACAGGAAAATCAGAATTGACGTTCCAAAATCCAGTAGCACCATAATATTTTTCTTGTGAAAGCGGTCGGCGATGATCCCGCCGATTGGAAATAAAACGAGCATAGGGATGAAAGCGGATGCTGAAATGGTTCCAAACAGGGCGGACGAGCCGGTAAGGTTCAATAAATAGAGCGGAAGGGCATACCTCAAAATTTGATTGCCAAATATGGAAATGATCTGGCCCATTGCAACAAGCGTAAAATCCCTTGAAAAAATCGCTTTTTCCTGTTTCATAGATGGTATCCTCCGAAAGCGTATTGAGTCTTAAGACTTAAAAGCTACGGTAACATATTTTTGTGTCCTTGTCAACAAAAATGAAGGGGATAAAAAAACAGCCTGCTTTTGGAAGCGGGCCGCTTAACATTTTTACATCGAAAACACTGGGTTTATTGCGGCTAAAACCGCCTGTGCTTTGCATGCAGGCAAAAAGGAGCGCTATGGTTACAGCCTGTCGCAGTAGCCTGATGTAATATCAACGCCCAATTTCTTGATTTGTTCATCCAAATGCCTGTTGTAGTTTTCTGCAAAGCGAAGTATACTGTCAAATTGCTGTGCGGTCATCTGTTCAAATACTTTTCTATCCCTTTCCCGGGATTCTTTGTGCAGCTGGTTATGAATTTCATTTACCGTTTTTCCATGGCTGGTAAGCTTGAAATAGATTTCTTTCCTGTTATCAGGCCTTTGATAGCTTTCAATCAATCCCTTTTTTATGAGTTTCTTTGTTAATTTGCTGATGGCGCTTCTCGTCATATAAAAGGCCTCCGCAAGCTTTGTTACGTTGGGATCCTCATTTTTGCCAATATATTCGATGCAATGTACTTCGGAAGGGGTATATTCCTTCAGCGCAGCCTTCATCCTGAATTCATCCAGCCACATTCGTTTGCTGAACAAGTCCCAAAGGCCGGCTAAAACCTGCTCTGATTTATCCATGGTCTTTCCTCCCTTTTATTGTGATAGTAACAACAGTATATTGCTTTTTTGTTTCCGTTTCAACAATATTGGCTGTATTGGATTTGCCCACAGGGCCGTTTATTTCAAAGCGCGCAAATAACCAAGATCCACCACCCTTTGAAGCGCTTGCGCTACGTCTACCTTGCGAGGCCCATTGCGCGTTATCTTCATTGTAATGGTGTCTTCCGGACAAAAAGTTATTTCACGTTCGCCGTCAAGCGCAACCGTGCCAAAATAGCCGGGCTTTAGCCGAAGCTCTTCGTCTGGCTTCAGCGTGCGGACTTGCTGCAAGCCAAACCGTACGAGTACGCCGACAGAGATGGCGGCAACATAATCCCTGCGCTGCCAGTCAAGCGCCGCATATACGCCGTAATCGTCTTCCGGCAATACGATGTTAGAAGAGCCGATCAGGGCGGAGAAGCCGATATTGGCCGGATGCGACTGCGTTACGAGGATTGCGTCGATATCTCCCTCGTCGGTAATGGCGCGCGCGCCGATACAGTTTTTTCTTGAAACAACTGCGTCAATCAGCCCAATGTCGGTTTGACCGTCGGAAACGCTTACCTCGATCAGTTTTCCGCGGGGAATATCATCTTTTTTCAGTACGTTGTCGGCTAATGCCGCAGCTGCGATTGCCACGACGGTACCTTCGATGAACTGGGGATAAACATTATTTGTACCCGTAGATACAGGAATCAGCGGTATGTCTCCTATCGTTTTTGCTGCGGCGCGGCTTGTGCCGTCCCCGCCAAGCACAATAATAACGTCCGCCTTCAATTCATGCGCCATATAATCCACAAAATCGGAGGTGTCCTGTGCGTCGCCCGATACATAGAGGTCAGGGATGGTAACCCTGTCCTGAATCTCTTTCTGACTCATGCCGTCCAGCGCGTGATATCCCAAATGGTTATCATCCGGCATAATGTAAATATGATGGTCTCCAAGCTCGTAAATTCCGGACAGTATCCGCTTCACGATGCTGATTTTTTCCTGATTGTTGAAGGTGGTCGCATACGACACGATGCGCCTGATATCTTTTCCGGAGTTTGGATTTGCAACAATTCCAATCGTTCCCATATGATTCACCGCTTTCATTCGATTGCCACAGCATTAAGCATAAGGCGGTTTTTCAAACCGCCGGCTTCTTTATCCTAGCACTATCATACTGGAAAAACAAGACGGTTAAGGCGTTTTGACGGAATCAAGTGAAAAAGCTGCCGCACATTGATTCACGCTTTGCCGGGGGCTGTTTTTGCCTTTGGATAAATCCTGTTTACCATAAATACCATCAGCACAAGTAACGCACCCAGGTAAAAGGGAAGCGCACCGTAGCCAGTCCGTTCGGCAAGCAAGCCGAACAGCGGGGGCATGAAGGTTGTACCGACATAAGCTGAAGCCATTTGTATACCCATAAGCGCCTGTGAATTGATTTTACCGAAGGTATTTGGCGTTTCATGAAGAAGGCTGGGAAAAATGGGCGCGCAGCCAAGGCCGATAAACAGAAGCCCGACTACCGCCGCGAGAGAGGGTAAGGGAAGGAGCAATACGATAATTCCTATGCCGATTAAAAGCTGGCCCAGGCGGATCAACTGCTTTTGCGACAGCTTCATGGATAAAAAACCAGACAGGATGCGGCCGAGCGTAATACCGATAAAATACAGGGATATCCATCCCGCTGCAACGTCCTCAGCAATCCCCCTGACCGTAACCAGATAGCTGCTGCCCCAAAGCGTTACGGTTGCCTCGACAGAGCAATAGCAGAAAAAGGCGAGCAGCGTGGGTTTTGCTTTGGGCAGGCGTATTGCCGTGGGCAAGGCGATCGATGTTTTTTGATCCGCCTCTTCCGGTTTTGAAGGAGACCTGGCTTTTTTCCAGAGCGGCAGGGAAAAAATAAGGATAGCGACAAGGCCGAACTGAAGAAAGCTGATGACGCGATAGGCCGTATTCCATGTGCCGGACTGTATTAAGACCGATGAAATGATGAGGGGGCCGATGATGGTGCCTATGCCCCAGAAAGCATGGAGCCAATTCATATGGGCGGCCTTGTAGTGCAGGGCAACAAAATTGTTTAATGCCGCGTCGATGGAGCCCGCGCCAAGGCCTAACGGTACAGCCCATAAGCAAACGGCGATAAAGCTGCCTGAAAATGAAATCCCCAAAAGGGCGACAGCCGTCATCGCTACGCAAATCAGCGTAATATAAGATGTGCCAAGCTTGCGGATCAGGCGGTCGCTCAACAGGCTGGAAACGATAGTGCCTCCCGCAATGATCATCGAAATGATCCCGGCGCTTGCGATATCTACGCCAAAGCCGCCGTACATTGCGGGCCACGCGCTGCCAAGCAGCGAATCCGGAAGGCCAAGGCTGATAAAAGCCAAATAGATGATAACCAGCAGTACAACCATTCCCCAAGCTCCTTTGATACCTTAATAATATATTTTAGCATGGAGAGCTATGGAAAAGCCAGAAGTTGTATGAATAAAATTCAACCTGACAAAATTGCTTTATATGTCTGTATAAAGTTACCATCCAATAGGCCCTTAATATTTGTTACAGGTTCAATGCTGTGGATAACAGGCAAGTACCAGAAGAAATACCGTTATGGTTACGATGAGCTTTTTCATTGATATCCACATATAAATACCGTCCGCCTTAAACTGAGTACACGTTGAAATTGTCTCGAAAAACCAGACGCCGCAATTATGTCCCCGCAGTCTCCTTGTTTAATTCAGCCCATTCCGTTGCTAATTGGAACAATGAAACGCCGGACATTTCTTTTGACAAGGCTTCGACTGCATCCTCTAAATGCGGGCTCAGGATTTCTTTGAAAAAACGGCCAATTTGGCATCCGTCGGAGATTTTAGGATGAAATTTAAATAAATCGTCAACATTGTGCTTTTCTACCGCCGTATAAATATCCCATAGCGATATCTCCTTTGGATCCTTCGATAATGTCGTAACGCCCTGACCGGTTGACACTTTAATGATACCGGCGTCTTTCAGTTTCTTATATAGCTGCCTGATTAGCACGGGATTAGCGCCCGTGCTCTGTGAAATAATATCGCTTGTAATTTTTTGATTGCCGGAAATCAACATCAATAATAACATTTGAATTGAAACCGTAAAGTTGCTGCTCATTCTCATATTCGATACCTCTATTGTTATTCTAATAGACTTTTGGTTACAAATCAACTGTAGCCATTGACACTACAATTAAAATACAATATAATTATTTGTAGTTATTAACACTACAAATAAACAAATGGTCGCAAAGAAAGGAAAAAATCATGAAAAAAGAAGCGTTGGAAGTTTTAAAAAACAGAAGGAGTATTCGTAAATTCAAGCCGGAGCAGATAACGGCAGAGGAGCTCGGTGTAGTTTTGGAGGCGGGGACTTATGCGCCTACGGCTGGTGGTCAACAGCAACCTATCATCGTTGCCGTTCAAAATAAGGAATACGTGGAAGAACTGGATAAAATAAATGGGAAAATTATGAATGGGAATGAAGAAACGCATCCCTATTATGGCGCGCCAACCATAATACTCGTTTTGGCTCCCACCGATGGGATCGCTCCGGTGGAAGATGGAAGTTTGGTTGCGGGCAATTTATTGAATGCCGCCTATTCGGCGGGCCTGGGCGGTTGCTGGATTCATAGGACAAAAGAAATGCTTGAAACGCCGGAAGGACAAGCGTTGCTTAAAAAGTGGAAGCTTCCTGCAAATATGATGGGCGTCGCTTCAATCGCTTTGGGATATGCGGACTGTGAGCAGCCAGAGGCCGCTGAGCGTAAAAAGGACTATATTCGAGTAGTTTAGCCGCTGGTTCGGGCGGAAGAATACGACAGCGCTTTATACCTGCGGGTTTGCTCTGGCGAACCCGTATGTGTTCGCGCACATTTATTGTATGCAAAGAAACGTCCTTAAGGACGTTTTTTTGCGCCGGGGCTATTAAATTTAAACTATATAGAAAAAACATAAAACCATGTCCGAAAATGGCCGGATTTTTAAAACGGCTATGATATAATGAAACTATAAAGCAGAGGAGGCAGGCAAATGCTTGGGAACAAAAACGGCTTATACAATGCGTTTATGGCAAAAGATACGCGGTTTGACGGACGTTTCTTTGTGGGAATATCGTCAACAGGTATTTACTGCCGCCCGGTTTGCCGGGCGAAACGGCCTAAAATAGAAAACTGTACGTTTTATTCCACCGCGGCAGAAGCGGAACAGGCTGGTTACCGTCCCTGCCTTTTATGCAGGCCGGAGCTCGCGCCGGGTACTTCCGTAACGGATGCGTCCGCTGTGCTCGTCCATAAAGCTGCGCGGTTATTGGAAGAAAACTGTGGGAGCGGACAAAGCGTGGGGGAGCTTGCGGCGAAGCTTGGGTGTACGGATCGTCACCTGCGAAGGGTGTTTACAGAAGAATATCACGTATCTCCTGTGCAATATCTCCAAACGTGCAGGCTGCTATTGGCAAAAAATCTGCTGACAGATACGGATTTATCGGTTCTCGATGTGGCAATGGCTGCCGGATTTGGAAGCTTGCGGCGCTTTAACGACCTATTCAAAAAACGTTATCATCTTTCGCCCGGCGCCCTGCGAAAGCAAAGGGCGAAAGAAAAACAAAGCAATGACAATATTACGCTGGCTTTGGGCTACCGCCCCCCTTACCGTTGGGAACAAATTCTGGGTTTTCTGGCAGACCGCGCAATTACAGGTGTAGAAACGGTAAGCAATAATGAATATATGCGTACAGTGTGCCTGACCGGCGCAAAGGGAAAGCATGTTTACGGCTGGATAAAGGTAGGCCATAAACCCAAAAAGAATGTATTGACCGTCACTGTAAGCGAAACGCTGCTGCGGGCGTTGCCTCAGGTTCTGGCACGGGTACGCAGGCTTTTTGACCTGTATTGCGATCCGGATGCGGTCTATGGAACGCTTTCCTCTATGAACGAACTCCGGCCCGGCCTTTGCACTTTGGGAACAAGGCTGCCCGGCTGCTTTGATTCTTTTGAAATGGCTGTGAGAGCTGTTTTAGGGCAGCAGATCACTGTCAAAGCGGCTGGCACCTTAGCTGCCCGGCTGGTGCAGGCGTTTGGCACGCATGCAGAGACGGGGATAGATGGTTTGACGCATATTTTCCCGTCGGCGGAAGACATCCTTGCGCCTGGAGACGACATTGAAAGCCGTTTGGGCGAATTGGGCGTTACATCCGCACGGTCAAGAACGATTTTTGATCTTGCACGCGCACTTCAAAAGAAAGACATTGACCTTGACCTGTGTGCAAACCCGGAAGAGGAAATAAAAAAACTGATGGCAATAAAAGGAATCGGGAACTGGACAGCGCAGTATATTGCCATGCGCGCTTTGGGATGGCCCGACGCTTTTCTGGAAACAGACGCGGGCGTAAAAAAAGCGCTCGCGCCATATACGCCGAAAGAATTATTACAGATGGCGGAAGCGTGGCGGCCTTGGCGCAGCTATGCAACGGTCAACCTTTGGAATACGCTTTGAGGAGGAAAAAATGTATTATGCAACCACTTACTCTTCGCCAATATGCAAAATTACGCTTGCGTGTGACGGAAAGAATCTTGTTGGACTGTGGATGGAAGGACAAAAATATTTTGGGAATACGGTTCCTGAAAAAATGACAGAAAAAGATGATCTCCCGGTGTTTATTGAAACGAAAAAGTGGCTGGACAGATACTTCGCAGGTGAAAAGCCGGCTATCTATGAGTTGCCGTTGAAACCAATCGGCGGCGGGTTCCGGCAGGAGGTTTGGAGCATCTTATGTGATATTCCCTATGGCGAAGTCACCACTTATGGCGCGATTGCCAACAAAATAGCCGTCAGGACAAGTAAAAAGAGTATGTCCAGCCAGGCAGTTGGAGGTGCGGTGGGGCATAATCCCATATCTATTATCATTCCATGTCATCGTGTTGTAGGATCGAATGGCAACCTGACGGGGTACGCCGGTGGAGTGGAAACCAAAATCAAATTGCTTGAACATGAAGGGGTGGATACGTCACGCTTTTTTATCCCTGAAAAAGGGACGGCGCTATAGCAAGCGTTAAAACTGTATTGGGACAACGACTATCTGGCTGAATACAACGGTGTGCGCTGCCATGCGCTATTCAATGGGTTTGTCGGAAAATATTATGTAGATGACAAATATGCCGTTATCAAAGAGAAAGCATCTGTGAAAGACAAATTAGATAGAATGGGAATAGCCAGCGAACACATCGATGATCCGATGAAAATAGCTGATGAACAGACACCGGAAAAGTAAAGGAACGCCTCCCGCTTCGGCGGGAGACTCTTTTGTTATTTCTGCTCAGCTAAAAGGGTGTTATAAAAAGCTTCTTCCAACGTATCTAATTTTGCCTTGAATTACTTTCTTGTGTCACCTCCAGTATGGCCGTTTGAGATGACCGCTGTTCTCGGTCGACATATAATGAACCGCGTTGACTCTTGGAGTTGCAAAAACTGAAAAGAGAATCATCGCGGAAATGGCGCAGCAGGCAGCGCCCACAAGCCATTTATGGACACGCTTTTTGCCTTGCTTCCTGCTTGATCAGGGAACCCATTTCCTGACGGATTTCTTCAGGAAAGAGGTCGGGTGTAATATTATGCTCTAATAATTACAAAAGCAAAATCTATAGACGGCAAGGCCATTCTTCGGGATAGCCTTTTTATGTTCTCGATAATTTAATATTAAAATTCATGAGTACATCGATTGACGGTTCGTATATAACGTTAACGGCTTCCGCGGTGCCGTATACAGGGATGACAGGGAGGAAGGCAAGGAAATGTATGAGGACTATTTGTCTGCGATCGATGCGGCGATTCTGATGCAATATGAAATGGAAGCAACAAAATATCCTGACAAATTGATGATTGCCAAAGGAGTTGCCCAATCATCTTCACCGGGCGATATAATCGATATTGATGCGATTCATATCGTGTTTTTTGGCAGAGGGCAAATTATGCACTATAGTAGGAATGAGCGTTGAGGAGGATAACTTTGGCAATATAATGGAGATGTGCCTGGAAATGTTTGACTCTTTTGAATTGGTAGGATAATATATGAATGTCATGAAAAGAACGGAGAACGGCGGAGCATCAGGCTGTTGTCCATTGGGACATAAGTTCAAATTTGCTGTAAAAGATCATAGAGATCAAGTGATTGTGGATGCTTTGGATTCATACTTATGATACAAGAAGAGGCTCATGAAATGGCGACAGATCAAAAGGAACTGATACATTGTTTAGAGTTTGCTCGCGAAAAACAATATGTGCTTTCAGTCAGGCATATAAAAACAGGGAAAACAACGAATGTTTTGGTGGATCATATCGAATTAGAAAGTTTTTCGGGACGCTTTGCCAATTCTAAGAGTAAGATGAGTAAGGGATATAAATTTGAAAATGTCGCCGACTATTCTTTTGAAAACGAAACGAACCAGCAGGAATATGAGAAAAAATGCTTTGCGGAGATAATGCAAAATGCTGAAGATGCGATGGAATTAATCCAGCGATATGAAAAGTATTATCAGGATATTATCCCTCACGCGAAAGAGAAACACGATTTATCACCGGAGGAACGGGAATTTTTCATACGTAATACCCAAGATATTTATAATATCATATTTGGAAATATATATCATAAGGCCGATGGGTTATTGTTGAACTATCTGCTTTCCAAAGAAGTCAATAAGAGCAGAGAAGCCGACAATCAGCCGGTTATACTGCTGAGCCAATCCAATTATTCACAGAAACAAGCGATTGAGGCAGCGCTGCATAACCGGGTTTCTGTGATTGAAGGCCCTCCTGGTACGGGGAAAACGACTACTATATTAAGTATTGTTGCAAACCTTGTGATACGGGGAAAACGAGTCATTGTTATTTCCAAAAATAATTCGGCAATTAAAAATGTGGAAGAAGAATTGGATAAATTGAATTTACCGCGTTTTTATTTGAGGGTTGGCAACAAAAAGGTTATGGAAGAACTGAATAGCCGCCTAAGAGATATAGTATATGAGACGACAGAGAACTTGAAAAATATGCAGCCACATGGCGGAAATGGAGAATCCCTCCATAAGAAATACCATAGCCTGAAAAAGTTAGAAGAGAGTATCAATGGTATCATCAAAAAAAAGAACCGGCTACAGGAATGTGAGAATCAATTACGGCATGTAGAAAAGCGGAAGTTGGCCTTTCAGGAGTCAAAGGATTTTCGTAATATCCGGTTTTTTAAAAAAAGCAGCAGGTTTGAGATTTTACGCCGCGAAATTGACCGTATTGCCCATGTTCTGCAAAAATTGGATGATAAAGGGGAAATTTCCTGGTGGCATCGTTTGTTGAATCGGCTGTTATGGAGCATGACAACGGACCAATTTGTAAAAGATGGCTTATTACTGCAATTTGAACTGGAGGATATCTATCTCAACAAGAATATCGATATGCTCCGAAAGGAATTACAGGAGGAGCAATTGGATGAGAGAAGAGCTGAATTGGCGGAATTATATGCGTCCAAATCAGGGGCAGGATACATACAAGAATCTATTTTGCTACTACAGGACTACTTATATGAGCGAAGCAACCAAAAGGATTACAAAGCAAGTGCGTGTGAAATTCTCTCGCAGGACGTCGGGATATTTTACAGCAAATATAAAAAACAGTTGCGGACGATCTATCCAGTGTTTTTGACAACGGCAGATTCATTGGTCAAACATTTTTTTGATATGCTGAAAGCTGGAACAAAAGCCGACTATATCATCATGGACGAAGCCTCGCAATGTGATCTGGTTTCAGGCATACCGATGTTATCTTTAGCAGACAACTGTGTTGTGGTGGGAGACCAGAAACAACTGAGTGCCATCAGAAACAACTGTCCTGCCGATATCAAGGCGCCTGATGAAGATCGTGATTACGCAAAGCAGACATTTTTGAGCAGCATTGAAAAAACATGGAATATACGGCCTGTTGTTTTGCAGGAGCATTACCGCTGTGACTATGGCATCATCAATTATTGCAATAAATTTTTCTATGATAATTCCCTGATTATTTATACGGAAGCCAATCATGGCTCAATGCAATTATTAACAGTCGATTCAGGAAAATACGCCGCTATAGAAGAAAAGGAAAAATCTTTTTATAATGATAGGGAGATTGAATCTATTCAAGAGGTTACAGGAGGCCAATTTGAAAAAAGCTTTGCCATTACTCCGTTTTCTGCGCAGGAAAAGCATTTAAGGATGCGTCTGGATTGTACAGAAGACGTATGCGGAACGATTCATGCCTTTCAGGGAAAGGAAGAGGAAACGGTGTATTTTTCCACGGTCTTGAATGATCTGGATTTTGCAAACCGGCATCTTGAGGGAGGCCATTGCATGTTTAACAAAGAACTCATTAATGTAGCAGTATCGCGTTCAAAAAAGAAATTTGTTTTGGTATCGGATAAGAATTATCTGAGAAAAAAGAATCAGGATTTGTGTGATTTGATCAACTATATTGAAACCTACGGAAAAGAAATCCCTGATAAATCCGTCTGTATATTTGATGATTTATATAGGCAGATGCGTTCGTATACTGCGAGGGACGATTTGGATAATATTTTTGAAAAAGCCTTGTTTGATCATATCAATGATTTTTGTGAAATGACACGCGGAATGCTGCGGTGCAGGAAGAAATTACCTTTGGGGGATTTGGTTACTGATAAGAAATTTCTTGATTCTCATCTGGATATCAGGCGTTTTGTACTGCATGAAAATACACATGTCGATTTTACCATTTTGAATCAAATCAATAATCCGCTACTGGCCATTGAACTGGATGGAAGCAGCCATATGCGAGCAGATCAAAAAGAAAGGGATGAAAAAAAGAATATAGCGTTGGAGCATATGGGAATTCCATTATGGAGAATTTCTTCAAAGGAGGCTTATACAAAAGAAGAGTTTATGGGGCAGTTGAAAGCGCACCTTAATTTTAAAACCATCAGTTGACTGAAAATTGAAAATCAGATTTGCGATGAATTGATTTTAGCTTTTAAATCATGATATCTGATAAGAAGGCAAGGTGACATGAATTTAATATGCTTTGCCTTTTGTGTTTGTCCTTTTGATTTTTGTAACGACACTTCTTGATTTTGTCAGTCCTTTTTTCCTGCAGTTTGTTTAATCGAATTTCCCGATCTGCGGTACGGGCTCCTTTGATTTTTGTGATAAAATAATTTAATCTGCCGGAAACATCCTGTTCAAAAACTATACATAGTTTATCCACTTTTTAGGGTTATGTTTACTATGCGTAGGTTAACGCAATAAATGGGAGGAAAGAATGAACAAATATGTAACCCTGAAAGAAGTGGAAAAAAAGAAAAAGGAGTATGTGGAGTACCTTATGATGCAGGAAAAAGCGAAAAATACGGTAAACGCATATTCACGGCATATTGACGCCTTTATCCGGTATCTGAGAGATGAACGCAGCCTTGACAGGTTCAACAAGATCAACGCGGTTGAATTTAAGGAATGGCTGCTTGCGAAATATTCTCCGGCGTCAGTGAACCTGATGCTCAGCGCCCTGAACGGTTTATTCACCTTTATGGGGATGGAGGTTATGAAGCTGAAGAAGCTGAAAATGCAGAAATCAAACAGCGTAGAAAATGTCCTCTCCTTTTCAGAATACAAACGGCTGCTGATGTCGGCCAAGGTGAGAAATCCCAAAATGTATTACATCATCCGCACACTTGCAGGAACGGGCATACGTGTGGGCGAATTAAAATATATAACGGTAGATGCTGTTAAACGCGGCGAAGCAAAGATCGTCAATAAAGGAAAAATCCGTAACGTTATGCTCAAAGACGGAGTGCGGAAGATGCTGGAGGATTATTGCGAGAATCACGACATATTAGGCGGTGTGATTTTTGGAGGCCAGTACGGCAGGGAAGTAATCAGCAGGTCGCATATCTGTACGGAAATGAAAGCGCTTGGGACGAGAGTGGGAATCAAAAAAGAAAAACTATTTGCGCACAACCTGCGCCACCTGTTTGCCAAGCGGTTCATTGAAAAAACAAACGATATCGTTACCTTGGCAGACGTCCTTGGGCATACGAGCATCGATACGACGAGGATTTATACGCGGACAACGAATGCAGAGAAAAAGGCGAAAATCGAGGCGGTCGATTTGTGATAAAAGCATGTAATGGTCAAACTTCCCCCTGCGTCAAATGCAGTGGGGAAAGTTGGCCGGGATGGCGGGGGAGGAAGCCTGTCTGAGAATCCCCCTTTTTTATTCTGGGTATATTATTTCTGTGGGAAACAGGATATAATCAGGTATAACAATCAGAAACAAGGATGGAACAATGACAAAACATCAAAGCAGCGAACGAATCAGGGAAAAATTAGTGCGGGCGGGAATCAAAATGATCAAAGAGGGTGGGCCGGGCCATTTATCGATGCGCGGAGTGGCCAAGCTTTGCAATATGACGCCGCGCGCTCCCTACAACCATTTCAGGAATGTGCAGGAGCTGCTTATGGCGATCAGGGAATCTGTAATATTTGAAATTGCGGAAGAACTGAAGGCACAAAATATCCACGGGATTGACGATCCGGTTGAAAAGCTGCTTGTGATCGAAGAGGTTTGCCGGAAAAACAATGAAAAATACGGTTTTTTACTGCGGATGCCTGTTGCAAATCAAATTCCCCAATATTGCGTGAAAAAGGATATGGAAGTCAACCGGTTTATTGTGGATTATCCGTACAGTACATATCCATATAAAAAACGGAATATTGACGTCCAAACACATGAGACTATCGTCGCGGGCGCGGTGCTGGAGCTTCTTCCGGCAGTCGTCCCCGGGGAAGAATGGAAGCAATATTTTGAATTGCTTGTAAAGTGGTTTAAACGTGCGGAGGAAGAACGCGGCAATGAGTAATAAGGTGGAAATAAAAAGGGAGCTGCTCATAAAAACGGCATTAAAAATGATCGAGAAAGAAGGAATAGCAAACTTTTCCGTGAGAAAGCTGACGGAAGCGTGCGGATGCGACAGACAGGCGCCGTACCGGATGTATGGCTCCAAAGAGGGCTTGGTACAGGAGCTTTACACAAGGATACTGATCGCGCTGGGTAACTATGTTTTGAAACGGGCGCGTTTGAGAAAGCAGAGAGGGGAAGAGGCATATCTGGTGATTATCGAGGAATCGATACGCTACTATGTAAACAATCCAGGGTATTCCTCGATTTTTTTAACCGGGGAGAATATCCACGAAATCGACAAATATGCGGGAAACAATGAGCAGCTCATAGCCCAAATGAAAGAATACTGGAATATAGCGGCGGATTTTTATAAAAGGGCCGGTGTTCCGGAAGAGGATATGGAGAAAGCGTTTATGCTGATCCGTGCATTGATCCGTGGGATTTCAGGGCGAATCCTTCGCGGAAGCCTTGTTTTACAATGCGGACTCAAGGAATATGTTGTTTATATGATGGAGGAAATATTAGGCTTGAAAGCCAAACCGGACGATATAGGATAAGGCGAGGAACGGATATTTGAAAAAATTAACGATTGCTTTACCAAAAAATAGGATATACTGTAACTAATAACAAAAAACGGGCACAATGCCCGTAAAAATTTGCATATATGCTTGCTATAATTGATATTACAGAATGCAAATACATATCCTTCACTTAATTAGTATTATTTTCAAGAATACAATACCATTTTGTAATATTTTTTGTCAATTACATTTTTAAATTTTTCATGATTAAAATAGAATTTTGAGAGTTGAGAATTGCCTGTATTATGGAATTATTGTTATATATTCGTATGTATGGCATAATCTGCAACTATATTTTGTGGCGTAAAATTTTATTAAAAATTTAGGAGATTTACAGGATTTTCCGATAAGGCTGCTTTGGATAAGGCAGCCTTAATTGTTTTTGTTGTTTTGTATTCGGGATTGCCACAACAATTCCAATCAATATTTCGTATGGAAAAAGGTTTCTTCTCCATAATTGCGTTAATATCAATTATAGCAAGCAAACGCAGGGTTTCCTCCGGGGGAGTTTTGATTGGAAAAGGGTATTGAGTATGAAGAGCAACAAACCTGCAAAAGTAAAACAGATCATTACAGCGGCCATGGTGAGCTTGCTGCTCACAGCGTCTTTTTGTGCGCCCGTTTTTGCAACGAACGAAACAATACCGAGCAAAAAAGATATTGTTACTCAAACGACGGCTCAGCCCAAATTGTCTGGCGAGAAGGGAGCAGCGGATCCATCGGATATACCCACTGCGTCTGCAAACGTCGCGCCGCAAGGAGATGCAGACGAGCCAATATTCGAACAGCCTGTGCAGACAGCATCACCGGATAAAAACACAATAGCAATTACGACGTTGGACGAATTGCAAAGGATCGGCAGTGAAGGCTACCCGCTGGATGGAACATATGAACTGATACAGGATATCGACGGCGAGGGCGCTTCGTTTACGCCGATCGGAAACAGTGAAAAGCCGTTTTCCGGTAAGTTTTCAGGCAATGGACATCGCATATCAAACCTCGTTATTCAATCAGATGAAGGCACCGGCATATTCAATTATTTTACCGGGGCAATAAGCAGTGTAAATCTGACAGACATTAAAGTCAATACAAAAAGCAGACAAAGCATATTATTTAATGTTATATCGGGCGAGGCTGAAATAACGGATATATATATTGAAGGAGACTTGCTGAAACAGGATGAAAATACAGTGGAGGCGTCGGGTGGTTTCGCGGCGGTAATAGAGAGCGCAAAGAGCATCAGTAATGTACAGGCCTATGCAGATAACCCAAACAGGGGGAAGCTGGACGGTGCGTTTGTGGGAAACAACAACGCACCGGCTGACGTGTATCGCGAGTGTTTATGGTCGAATGCCTATGGAAGCGATACTGCGTTTGGGGTAGATAGCTTAATGAACAAAGCGGACGGCGTATATACAATAACCCCGGAACCTTCGTATGTGACGTTGGCGGCAGGCGGAAAAAGCGCGGAGGTTCAGGCAAACACAGAAACGGCGGAACGTTTTGGGCTTTTGTTCCGGGAATGGTCGTTCGATAATATCATACTTGAATGCAGCGATATGGATGACGGCAGGGCGAAGGTCGTGAGCCGGGACGAGACGGGAGCGGAAGATATTGCAGCGGTATATGAGAAGGAATGGGCGGACGGCAGTAAAAGCGAGGTGCGCTTTTACACGCCGGTCATCGTTTCGCAAAATGTAAATGAAGAAAAGCCGCTTGAGCCGATCGATCCGATTTTTCCGAACCAGATCGACGAGGTAAAGCCGCTTGAGCCATTGGACGATATCTTTCCAAGCCAAATCGAACAAAGCGTTGATCTTGCAAGCGGAATATCCATAGTGGAAAACCCGCAGAGCCAGACAGGCGCGGTGGGGGACAATATAACATTCCGCGTGCGCGCCGAAGGGGAAGGGCTTGTATACCAATGGCAGGAAAGCACAGACGGCGGACAGACATGGACGGATATTCCCGGGGCAAATGAGACGGAATATGTCTTTACGGCAACACAAGAAGATCACGGGAAGCGGTTCCGCTGCGCCATATTGGAACATGCGGCAGAGAGCGCGGAACAGTAAGGGATTAGAATCAAACAGGATCGAAACAGAATGAAACAGGCAAACAGTGAGAAAGGAAAAAAAAGTCAATTTATCCGTATCGTCAGTATGGTTCTCCTTGCTGCGTTTATGCTGGGCGTGCTTCCGGTTTCCTATGCGGCGGAGCTTCCGATGCAAATGGAAACAGGAGAAGAAACGACACGGAAACAGCCGGAGCAGATAAGCGAAGCGCTGCCATTACAATTGAACAAGAATCGGGCTGTGTATTCCGATGAAGCGGAATTTTATTTAGAGGAAGGTATTGAGGAAAAAAAAGCGGCAAGGGCAGGGGGAGCGGCCGTAACTTCCCTAACTGTTTCACCAACAACCAACTGGACCAATAGTACTGGACCTTTTCGATTAAAAGGCACAGTGGAAAATGCGGTGGCAATACTCTACGACACTACAGCTAGTTTCAATAATCCAAAGGAAGTTAAGCTCGGTGATACAGAAAATAATTATACTTTCTCATTTTTAATTGATCCTCCAGCCAATAAGGTAACCTATTATTTTGTTAGAGCGGTATCCGCATCGGGAGTATCTTCCAGCTATAAGATTACTGAAGCAAGACGGGATACGACTCCGCCAACTACTGGGACGATGACGGCAACATACGACAATACGTTTTATCCTAGATATACTTTGAGAATAACGGGTTCTCGGGACACACTATCAGGTATAAGCGGCGTACAGTTGACTGTAAGCGGCAAGCCCAATATATGGTCGATGTCTGAGGATTCGGCGGGATACTATCTGTACTTTGAGGCGGATGAAGTCGCTGGAAAAACAATAACATATTGGGCAAGGGATGGTGCGTCGAATCGTGGGAATGAAAAAACCCTTTATATCCCCAAAGACTCTACTGGACCGTCGATCAGCGGGCAAAAGCAGAATCCAAGCGGGTGGGCGCAGAGTAAGACAATCAGCGCGACTGTGACGGACACTAGCGGTGTGAACCGCGTTTTCTGGAGCAAAACGAGCGGCGCAACGAGCGGCACGGCGATGACGGCGTCGGGCAGTACGTATACATCAGGTGCGCTGACAGAGACAGGAACCTATTATATTATCGCCTATGATAACGCAGGAAACCGCAGCCAGACATCCGTTACGGTCAATAATATCGACCGGGCTTCCCCGTCGATCAGCGGGCAAAAGCAAAATCCAAGCGGGTGGGCGGCAAGCAAGACGATCAGTGCGACAGTAACGGACAGCCAAAGCGGTGTGAACCGCGTTTTCTGGAGCAAAACGAGCGGCGCAACGAGCGGCACGGCGATGACGGCGTCGGGCAGTACGTATACGTCGGGTGCGCTGACAGAGACAGGAACCTATTATATTATCGCCTATGATAACGCGGGAAACCGTAGCCAGACATCCGTTGCGGTCACTGGCATCGACCGGATTGCGCCGACGTCAGGCACGCCGGCGATCAGTCCCGCAGGGTGGAGCAACAGCAGCTCATGGACGATTACCGTGCCAAACATAGCGGATACGGGAGGCAGCGGCGTGTCGCAGGTGTTTTACAGTACATCGTCGTCCAGTCCCACAAGCGGCACGGCAATGACGTTGGCCGGCGCGACGGCAACGGCGACGGTCACGCCGCCCGCCGATGCGCAGACCACCTATTATATCCGCGTAAAAGATGGGGCGGGGAATTTGAGCACCGTCAAAAACGTGACCGCCAAACGGGATACCGCTGCGCCGACGGGCAGTATCAAGGTGGGAGAGCATACGCCATGGAGTGCGTTTGTGAACGCCGTTACCTTTGGCATATATTTTAATGAGCAGCAGCCGGTCGTTATCACTGCCAGCGATACGGGCGGGAGCGGGTTGAAACAGACGCAATATTATATATCGTCGGACGCTCTGACGCACCAGCAGGTAGCGTCGCTGGATGCTTCGGCATGGAAGGATTACGCTGCGTTTACACTGCTGCCGGAGGATCGGTATATCGTCTACGCCAGGCTGACGGACAATGCGGGAAACGTTACCTATTTGGGAACGGATGGAATGGTGTTCGATACAACGGCACCTGTCGTGGGCGCGCAGGATTCTGTCTCGGTTATACCGGAATGGGCGCATATTGGCGCTGAAACTGTGCAGGTAGAGGCGGCAGGCGTGGAAGATGTGATGAAAACAGGACTTGTCAGCGGAAAGACGGACATCATGTCGGATATTGCCCAGGTGTACCTGATGAAAACCATGGACAGTACGGCAAATGAAGATATTATTGCGGGGTTAACCAAAAGCCCGGAGGGGGGATATACCGGAAAATACAGTCCGGCGGCAGATATGACAGGTTATCTGCGCGCGGTAGATAAAGCGGGGAACTGGAACGATCCCGCGACAAGCCTGCCCGTCATATTTAAAACAGATTTTGCGGCTCCGGTAATAGGGGAAGTGAAGCAGGAAGCCAATGGGATGAACGTCCGGGTATCGGTAGATATTACCGATGAAAAGAGCGGAATGAGCCGCGCCTACCTTACGCAGGATCTAAACACGGAGGATGGCATTGCGCTTGTAAAGGGAACAGACGGCAACCTGTACAGCGCCTTGCTGACAGAAAACGGAGACTGGTATGTAATTGCTTATGACGTGGCGGGTAATAGATCGGTATCACCTGCGTTTACTGTAGACGGAATAGACCGCGAGCCGCCTGTCATCACAAACATAATGGTGAACGCGGATCGCACCATCAGCGCCACGGTAACGGATGCTCTGTCAGGCGTAGGCGTGGTTTACCTATCCGAGGATAAGGATGCGGAAACCGGAATGGTAATGGCGAGGCAGGAAGATACGGATACATACATCTCTGCGAAGGTAGAAGAAGGCAAGACATATTATGTGACCGCGTACGACAAGGCAGGAAACCGTGCCGCGGCAGAGGTTACAGTCACCAATGCAGACAAGACTGCCCCGGTCGTAACGGCATCGCAAAGCCCGGAGGATCCGGCAAAGAGCAAGATCATTGTCGCTGTGGCAAACGATCCTGCCGGGCCGAGTGGTGAGCCTGTAAGCGGTATCGATTCGTCGCGCGTGTACCTGCTGACAGACAATGATGAAGCTGCGGCTGACGGCACGCCGCTTACTTTGCAGGATGACGGGACATACCATTCCCCGGCGCTTGCGCAGGCAGGGACGTATTACGTGTTCTGTTACGACAAAGCAGGAAACCGCAGTAAAAATGCAGCGGTCACGGTAGACGGGATCATTACGGGCGGGGGAACGCCCATTGGCCCATCGGGAACCGGTGGAATCGACGCATATTACCAAGGCGGGGACTATCCGGGCGGCGCGGTGAGCGCAGCGGAGATGGACAGCACCAAGGCGCTTGTGTGGATGGGCGATACGTTGTTCCGTACGATGGAACCGGGAGCTTACCTCGCGGAAGACCTGATTGGCACAACAAAATTCAATGATCGCACGAGCACAGCATATGCGGGAAGTTTGTTGCTGACCGAAATGGAACGGTTTGCCGGCACAGTTGCGGATACGCCCGGCCTAAAAACGATCGACCTGCCGGATGTTGGGGCGGAAGGACAAACGGCGTTTCCTCTGCATCACGGGCCGAGTGGTACGGATACTACTGGTTCAGAGCTTGAAAACACGGCATATTTCCCGCAGGGCAATACAAGCCGTAATGCGGGCCTTACCAGTTCCCCGACCACGGGGCTTACATGGTGGACGCGTACGGGATATAAGACGACAAGCCGCGTGTGGACTGCCAACCAGATCGGCCAGATGCAGAATTATGTTGTGACGGGAACCTATGGGATACGCCCGGAGGTTTATCTCGACCATACACAGGCGTTATTCGTACCCGCGGCGGATGGCGGTGGAGCGCCGGAAGCAAATACGAAGTTGGTACGTTCGATGGGCGCGTTCAAATCCAATAGCGCAAATGAAACGCGGATATGGAACGCAGGTGCGCAGATCGGAAACGCGCAGACCTACCGCGTGTTCCGGCTGGATGGCACGGACGCAGTGCTGCAGCCGGATAAAACCACAGCCGCAGCTGCGACCTCGGACGGAAGCATGGTGATCCGCTATGAAGGCGCGTCGTATGGGGAAAACAACTACATGAGCGTGATGCTGGTGAACAAGACGACGCATGAGAAGTGGTCGGGGCGGATCGGGAAAATTTCGTCGGCAGACGGGGAGCAAAACCTCGTGCTGCCTAAGGTGAACGGCAAGAGCGTTATCGGCGATCCGGACTACCTGCTATTCGTATGGAATGAGAACGAAACAGGGCAAAATGCGTGTAGCCCACTGCGGTTCGAGATGGGAAACCTTGTGCTGCCAAGCAATCCGGAAATTATGAGAATCACGCAACAGCCGGAAGGCTGGACGGGAGCAGATGCGGAAAAAACCATAACCGCTGAAGTAAAGTTCGCGGATACGGCGATACAGAAGAAGGTGGAGATTTCGCAGAACGCGGACGGAAGCGGAGAGAAATATGCGCTTTCCGAAAACGCGGACGGGACGTACTCCACAGCAGAAGTGAAAACGGGCGGGATATGGTATGTGACTGCAACAGACGAAACAAGCGGCCTTACTGCAATGAAACCGGTCGGAATCAAAATTGATACCACTCCGCCGGATATTACCTATGCCGCGCTTGGGAGGAATAACAGAATACAGGCTATGGCAGAGGATGCGCAGAGCGGTATGGGCAGCATGTATTGGTCTGCAAATGCAGATGGCTCCGAAGCAAAGGAGATGGCTTTGCAGGACGGCGCATATACCTCGGGCGAGATCACAGAGCTTGGCACATATTATGTGTATGCGGTGGATGCGGTCGGGAATGCAAGCGAGGCGCTGCCGGTGGAAGTAACGCAGCTCTTTGATACGACTCCGCCGGATATCTCGAATATTACCTATGAGCAGCAGGCAGACGGAAGCTGGAAGGTGGCGTTTACCGTAGAAGATACGCCAAGGCTGCCGGAGCCTGCGACGGGAGTGGATCCGTCGACCGTGCAGTGGAAAAAAGGAATGGGAGGCGCATATGTTCCGGCAGTGCAGGATACTTCCTTCGCGGACGGCAACCACTATTATTTCCTGACCGATGGAAGTATCGAGGATACGATCCATTATATCTATGCGGAAGACTATGCAGGAAACGCGGTAGAAAAGGAAGCGGTGAACCAGAGCGGCGTGATCTCGGTCAGCGTGCCCACAAAGATGCTGTTTGCAGCCCTGCCGAATGTTGCGGGAGAAAAGTTCTTTGCGCCGGAGTACACGGTGCGCAACAACAGCGAGACAAATAAGCTGAATGTAAGCTTGGTTGGTTTCGAGGCGGATGACTCCAGTAAGGGCTTCGAGCTTGCTGCGCCGGGAACACAGCTTGGAAAGAACCAGATGACGCTGTACCTGAGCGGGATAGAAAACGATGCCGGCGGGTTTGCGGGATTGCCCCGGATAGCACTGATGCCGGGGGCGTTTGATGAAGAAAACGCAGTGGAGCTTGGAAAGCTTGCGAAAAAGACGGCTGCGGGCGCAGCAAACGAAAACGGGAAATATACCTTTGCAGGCGATATCCCGGAGTTTGACCTGATGGAACTGCGGACGCTCGAGGCAATGCGCGCCAAATTTAATATGACGCTGTTATTTGAGAAGGATTATACGGGATGAGGAAGGAACGTAGGAAACAAACGAAGAGGCCGCTTATGATCGCCATAGCAGCCATCATAGTAGTTGCGGCAGTACTTCTGCTGTTATTCTTCACCGGTGTTTTGGGCCAGGAGGCGCGGGCGGCATTTGTGGTGGACGACAAGGCAACGGATACAGCGGAGCTTACGCCGGATAACGCGCGGGAGCAATTACAAAAGGCGGTAGACGAGAGCATGTTTTCCTTCCGTATCAATTCCAACATGATATTTGAGAATGCACAGACAGAGGGAGAAATGGTGATCGAATGCCCGGCGCATAATCGCTATGGCATGAAGGTAGAACTGATCCTTGAAGAAGAAAACGAAAAGATTTATGCGACAGATATCCTGCCGCCGGGGAGCGGTATCGTGCGGGACAGATTAGATGTTCCCCTCGCGGCGGGCGAATATGACGCGATTGCCATGATCTATGCGTATGACATGGAGACGCAGGAACTTATGGGGCAGAATGCGGCGGTCGTCAAGGTCACGGTGGAAGGTTAAAGAAAATGAAAAAAGCAGTTATGGGAATGATCCTCGCGGGAGCGCTGTTGTTTGGCGCGACAGCCTATGCCGCGCCAACATGGGTGGACGCTCCGCCGGGAGAAACAGCAACACAGGCGCCGGACGAAGGGGATAAGCGTATGAAAAATGAATCCCCGGTCTATGGGTATATGGGTAACGCAAATACTGAAATAGATATTGATGGAGACGGAGAGATGGATCTCAATGTCCCCATGGAAGACATAATAGACGTGACGGTGCCGCTTGATGTATCGGTGGTGGCAATGTATAACGGTGCGGAAAAAGAGTTTTATTCAGCAATAGGAACTGTCCGCAACAACAGCGCTTATTCTTCGGTGGAGGTGTCGATGACGTCGTTTGTCCGGCAGGCGGGCAGCACGAGTGAGGTCACGCTTGCCAAATGGGATGCGACGCGGCTGACACAGCACCAGGTTGCCATGCAGATACAGCCGACGGGAAACAGCATCACCAAATTCCCGGCACAGGATGTGACGACAATCCGTACATCACCGGTAGATATGGGGATGATAGGGCCGGAAAGCGCGACGGAATACATATTTGACGGACAATTTGAAAATTCGCTTGTGCGTACGCATAAGGGGGAAGAGGTAGTGTTTGATACAGTGTTCCTTGTCTCGAAGGCGGGGGCATAACGGAGGAGAGGAAATGGCAAGGCAGCAGGAAGAAAAGAAAAACAGGAAAGTGATCGTCATATTGGTGGTGATCATCATAGCGATTGGAGCGGTCGCCGGATACTTCATCTGGCAGAACCTTGTGCATAAGGAATATGGCAGATTCGATATTGACGAAATGGCGCAGGACGGTTTTTTCAAGGATAAATCACAGGAAGATATTCAGGAACTTTTAAATCAGGTAGTAGACGATGGGATGTTCAATATCTCGATCAATTCGAACCCGGTATTTGAAAATGGGGAAGCGGAAGGGAACCTGCGGATTGAAAATGTACCGAACAACCCGTATTACATGACGGTGAAAATTACGCGGGACGATACGGGGGAAGAGGTATACCAGAGCAAGGGGATCAAGCAGGAGCAGTTCATTGAAAACGCAAAGCTGTCGGTAGATCTTCCGAAAGGGGAATATCCGTGTACGGCGGTATTCACGGCAGTAGATCCGAAAACATATGAGGAGCTGGGAACCGCGGCAGCGCGAATCACGATCCATGTATTGAATTAAGCAGGATATTAACGGTACGGCCCGTACCGTTAATATATATATAAAACAGCCTTAATATTTAAGGGCAACAAAAATATTTGTTCTGATCGAAAGGAGAAAAGACAATGAAAAGAACAAAAGCATTGGTGGCAGTGGCCATGGCCGCTGTAATGGTATTCTCTCTTGGCAGCATCGCGTTGGCTGCTGAACCGGACATCGGACAGGGTGCGCAGTCCGGCACGGCGGAATCCACCGTCACATTGGCGATGTCGGAAACGGCTCCGATCAGCATTTCGGCAACAGTGCCGATCACGATCCCGCTGG
The DNA here is from genome assembly GCF_055522415.1 of Christensenella sp. KGMB01412. NCBI lineage: Bacteria > Bacillati > Bacillota > Clostridia > Christensenellales > Christensenellaceae > Christensenella > Christensenella sp. KGMB01412. The sequence goes on along the minus strand of NZ_JBVFVW010000005.1, from coordinate 24,646 downwards.
CAGTACAGGTAGACAATACGAACAACAAAGTAAATACCTTCGCACCGACAGACTGCACGATCATTAACAATTCAAAGGATCTTGGCGATGGCAGTGGGGTCGCGATCGACATTACGGATGTAACGGCATCGGTAGCAGCAGGCAGCACACAGTGGTCGCTGTCTCAGGCGGCTCCGGCGGCAGCAACGGCTGGCGCTTACAAGCTTCAGCTGGGCCTGTGCGGCGGCACATTTGGCGATCTTGACGTAACGACGGGCGGTACGTCAAAGCTGGATACGATTGCGAGCGGCTATGAAAACATCCAGGGTGGCGCAACGGCAAACCTGTCCGTATTGGCTACCGCTGGCGGCACGAACACAGACTACACGAATTTCCAGGATGGCGTAGCGGCAGACATCTTCAAGGTACAGTTCACGGTTGCAGCACACGCATAAGAAAAAGCGAGTTCAGTGACAATTCTATCCGCTGATTGGATGGAAGCAAGACCGGCAGGGCCGGTTTTGCAGAGGGGAGAGTAAGCTGTCCCTTGTGCAAATCCGGCCCGAAGAGGCAAAAGGAGCATGGTTTATGACACAAAGAGTGAAACAGGAAAAAAAGAAAAAGAAAACGGGGATCATTATACTGATTATTGTGATTGCTGCAGTTGCGGTGGTTGCGGCGCTGTATTTTAGCGGAGCATTTACGCCGCAAACACGGCAGGAACGGGACCGTGCAGCCCTGCAGGGACAACTTCCGGGGAAAAGTGCGGAAGATATTGAAGCGACGCTCAACCAGGTAGTGGCGGAGGGGATGCTGAATATCACGATCAATCCGTCGCCGGTGTTTGAAAACGGAAACGTGGAAGGGACGCTGAACATCGAGAACATCCCGGGAAACCATTACAGTACGCAAGTTACAATCACGCGTGACGACACGGGGGAAGTGGTCTATGAAAGTAAGCTGATCGATCCGGGATACTACATTGAAAAAGCAAAACTGAGTACCGCATTGCCACAGGGACAATACGCCTGCACGGCGGTATTCACAGCAGTAGATATGGAAACGGACGACGAGCTTGGTACGGCAGCAGCCAAGGTTACTTTGAATATACTCAACTAACAGGGGAACAGTTTGATGGCGGAGAGAAAAAAGCAGGAAGAAAAGAAAAAGAAGAAGGGCCTTATCGTGATCATCATATTGCTGATCGCAATCGTAGCAGCCCTTATGGTATATATCCTTGTGTTCAAGCCGCAAAACAATGCGGCAGAGCAGCAGCAGGCACTGGTGGCGGAAAAGAACGCGGAACTTGGTATCATACCGGGCATGGACGAGGAAGATGTGGAAGCGCGTCTTAACGCGATCGTAGCGGAAGGGATGCTTAATGTGGGGATCAACCCAAACCCTGTTTACGAAAGCGGAGATACGGAAGGGAATATGCGCATCGAAAATATCCCGGCAAACCGCTATGCGGTGACGGTAACGGTAACACGCGAAGACAATGGCGAGGAAATTTACAAAAGCGGGCTGATCGATCCGGGATATTTCATGGAGTATGTGAAGTTGGACAAGAACCTCCCGGCAGGGCAGTATCCATGCAAAGCAACCTTTACGGCGTATGACCAGGACAGCAAGAATGAGATCGGGACGGCAGGCGTGCGTATCAACATATTGGTTAAAAACTAATATCTAAGGAAGAGAACGGAAGTAACAGGAATGAAGAAATGCGTAGCCATCATCTTAATCATATGCGTTGTTTTTAGCCTCGGCGGTACAGGCCTTGCCGTAGATATTGGGCCGGGGGTAGTGCCAACGGATATGGGCGGGGATTATCCGCAGTATGGGGAAGAGCATGATCTTGACAGTACGGTCACAATAGAGCTGACTAATAAAGGAAACGGTATCCTGTTCACAGTTGTAGATAAGGAAACAGGGGAACCGATCGAAGGAGCGACCTTTTCGGAGCGTCTCGTGACGGAGAATAAGCCTGACCTGACCAAAGCGGCAACCAATGAGAATGGGCAATATTTTTGCGAGCAGCCTGTGTATACCCAAGGAAGGGATTACCTGTTCATTGTAAGCGCGGTTGGATACAAGAGCAGCGGCGAAATTCCTGTGACCTATACGAAAGGTCTTGTGGAGGTGCGGGTAGAGCTTGAACGGATCAAGCTGCCCACCCTGTTTGTGGTAAAAAACGAGATTGGGCAGCCGGTAGCAGGAGCGTTGGTAGAAATACAAGATACCGTGCTGCGTGCAGCGCATATGCATACCTGTGACAGTATGGGACACGCAAATTGTGAGCTTGCGGACGGGATGTATGCGGTGCATGTGACACATCCGTATCATGAAGATTATACCTGTACGTTGAAGATTGACCACAACGCGGAAGCAAGCCATACGGAAGAAATCGTGATGCAGCGCCGGAAGTTTGATACGGATGTGTATGTATTGGACGAAAACGGCGTGCCGATACAAGATGCGGTAGTCAATATGGGTGGCCAGGCAGTGCGTACGGACAGCTATGGGCATGGCAAGATATTGGATCTTTATGCGGGTGGATATCCGGTAACGGTGACGGCACCGGGCTATGTGCAGTACAGCGAAACGGCAAGCATACCGGCAGATAACAATGTGTTGACGATTAGGCTCAGAAAGGTGCTACCTGAACCAACGCCGACACCAACAGATTCCCCGAAGCCAGAACCAACAGATGAACCGGCGCCGACAGATACCCCGGAACCGGGACAAACAGATCAGCCGGGGCCGGTACCAAGCAGAAATCCGGGTGGGAGCCATATCGGTGGGGAAAACGGTGGCGGCAGCGGAGCTGCAAGGCCGGCGCCAACGGCGTCTGTGAACGCCTCTACAAGCCCTATGTCCACTGCGAATGTGGACAAGTATGCGGGCCTGCCGGTAGATATTGCATTTTGGGTGAGGTACGACGACGGAGAACCGGCGGCAAATCTGGATTTGGAGCTTCATTCCACAGTGAGGGACGGAAGAACGGATGAGCAAGGATGGGAAGAAATCCATGATGTTGAAATGGGTATGCATACAGTATACGTGAAGCAACAGGGAAAGGTGCTTGCCAGCAGGAATTTCGACCTGTACCGTGACAGTATGACAAATCTCCTGCTGGATGAAGGTACCGGGATCACAGTGCGCGATGGCGTATTTAGTATCATTATTGAGGTGGAAATACCAAGAAACGGTGGGGACGCACAGGTGGTGGCGGTGCGCGAAGGCTACCGGGAAAAGACGGATGAAGGCAGCAGTATTGTTATTGCTGGACAAGGGGATGAAATGATTAAAGCTGAGGGCACAGAAGAGTGCAAGCCAATCTGCTTGATGACAACGCTGTTCGGACACCCGATGGGAATATGTCTGTTTCTTGGATTGCCGTGCTGGGCATGGCTATTTATCATTGCGGCAGCAGTAATCATAGCGGTAGTCCTGATTGTACGGAAGAAAAAGAAAAAACAGGAAGAAAAACGGTACACGATAGAGTGAAGAAACGAAAGAAGTGGATGGCGGCGTTTGTGGTGGCGGCAGTCCTGTTGCTGGGTAGCGCAGCCTATGCAAAAACATATAGAGGAGAGGCATTTTCGGTAGAGATACCACAGGGAGACACGGTATATTATTATACGCCGGACGATACGAACATGAGCGGGGAGATGCTGGAAAGTGCACAGCAGGAATCGGAAATCCTGCTGCTGACCGGCGTATACGAAGAAACGGGAGAAGGGAACCTGCAATACTCGCTGAAAATTGAAGCGGAAGATATTGCGGAGGGGACGGCAGAAACAGAGGCCGCCACGCAACGGATCGAGGCTTTGATAGAAGAACAAGCCGGGCAATATACGTTTGGGGAAATAGCTGAAGATACACTGGGGGGCGTAGATGCAAGCACAGTGGAAGGCAGCAGGACAGACTATGACGGATACCGGGAAACGCTCTGGACGCTTGTATACGGCGGAAAGGTTTATACAGTGACGCTGCTGTATGCAGCGGAAGGAGAGGCGTTAGGCTTGGCAGAAAAGCAGCTTGCGACGTTTGCGATGGGAGTACCGCAGGCATCTGCAACGCCAATGGCAACGCCGGAGCAGACTCCGGCAGTAACGCCTGCGCCTGCAACAATGGAGCCGAAGGCCCAGGCAACGTCTTTGGAGACGGAACTGGCACCGGAAGAGCCGAAAAAAAGCGCCCTTGACAGTCTTGTGATCGGAGGGCTTGAGATACCGTACCTGTGGCTGATAGTCGGCGGCGCAGCAATGGCAGCGGCCATTGTGTTTGTTTTATTGCGTGTGAGGAGCAAACGGCAGGAAGAAGAGCGCCGGCGGGCGCGGCAGGAGGCGTACGAAGAACTGCAAACCAGAAGGGGAATGGAGAATGCGGAGCGGGGATATCGCAGGCAGGAATTGACCGCGGATTGGGGACAGGCGCTCGGATACAGGAAGGACGGTATAGAATTTACCAGGGGATACACCAATGGATATACAGCGGGATATGGGAATATACCTGCTGCCGGATATGATTTGCAAAACGGACTCAGAAAGGCATATCTGCTGATGGAGCAGGGGAATTACATTATGGCGGCCAAGATGTACCATGAGTGCGCAAGCGAAAGTACAGACAGCAGTATCCGTAACGCGGCGGAGCTGAGGACGGTGGAATGCCTGAAGCTGGCAGGGGAATACGATGCGGCATATATCAAAGCCAAACAACTGCTGCTGAAAGATTACGGATATACGGAAGAAGAGAAAGCAAGGCTATTGAAGGATGTCGAGGAGCTTGGGAATAGACCGGTAGGAGATGATAACCAATGGAACAGATTAAAAAGAAGCTGACGGCACAGGAGATTCTGGAGAAAGAGTTCAAAAAGCGGATGAAAGGATATGATGCAGACGAAGTAGATGAATTCCTGGATGCCGTGATTTATACAATAGAGCAATTTGAGGAAGAAATACAAGGCCTGAAAAGCAGGAATGTTCAGGATGAAAAACAGGGATTGCCCAGCGGGAAGAATGTATCGGCCTCCGGCAGGCGGCAGGCGGAAAAGTTATTAGAAGAGGCAGAAAGCCGGGCGCAGCAGATTTTGAAAGAAACAAATGAAAATGCCCGCCTGATTGTGGAGAGCGCCGAAATACGGCTGCGGGATATCCGGAGGGAAACAAAGAAAAGCGAAAAGCAGATCAGGGAATACCGGGAACGCCTTGACGGTTTTATGAACGAGCAGAAAAAACTGATGGAAGAAAAGCTTGGGCCGTTTGACAACGCTGCGGACGAACAAAAGCAGGCGGTGGGCAGAAAGGAACCGGAGGAACAACTGCGGAGGTTCCGCAGCCCGCTTACCAGGGAAGAATAAAGTGATGTGCGGAGACAAAATCGAATGACGCGAAGGAAAGGAACGGTTTTTTTCATAGCTCTCCTCATTGTTGTGGTGCTGGCGGCGGGAAGGGCGTATGCGTACGACCTGCCGCTGACACTGGCGGAAGCGCAGGAACAGCAGAAGAAGCCGAAAACGGTTGGGACCGTATTGTGCGATACGGTGCTGTACAGTGTACCGGAGCAGGATGCCGAAACGGTTGAGGAAGTCGGGATCGGGGAGGAACTGGAGGTATATGCAGTCAATGTGAACGGCGGCTTTGACGCTGTACGCCTGGAAGATGGAACGATGGCATATATCCGCAGTGATGAAATCTCTATGACGGCGCCGACATATGCGCGGGACGACCGGCCGGAAAGCCATATAACAGACGGCGGGGAAAACGGATACCCGGGCGAGGTATACAACAACGAGAGTTACCTGAAGCTGATGGCGGAGGCAAAGAAATATATCGGGATGCCATATGTGTGGGGCGGGAGTACGCCTGAGACCTCGTTTGACTGCTCGGGGTATGTGTGCTGGGTATTCAACCAGACGGGGCTGTATGACCTGGGACGGGCAAACGCGCAGGGAATATATAACGAATGCGAAAAGATAACCCGGGAAGAGGCGAAACCGGGGGACCTCATATTTTTCCAGGGGACGTATGAGGCAAGCTGGCCGGTGACGCATGTGGCGATCTACGTAGGGAACAACTATATGCTGCACTGCGGGAAGCCGATCGGGTACAGCCGGGTAGATACACCGTACTGGACGGAACACTTTTACGGCTTCGGGCGGCTAAAGATATATGGATAAAGAACAGGGGCAGCAGCAAACGGTTTTCGCGAAGTATGTTTTGTGGAGGGAAAATATGAAACGTGTAAAAGATGTGATACTGGTTGGGGTGATATTAGTTCTGGCTGTTATGGCATTTGGCTGCGCACCAGTAGGGAAACAGGATATATCCGAATTGGAGGAAGCGATCGGGGAACTGCGTCAGGAGGTTGGAGAGCTGCGGGAAAGGGAGATGGAACAAACAAATACGTCAGCCGCAGGAACATCCATACCTGCGGCTGAGCCGACAGCTACTCAGGCGCAACCGCAAGAAGGCACGATGGTTTCGGGCACAGGTTTTGAAGAACGGATCAAAGAGGCAGAACAAACTGCAAATGCAGTCATTGCAGAGGTAGGGAACGATGGAACGGCTGGCGGTTATGCGGAACGGATGAATCTATACCTGGAGAACAGGCAAAAGCTGAAGGAAGCAGAACAGCAACTGGACAGGATCGAATGGGAGTTGGAAAGCGCGTATACACAAGGGAATATTGCGATTGAAGCATATATGGAGATGGAAAGGCTGGTAGAGGGGATAGAGGACAGGTTGGACCATGCGGAAGACGGACTTGAACTGAAGTTGGGGATCGACGACTAAGGTATAAAAAGGAAACAGGTGCGATGAAGATAAAAGTAACGACGATTTACGCCGCCCAGATATTGAAATACATTATATTGAAAGGCAATAAGCTCAGCACTGCGAGCGAAATCGTAGAGGAGACGGGGATCACCTACCAATATTGTATGAAGGTCATGAACGAAATGAAGAGGGCAGGATTACTTGAATCGGAGCAGGGATGCAAGGGCGGATACCGCCTGAAGAAAAAACCGGAGGGTATAACGGTATATGATGTGATCAATATCTTCGAGTCTGAAAATATCCGTATGATTGAAGGAAAGGAATTCCTGAAGAACGATCCGTTCAAGGTATACATGGATGAGTTTTTTGCCAATGAAACGGAACGCCTGAAGGAAACATCCCTGGTAAAAATCTACCAAGGACACGCTATGGGCAAATAATCGGCATATTTATATATCGGGATACAACGAGGGTTGCCGGTTGGTCAAAATACGGAAAATATTTTGATCAATGATAAACGATTTTATAATATTCATAAGTAATTATCGTAAAATTGCCAACAAATATAGTTTATAGAGAAACGCATACAATGATTCCGTGGCGTAAGGTTCGTGGAATGAGGAATGTATTGGCGCATCGTTATGGCGCTATTGATGTAGGTGTATTATGGGAGACAATAACGCAAGATATCCCAGCATTACGAGACGAAATGGATAATCTCAAAATATGAATATACCGTAGTAAAAGCTGCGCAATAAATTAAAAATTAGCCCACTACTTTGCTTAAAATGTAATTGTGGTAGAAGAGCTGCACATTGAGAAGGCGCTTGACTATATGAGAAAAGTAGCATCAACTTCATAGGGCAAAGCCATCGGTTATCCAGTTCATCAGGATAACCGGTGGCTTTTTTCCATTATGAGCGTTTAACAAAAAGAATAGTTACTGTCAGTTGTGATATTGGTGCTTGTTGAAAAAGGAGTTTCTAAATACGGTGATAATGTAATTGGAAAGATACTGGAAAGAATGGAAATCAGAAGTAAAAACGAATTGCAACGCAATGAAAAAAGAATAGTGAATATATAAATATTTTAAAAAACCTTGTCAAAAATAGCACAAAAATATATATTATTATTGGGATTGTGATGTAGAAAGATATTATATAAAATGACGATGTATACAATTTACTTAAAATGCAGGAGGTGCATCCGAAGTTTACATAAATAGCGGCATCATCTATGCGCGGAGTCATGATAATAAATTATTAAGAGCGTATCAAAAATAGTAAGGACACGTACATTAAGAGGTATAAAATGGAACAGAAGGTTAAATGCCTTGAGGAGGCAAACAGGGCGCTCAAGGAAAGCAATGAAAAGCTGTATAACAGTATGCAGGCATTCCAAATCGCTGCGGAGGAGAGCGGCAGCTTAGTGTTCACCTATGACACAAATGAGCAAAAAATACTGGTGGACGAGAAAACGGCCCAGGCATTTCATGTGGAACCGATACAAACAGGGGTTCCTTATGAAATGGTAAACCGGGGAATTATTGCCCAAGAATCCGTGAAAGAATATATCCGGATTCATGAAGCGATGCTGCATGGAGAAAAAGAAGCGGGAGGAATTGTAAAACTGATTCCCGCAGATGGGCGGGAAACGATTTATGATCTTAAGTTCCGTATGATTATGAATGAAGACGGCAGGCCGAGTGGAACTGCGGTAGGAGTTTACCGGGATATCACGGAGCGGTATGTTAAGGACATGGCCAATGAGCGCTACCAGCAAATCGTCTTTTCTTCCGAACGGTATACCTATGAATATGAAGTGGACAAGGATCTGCTGTCAATCTATCCTTCACTTGCGGAGAGTGGGGGAAAGGAAGTAAGTCATACTTTTGAACATTTCCATGAGAGACTGGGAAAAGAAGAATTATGTCCGAAAGACGATGTGATGATTCTGGAGAATATGTTTACAAGCAGTACTCTCAAGCCAGTACAAGTACAGCTTTACAGTGCAAAGACAGGAGAAAAGCGCTGGTATGCGATTACCAATTCCATTATGAAAGAAAAAGGAACCACGAAACGGATTGTTGGTACGATTGCAGATATAACGGATATTAAGCAACGGGAAAGTTCACATCGGAAGCTGGAACATGTCCTGCAATGCCTGAAGGACGAGTATATTGGAATCTTTGAAGTGGATTTGGAAAATGATTTTTATACAACGCTTTCCTTCGAGGGAGCGGAGCCTGTTCCGACACTGCCAGCGGACGGTTGTTACAGTGAAACAATGCAATGGGTCTGCAGGGCGGTAGCAGCTCCTGACTATTTGGAAGCATATATTGAGTTTACCAGCATAGACTTTTTGAGAAAAGCGCTGCATCAGGACCGCCGTATTGAAATCGAATATTTGACCAACTGCAAAAAACAAAACTGGTGGAGAACCAGTTTCCAGGTTGTAGAACAAAAGGATGGAATACCGACCAAGGCCATCATATACCAATTCGATATCGACCAGGTAAAAACAGAGAAGCTCATGCAGCAGCAGGCGATGCAGGAGGCATATAATTGTGCGGAAGCTGCGAATGCGGCCAAAACAGAATTCCTTTCGAGAATGAGCCATGATATCAGGACGCCAATGAATGCCATTATCGGGATGACGGCGATTGCCAGTACACAGATTGAAAACCATGAACGGGTGCAGGAATGCCTGCGGACGATCACTTCAGCGTCGAAACACCTTTTATCGCTTGTTAATGAAGTGCTTGATATGAGTAAGATTGAAGCGGGAAAGATGGAGCTACAGCATGAGGAATTCAATCTGGCCGACCTGATCGACAACCTGATCACAATGGTATTGCCGCAGATTAATGAACATGGACATAACCTACAAGTCAATGTGGTAAATATTAAGCACGAGCGTGTTGTTGGGGACAGCCTCCGGATTCAGCAGGCGTTTGTGAACCTGATTGGCAATGCTACGAAATATACGCCGGATGGCGGGAAAATAAATGTCCGGATACAAGAAAAACCAATGAAAAACCCGGAATACGGAGAATATGAATTTGTTTTTGAAGACAATGGGATCGGAATGACGGAAGAATTCCAGAAAATAATTTTTGAGCCGTTTGCACGGGCGAAGGACAGCGATGTGCAGAAGCAAACGGGTACTGGTCTTGGAATGACGATCACACGCAACCTGATCCGTATGATGGACGGAGATATTAAGGTAGAATCCGAATACGGGCGGGGATCGCGTTTTACGGTTACGATACATTTGAAATTACTCAGGGAACAGCATGAATATATGGAAGAACTGATCGGGCTGCCAGTATTGGTTGTGGATGATAAACAAGCTTCGGCGGAAAGCACGAACCTTATCCTGAATGAAATTGGGATGATGGGAGAGTGGTGTTTCTCGGGACAGGAAGCGGTTCAGCGTGTTTGCACCAGGCATCAGGCTCAGGAAGATTACTTTGCTGTGATACTGGACTGGAAGATGCCTGGAATGGATGGACTTATGGCTGCGAAAAGAATTCGGGAAGAGGTGGGGCCGGATATCCCGATCATTATTTTAGCCGCCTATGACTGGTCTGAAATAGAAGCGGAGGCGCGCGCAGCAGGAGTAGACTATTTTATTTCCAAACCGTTATTCAAAAGCAGGATTATCCGTTGCTTTCAAAAAATACTTGGGGTTACTGACGATCCTCCGGTTACCAGAACGGAAGTAATCAGCAATATGTACCTTGAGGACAAGCGCGCCCTGCTGGTGGAAGACAATGAAATAAATGGAGAAATTATGCGCGAGCTGATCCGAATGTCCGGTTTGCAGGTTGAGTGGGCGCGTAATGGCAAGGAGGCAGTGGAAATGGTAGGAGCATCCCAGGAAGGGTATTATGACATTATTTTTATGGATGTGCAGATGCCTTACCTGAATGGATATGAGGCGACTGCCGCAATCCGGAACATGGATCGAAAAGATGTCCGCAAACTGCCAATTGTAGCGATGACGGCGAACGCTTTTGCCGAAGATGTTGACCATGCAAGGAATGCGGGTATGAATGAGCACATTGCAAAGCCTGTGGATTTGGGCTGCTTGAGCGAAATTATGGCCAGATATTTAACTTAATAAGTCATAATGGCCATCATAATATCTGTAATGTTTGATCCTGAAAGTCAATATAAGCTGTCAAACAATGAACAACGACGCCTTCCATTAGAGCATTACTAAAAATCGCCGGAAGTGATTTTTTCCTGTTATTTCTGTCGACATAAATAAGGCAATTTATGTTTTGTAACATCGCTTTTTGCGGAGAATCCGAATTCATAGAAATAAAGATATACCTGAATATGGAGCCAAATTCTTTATGAAAGTCATGAAATCATCCTGATCGGGTGAACAATAAACATGGGTGCCGATATCATGTCTTTTTATATCATCACGCATTTCTGCTACCAAAGACATAAAAGTGATGTCGGAATCATTGTTCTCAGATACGCAGAAGCATTGGATATTCTTTTGATACAGGCATGCTATATCGTAACGAAGCGCAGCACGTATACGTTTACTGTAATAAGGGAAATCGTCCATTTTGCTGCCGAGCTTTCTGAACGAATTATCCCGTCCATCTAAAAATCCGCATGATTGTGTTTTTTTCCATAATATTCCCTTCAGTTAATTCCGATAAAAGTGATACTGTTGACTATGCCGATAAAAATATCTTTATTCATTGGCGGCGCTGTGATTGTAAATACAAGAAGATATGGTGAGGAATTGCCATATAAAAAAATAGCAGATATTTATGCACATCTGGATTATAAGTCCAAAGAAATATCGGCTAAAACGATGGAAAACGTACTGGGTGAGTGTTAGAAACACAAACCCTCTGAAAATGGCGGAGAGGGTGGGATAGCGCGACTTCGTCCTGCATGAACCCACGTGGCTTCGAGTCAACATTTCGTAAAACAGAAAAAGCACCGCGCTTTGCACGATGCTTTTCCTATTTGGCGGAGAGGGTTCCCCATCACAATCATCAGGACACCTAGACGCACTGATTATCGCGGTTCCTAGAAAGCCGCCGAAAGATTACTGTTATTCAAGATTTCTAAGGAGGTGTCATAAATGAGCGCGCCTCCAAAGGAAACAGTATACTATATCAAGCAGCAGCATTTCCTAACCTATGAAGATGGCTTAAAAGCATTAAACTCACAATGTAAAACGTTAAAGCGTCTACAAGGAAAGCGTGAAAACGGGTTTTCATTTTTCATGTGTTTAAGCACAGTTAATGCAGACTTGGCTCGAAAAATTAATTTGCGAGACGGACTTGTAGGAAGACCTAAGATAGGCTTTGCCAATATATCAAAGCAGCAATCATCGTCACTCCCGCACATACATTGCTATCTCGGCGGGTTATATGCGGCATCAGCGGCAAGAGAATTCGCACAGATTCAGTGTAAGCAATATTATAGTAAATATCCAAACACCAAGGTGAAAAAGATGCCTGTAATTGCACAACGTAGAGATGATAACAAAATACCCTATGAATATATTATTGATCAAGCCAGCGTTGTGCGATTTGGATATAACAAAGAAATACTGGAAACATTTTACCAATAATATTTCGACGACACTAATAAAACAATGGGTAAAAATAATATTTACCCGAATTGAAAAAACAATCAGCGATAAAGTCTTTCAGCAAACGGGTTTTCGCCATGGGATGATCTCTGTATTCTATATAAGTATATTATATGGGCATTATATTAGTATGGTGTATAAGCAATATTCATATGTACGCCATACTAATCGTAACTGCATCCTGCCAGTGTCAAGTCAGACATCATTTTATCCTCGACGTTACAATCTGTTTTTTCTACCGTTTTTATTATAAATTACCATGGTTTTACGAGGTGAATTGATCGGGCAATACAAATGTATAGGCAAGAGGAAAAAATGGTAAAAAGCATTGTTTTTACAATAAAAAACCACATGATATTAAAATCGACTGCTCTCCTGCCGATATTATCGAGCCATAGCGCCGATTCATTATGGGGAGTTGGTACAAGATTATATAAGCGTCTGTACGTTTTCTTCTGCTAACAGGTCGTTTGTCTTTTCCAACGAGTAACTCTTTTCCAGTGCGAACAGAATAATGGAATCCCTTTTGTTCTTAACATACAATTTTTCCGAATGGCAGATATACAGTAGAAGTTGCGTTTCCTTTACATCAAGAGGAAATGCAAATGCTAGCAACAGAAGCTTATCACGAGAAGGCGTTTTTGCCCCTCTGAAAACCTGATAGGCATAATAAGTGTCCATCAATGATGACTTTATGACTTGTGACTTTGTTACTTGCCTTACATCGAACAGATAATCAAAGTACTCCATCTGCGAAAACTCAGCTTGCTTTGTTTGTGTATGCTGCAAGAAATCTTCAAAAGTACTGGCATTTTTCAAAACACCCATTAGTTTTTCAGTGGTTGTGTGCTGCATGACTTGCCTCATTTTTATTTAATATATATAATTTATATCATAAACCGAAAAAGGTCAAAGGGCAAACATGAGCGATTATCAATATAAGCTATGGGAATATGAACAGACCAGTGAATTAAAGGCCGGTAAGGTTCTTATTGTCAAAAATCGAAAAACAGGTCATGTTGCCATTCAGAAATTGATTCGTTCTAGCCAGAAACAGATTTATCTTGCCTTGCAAGAGATGCAGCACCCGAATCTTCCAGAAATATACGGTGTTTTTGATGATGGAGAGGAATGTATCGTATTACGTGAATATGTACGAGGTAAATCATTACAAGAATATTTAGACCAAAAGCACAATTTCTCCCATGTCGCAGTCAAAGAAATTGCATGCCAACTATGTGATGCATTGATCTCGCTTCATAATCATGTACCGCCCATCATTCATAGGGACATCAAGTTGTCCAATGTTATTTTATCTGATCATGGGGATATTACCCTGCTGGATTTTGATGCGGCACGATTTTATGACGAGAGTTCTGATCATGACACCGTTGAAATAGGTACGCATGGCTATGCCGCACCCGAAGCATATGGCTTTCATCAGACCAATGCGCGAAGTGATCTTTATTCATTGGGCGTATTGTTAAACCTGTTGCTAACAGGAAAGAAGCCCAGTGAAAAACTTGCAACTGGTTATTTTCGTAATATCATCAAAAAATGTACAGACCTATCGCCTGCCAACCGATATAAAAACGCATTGCACCTAAAGCGTGCGCTCCGTATGAATGGTAAAGCAAAGTATTTATGGATAGGCATGATAGCCGTAGTATGCATTATGATTATTTTCACATGGCAACCATGGAAGACAACGAGCGAAATATCTAAACTTCCGCAAACAAACGAACAATATATTGAAGAAACAAATCTCACAAACCTTTCTCAGCCATTGGAGGTACTCACAGAAATGTGGCACGCAAGCGGAGTTCCCTATCCGCAAGATACATTGACCAATGAATATATCAATCAGTTTTTGTACAGATATTGTAATACTGCATTGAGGGATGATATGCAGGACTACAGAGAACAAGGAGTTTCATTTACCCGCAGCGTCAGGTTATCCATGCCGCAAATAGAAGAAATTATTGTGTCTGTCTTTGGCAACGACAAGTTTGACGTTAACAATTATCAACCACCAGACTATATATGTGAAGCGCGGGGTGGTTACTACTATTTTACTAAAAGAGATTATTCTCCTAAAATAACTGTGGAGTACGTTGGAGATACACCAACTATTTATAATGATAACAAAGATTATGAATACAGCGCCGATGTCGAGTGGGAAGGAGATTCTTTTCCTTCTACCTACGATATGCTAGTTCGTATAGTTGAGAACCCAAACAGTATATACGGGTATAGCTTTCAAGCAATAGAGTTTTCGGAGGCAGTAATAGAAGGCGGCGAAGCCGTTAATTTCTTCGAGGGTGCTTGGCGGGCAGTCTACGAAGAAAAGAGCGGACAAAGTATTGCGTTAGAAGATACGCGATACTTGGAGATAGCAGAAAGTGTGGCGTATGAGTATGTCAATTTCGATGCATATAATAATATGACTCCTGACAAAATCTATACGCTAAAAATTCAGCCTGATGGTTCCTGCCGTATGCTCGAAACAAATAATGAAGAAAATTATTATGTACTGACACTACCAAATGAAGGGTCATTACTGTGTGATGGAGCTGATGCTACTTGGCAGTTTAACGCAATTGCAAATCCAGAACATTCTATCTATAGGATATTAGCATAATTTTATATGAAATATTGTGCTGACAGCACAACAATAGCACCTCTTCCTTTGATAAGATAAATCACAGGAGGAGGTTTTTTGTTCGCATTTCAGTTGTTTGGATAGTTTTTATCCAAGGACTGCTTTGCTGTTTTGATAATATCCGTAATAACACGGATTTGGGTATTGTCGCACCCTTCCAATAAATTTGCAATTTCATTATTGTAGATTTGCTTGGAGGATACAAGCGTATCACACAGGAGTTCATCAGCACCTACTTTTAGTGCGTTGGCAACTTTTACAAGAACAGGAAGGCTCAGCTTTGTATTACCTGTTTCGATATGGCTCATATGTGTGACGGAAATCTCGACCATTTCCGACAGCTTTTCCTGCGACATACCCAGTTCTTTTCGTTTGGAACGAATTCGTTTCCCGATATCATGATAATTCACAGTAAATAATTCACCGCCCATTCAGTTATATACTTGAATTGTATAGGCGATTATCATATAATTTAATAAATCATATAAGCAAACAGACCTTATAATTAAAAGAAAGAGGTGGGAAAATGAAAAAAATAATTTGTTTTTTACTGGTCAGTGTATTGTGTGTAGGCATTGTTTCGTGCTCTGCTCAAAATCCGAAAAAGACGGAGCCTGCTCAAACCGCGTCTGCTGCTGCATCAACAACAGTTACCAGTTCCAAATCATCTGGAAAAAGCGGAGGATTTGAAGCATTTAAGAAAGAAGTCGAAAATGATACAAATTTTGACGTGAAACCGTATGTATTTGAGTATGAAGACACTATTGAAGTTGCACTTTTAACAAACGATGAGGGAATTGACTGGGAAGGTGTCTCATATTCATTTCAATCGGATACGATGGAGCAATTTCTTAGCAATATACAAAATTATAGTATTTATATTTCTGATTTAGCACAACAATATGGCATTGAAAAAACAACATATGTTGCTGTACGCGCAAAGGATCAAAACGGGAGTCCGCATGAGGTTTGCGTATTCATTTCCGGACTGCTGTTTCGCTTGATGGGAAAAGACGTGACTAAATAGATAGGAGGTTTATGATGTTTTGTAAACACTGTGGAAAGGAAATCATTGATGATACTGCCTTTTGTTCCAACTGCGGCAAAAGAATCGAGGCAGAACCATCGGAGAGAAACGAACCGTTACCAGAACAACAAGGTAATTTGCTTGCTAATTGTAAAGTTGTGAGCGTAAAATCTTATCTATGGGTATCTATATTTATGATTCCAATCGGAATTTTTATGCTGATTTTCATAACGCAAATGAGTGGAGCGAACATCGGAATATGGATCATAGTAACGCTGTTTGTTTTTACATTAGGTTTATTCCCTCTTTTTTTAAAAGCATACGTTGTAAAATGCCCTTATTGTGGCAATGAAACGCTTTTTCCAATTAAGGCACTAAGTGCCGATTGTTCTGTTTGCAGTAAAAAAATCATGCTAAAAAACGGGCGTATTTATAAAATGTCCGAATGAAAGGATTTACAATATGAAAAAATGGATTTGTATTTTACTTAGCAGTATTTTTTGTTTCAGTCTTCTTGCTTGCGCAATGCAAGACGCTGAGCCATCCACATCTGTCACGACACAAGAAGACAAACAGGCAGTCAATTTAAAAGATGATGATTTAGTCGCGGCGGTATGCATTGAAGGAAAATGGGGATATGTAAACCCTCAAGGTGATTTTGTAATAGAACCGCAATATGAAGATGCTGGCAGTTTTTCAGAAGGATTGGCTCCTGTTAAAAAAAATGGTAAATGGGGATATATTGATGCAAACGGTAAAATTGCTATTGAGCCTCAATTCAGCAGTGCCAATAAATTTTCTCAAGAACGTGCATCTGTAAGTCGGGATTCGGAAACTCTTTATATTGATAAGAGTGGAAATGTAATTATTAACGTAAATGAAATCATTCCGTTGCAAGGAGATAACTATGTTGCTCGCGATTTTGATAAAAATGGTTATGTGAATGTTGGTACAATTTCAGAAGAATTTATTGCTACATCTTATTTATTAAATAAAAACGGCGAAGTTGTTTGGAACCTTGAAACAACAAATACTCCCGATAATATGGCGCTTTACATTGGATATGTGGGTAATAGGATTTATAACTCATGGGCAATAGAATCAGATGTTGATTTTGCTAATGCTGACATTATATCGCTAGAGTATAAAAAAGCTGATTTGCAAAATGAATTGGCGAGCGTTGAACCTGGCTTTGACGCAATAACTGTTCCTGTTATTTATGATGAATCTACAAACGGATATATTATTAAAGATGTCAATGGAAATGCATGTATTGTGGATGTCAATGGAAATTCAATCCTGAATACGGAATATTCTAGCCTATGGCCTTTGTCAGAGAATCTATACGCGGTTTGCGATAATAATGACGATATGGGAATAATAGATAGCAGTGGCAATATTATTGTAGAGCCACTTTATTCTTATCAGCTTTTTTTAGCTTATGCTGCTGCGACCGAGTTTAACTTTAGCGAACAATCACTGCTTGGTGTAAGTTCGATCAACGAAAATGCGGAATCAACCAAAGAATTGTTCAGTGGGTATTATATAGATAGGACAGGAAAGGTTGTTATTTCTCTCGAAAGCGGCGATAGCGGTCAACAGTTCAAACACGGATTGGCGATGATTGAGCGACATACTGATGCTCCTAATCCAACAACATCAAAGTATATTAAGTGCTTTTATATTGATTTAGACGGCAACCCTATTACCGATGGATTTTTCGATGATGCAAAAGAATTTGCTTATGTCAATAAGCCAGATGAGCCAGACGAATTTATTGCTCCTGATTTATCAACTGTCACGAACTCCACATTAGATGGCATATGGATTCAGTCAGAGTTTGATCAGGAGCGCTTAGCTTATGTCATTAACGGTGCACAGATCACAGATTATAATATCTTGACAGACGAGGGAGTTACTTGGCTTGATAAAAATCATGAATCACATACGGATTCCTTTGCAAGCGGCGATTTAGGACAAGCTTCCACAGAATCAATCATTGTTTCCTCAATTGACGCAAATACAATCAATATCAATTTTAAAAACACAGGAGATAAGACATTCGTAAGAGCAACAGAACCTGAAATTTTAGCCTTATTCCCTGACGCACCACCAGTCCCTAATCCCACCACAACGAGTGGCACAGCATCTGCCGCCCCAAAAGCAGGAGCAAATGCAGCGCCAGCAACTATTTTAAAAGAACAGTTTGTCACTGCTGTTTCAGAGCAATTTCCAGAGGCGGCAAATAGTACACCTATGGACGATTTGTCGGACGAAGCATATACCTATTACCGCACTTCTTGCGAAAGTGGCAATCTATACTTTGTTGTTAATAATGCAAATAACACGGTAAAGGCGGCAACGGTGTTGATTGGCGGAGATAGCCTTACGGACAAAAAAGTGTCGCAAATAGAAAACGCGATTGCCCTTGCAATGTTAAATGGCGATAAACTGTCCTCACAATTGGTAGTGGCTGATTTGAAGCAAAATAAAAACGCATCATCGGGAACAACATCTTTTGATATATCAGATGATTCGCCCATTGGACGAGTTCTAGCTGAAGCGGGTTTAGACAGTCAAAGCGCGGGCTACATGTTAACCGCAACGGTAGATTCGTTTGCACCCAAAACGAACATTGAATATTTTTGGGGAAAAACACAGGATTTACTCACAGCGCTGGGGCTACAGGACATATCTATATCAAAAATCCTCAATAGCTTATAAAACAATACTTGCCAAAGAACTCCCGTATTACAATATGCGGGAGTTCTTTGCACTAGCCCTAATATAAAACAGAGTATATACTATAAATATAGAAGCATATCATAGAACCACAATTATTGATCAAAGACTTAATATTCCTACACATAAAGCAACTATTAAAGCAAAATCAACTAAATTTTGAAACCAAAAACCGTATATTTTGTAAATTCTAAACAAATTCAAATCGTATAATATTAACGTTTTTAATTATTCCAGCTTACAAAAGACTATTTTTATATATTATGTAACAATCCCGACTATAGGTTTTTACATGAAAATTAAATTTAAAGGAGAATCAAATGCTACAATTACAAAAAGAAAAGAGCACCTGCAAGCCATCCTCACAACCAAAAGCAATCAAACTTGTAAGGGAAAGGAAATCTATTCCTCGGCAAAACACTAATCACAAACAGCAATTAATAGAAGCTTCAAAAGAGCTTCAAGATTATTGCAATGCAATCGAGCCAGAAAACAAATGCGCCGATAAAGAAGACATTGGAGTAATGATTATTTTACTTCGAACAATGGAAGTATGCTTAGATCACATGCAAGAAACGGTGCGTAAATCGTAAGCACTACATATGTTGATTAAATCCTGTTTGCTTATGTGCACAAGGCAGACAGGGTTTTGCTATACACATAATTTTAAAATTGGTTATCCTAACATAGAAGTTGCATCTCGCTACATACAAACTTATATAGTATTATTACAATAATGATGCATTGGGTTCTGTAAACTATAACCAAGAATTTAGTCTAAACATAATACGTAGTTCAATTTTATCAACACACTCCCTAGTCTATGGATTGGTAGTGATATGAAATAAATTAAACTCATGGAGAACCATAGGGCAATATAAAATTCGTCGTTATACCATCCTGGTGTAATATCAATTTTACTTGACATTTGGATATCGGAACAAACCTTTTTGCATAGGTCTTATAAGCGGGATTTTTAAGAGTCAATGTATCCCCATCAAAATCAACTTGCGGAATTTCCGCTGTGTATTCGTTAGGAAAAAGTATATTTGATAACGTTGTGTCCAACTTTTTGTACGTCTCCATTATATCGCTATTTTGAATTTCTACTTTTTCAAAAGGAATATCAATTGAACTCAATCCTCCAATGATTTTTTTCAATGATTTTGCTGCATAATTATCAATAAAATAGAACTGTGTCAGCATTTCCAGTAATAGCCAGTTATAGCTGTAGCCAGTACTATCAGTACCATATTTTTTATGAAATTCCTCATCTGGTAGAATGGCACCTGATGAATCAACTGCCTCAATGAAAAAACCAACAGCATTGCCATAAAAAGACTTTATTATAATTTCATGAATTATGCCATGTTTATGTTTTAACTTATTATTTATTTTTATATTGGGCAAACAGAAAGATATGTTACTTTTAAATTCCTTTAAGGCATCCTTACATATTTGGTTGTTTTTTGCTGCCCTTTCTAACCACCGGTCGGCAAAATTTATCTCTTTTGAGACAAATGATGCCGGAAAAAAGCACTTGAAAATATGATAAATACCATCTATATGCGAATTAAAACTATCAAATAGTTCTTTGGTTGGCAAATAGAAATTTTGTTTTGTCGGATCCCCCTTTTTTTGAGAACCTACAACATCTATCAACTTGTTATATGCTTCAAAAAATCTTCTGGCACTGATATTGTAAATTGCCAATGGGTGTTTTAACGGATGTTCAGAATTAAAAAGCAAATCTTTACTATCCTTTATTTGTGTCAAATATGAGCATAAGCTTGTTGCGATATTTCCGTCAACTTTATTGCTTCTAGTAACTTTCATGACAACCTCCATAACTTGAAAACAAATACCTCTATATTTCAAAGTCAGATTATAGGACTAAGTTGATTATTGATGTTTTCCAATTATCCCAACAATGCATTTGTTACATGTCACAGTGCAATTATATAGATAATATCACATTAATAATAGCCATTGTTTATCCATCAGATTTGACATACCACTTTTCTACAATGTTAGAATTAGCGCTGTTTGGTGTGGGTTCTGCCTTCTCAATGCTCGTTACTGTAGGCAAATTGATAGCCGTACCGAAAATCAAAGCATACCCTCGTTGCAGATATGTTATCCGTTCGATAGTACCTTGACTAATGTATGGAACCATACGCGATATATAGTTTATGTCATCAGGGTTTTGGATGCGGTGAATGATGAAGTTATTACACTGTGAAACTACGGTTTTTGATAGCTCACTTGGACGCTGGGATGAAATTCCCAATAAAAGGCCAAACTTTCGTCCTTCCTTGGCGATGCGTTCAAAAATATTATATCCGAGCACTCCATAATCCATATCCGTTCGGACAAAACGATGAGCTTCCTCCAAAATTAAGTTTATCGGTTTAGAGTTCCTAGGCGTCAAACGACGCAAATAATCAAAGAGCAATTTTGAAATAACTTTCGTTATCACTTCAGTTGCAGAATCATCCAAACTGCTAATGTCAATATTGAGAATTTGGTTATCTCCTAGTATCGAATCAATATACTCTTCTACTGTGGAATACTCTGTTTGTGCGAAGAAATCTCCTGTATCGCTTTCCATTAAATTTTGGAGACGAGCAACCAGCGTTGCACTATATTCATATATCCTGTTTGAGTTAGTGCTGCCTTCGTATATTATGGCAAAGTTGACAGCTTCAAGAAATCGTTCAAGTGAGTATGGAATGATTTGTTTCGATTTCGAAACCTCCTTGATGTCGGATAAGATCACTGTGTCACAAAAAGCAATTACACTTGCGGGTGCGTACATTTGTCCATAAGATATTTCAATAGCCTTAGCCATTGAGAACTGACCACTTCTTGTACTTGCATCGAGTTCAGCGTTAATGGTTATCTCCGTGGTTAGTTCAAAACCAGATTCGTTAAATTTTTGTAGAACCGATGTTATTTTATCGTGTTTTGCGGCGGGTGAATCTGTTCCAGCAAGTATATCTTTTACCACAGTTGCTAAAATATGTTTCTTAAGCTCCTTTGCCCCACTTTTGGTGTCATCAGAGTCGAAAATCCTAATTAGCTCAAGCGCACGCCGCAAAACAGGCACCTGTGTCTTTTCTGACGCGTGTAGTAGAACTGCCCAGTCATCAACACTCAAGGCCCAAACGGGGATAACAATTTTTTTATCAGAATCGTAATCTGATGTGGTTAAGAACTTTACATTGATTTCTGTATTGGATTGTGGAATCTCTTGAAATGCATTTTTGTACTCACCATTTGAATCGAAGATGACAAACTTTGCACCACAAGCCGAATAATTTGTCTTAGTGAAGATAGATTGAATCATTTTGGCAATAGTATTTGACTTGCCTGCACCGGTGTTACCAAACACAGCAAAATGAAAGCCGAAAAAGTCATTCAATTTTACTTTCACCCTGTAGTCTGGAAATATAACCGAAGTTCCGATTGTTAGTGATTTTAGTTTTGTACAGCCGTCATCACAGAGTTGGAAATCATCACGTGTGTCCAGCATTGTTTGAAGATCATTTTCACTGATCAGCTTAATTTCGGAAAAAATGGGGGGCATTTTTGTTACACCGAAGGTAAATAAATCATTACTTATTTCACCAATAAGGCTGATACGCAAGTACCTTGAACTACTTGCTTTATTTAGCCGTTCAAAAGACAAATCATTTTTCTCATCTACCGCAATTATTTCTGCTACTATTCGGCGATTAATATCATCAATAGCCACATACGATCCAATTTCTCCGACAAATCGTATTCCGTCATAGACATTAATGTAGTTGCCGAGATCATTGGAAATCTCAGCCACAATATTGTTGTGGTTTATTGTGATAATCCTACCGATAACTCTTTTATCATGCATTATCATCACTCCGACTTGTAGAAGTTGTTAGTACTGAGGCCAGTTTATTTATTGAATCGCGCATCTTTTGAGCCTCTATTTGTTCCTCGTCAAGTTGAGGTAGCGCGCGTTCAACTATATTCTTAAAATAGTGGATTTTATCATCTGAGTTAATTATCCAAATACGACTATCACCAATCGTTTGCAACTCTCGTATTTTGGGAGAATCCCCAAAGATGACTAAACGAAAGTTGTAGACAGAAAGAGCATTCAGTATGATTCTATTTATATGTTCATCGCTGAAACTATATCCCATTGTAATTAATGTCGAATTACTCTTCAACAAGTTATTCTGCATCATTCGGAACAAGTCGGAGTAAGGAACCATAAGGGTGGATCTATCTTTTTGTGGCGTCGGGTATATCATTAATGACTTGAAATCATTGCGCTGGCGTATCACATCGACATCCTTCTCCACAATAATGCTCATATCTGTAGTCGCGGAAGGTTCTTTAACCCAATTTATAGATCCGTGAATCTTATATAGATTAATAAAATTACTTACGCTTCTCCAAACATCTTTACTTAAGTTGAGGTTTTCGACCATCACATAATTATATGAATTGGGGTTGAAAATACGTCTGGCACTTCCCATGAAACCGTTGTTATACATAAAGGAGAGACTATCTAATGCCATTTCATTATATAAGTCATAGTTTGTGGTATATACATTAACAGGGGTCTGCCGCGTCCTTTTTACAATTTTTTGATAAAAGATCTTGTAAAGACTTAGTAACTCAATGCATTCTTCTGTATAACAAAGCTTATCAAAAATAAACCTGTTAATTATTTCGACTTTCTCAAATATTCTATCTTTTTCACTCTCATCACAAACATTATATATCGACATCAAGTAATTAATTAGGGCTTCGAGGTTATCGGGAAAACGGTGTTTAGCATCATTGCCATCTGGAGTAGTAAAATCAGCGTTTTCTGCATAAAACTCTTTTGTGAGTGCCGCCATTGTTGGAATTGCTTTCTCTACGTCATCAATGTGGAGGCTAGAGCAGCCAGCCCCAATTAGAAAGTTAAGATTTTCAAATTGAAGACATTGAGCAATTTCAATACGCAATTCTTCAATACTCAATTTATGAGCAATTGTACCTTTGATTAATTGATATTGCTTATCTTCCATTTTACTTCTCCTTAAATATTACTCGTTATCACTACTACCCTTAACTTAGGTTATAGTATAGCCATTATATCCCTCTCGATAAATAATATGAACTCCATATTATCTCAACAACACGATGTCGAAATTTTGGTTGCGTTTTATATTGATGTTGTATAGCAGAAAATTTATTTTTATTATACCACTTTATTTAATATGAGAAAGACTAATTTATTCCTTTGCTTCAAAAAATTGTAAAATCAAACATATGTTTTCGTTTATATTTTTACTCATGGCGAAAAGGCTTCTAATCAGCATCAAAAGGACTGTTTTTTATAAAAGAAAAGGTCGGAATGTTTTCGTTAACATCATATAATATGTATGCAATGAAATATTGTATCACATATTATATAAATTGGAGTGAGTGGCAATGCTATATGGATATGCAAGATGTTCAACAGACGAAAACAGGCAGGACATAAAACGTCAGGTGCGAGAACTACAATTGAAGGGGGTAAAGCTTGAAAATATTTACTTAGAATACGAGAGCGGAGTAAAGACAGATCGAAACGAGCTAAACAGGTTGTTTTTGGACATTGGAGTTGGCGATACCATTATCGCGACAGAGGTTAGCAGAATTACCAGAAGTACAAAACAACTTTGTGAGATTATTGAGGTAGCCAAGGAACGACAACTTTGCATTATATTCGGTACATTCAAAGTGGATTGTCGGACAGAACTTGACCCGATGACAGAAAGGAGAAGATATATGAGGAAGAAA